>CAMJVU010000006.1 GCA_946409305.1 uncultured Cytophagales bacterium
TAAACAAAATGAAGAAAATAAAGAAACTAATGAAGATAAACAAAATGAAGAAAATAAAGAAACTAATGAAGATAAACGAGGTGAAGAAAATAAAGAAACTAGTGAAGATAAACAAAATGAAGAAAATAAAGAAACTAATGAAGATAAACAAAATGAAGAAAATCCTAATAATGTTAAAGATGAAACTGAAAAAGAAGATGAAGTTGGTGAAACAGAAAATGCTGGAAAAGAAGATAAACAGGACAATAATGAACAAAAAGATGATCATAGTGAAAATAACAAAAATTCTTCAGATAATCAGATATTGACTAAAAGTGTTCCAATTAAAGCAGATAGCTCTCTTCCAGGTATATTAAAAAATAATTTGTTAGATTCTTCGCTTTTGAGTAAAATAGGTAAATTCAATATTTTGGATTCTTTGAGAAACTTAGTTGCTGGTGCAGCTTTGTTAATTCCATTAGCTATAGCGGCGCTATTGGGAAGTTTACTGTCAAAGTTGTTAGCTCTTATTAAGAGAGGAGTTACTTATGTTAAGAATAAAGCCAAATCAGCTTCAAAAGCAGTTAAGTCTGGTGTTAATAAGGTGAAGGATGGTGCAAAGAATGTCGCAAATAAAGCAAAAGATGGAGCTAATAATGTAAAAGATGGTGGTAAGAACTTATGGAATAAAGCGAAAGATGGGGCAAAATCTGGTGCTAACAAGGTGAAAAATAAAATAAAGAAATAGATGTTATTTTGTTGATTTTTTTCTCTCATAAAAAAACATATACTGTTGTGCAATACCACAATACGGGTAGAATTTTTTGTAATTAAAATCTTTTTTGTAGTATTTACTGATTATCTTTTTCATCCAAGTGTCTATTGGAAAAGCATTAACGTGATGTAAACCGTATAACATGACACAATTAGCTATTTTATTACCAATCCCCTTTATTGTTAATAATTTCTCTATTGACGATTCATAATTCATTGTTTTTAATGCGTTTAGGTTGAATTTTTGATTTACTATTGATTTTGTCAAATTTTGGATATAGTTAGTTCTATACCCAAAGCCACATGAACTTAAAAATTCAAATGAATATGAATTTATTTCTTGTGGACTTGGAAAGTGAATTTTGTATTGACATAGTTTTTCAATAGATAATTTGATTTTTTTTATGTTATTTCTTTGAGATATGATGAAACTTATCATAGTTTCCCATAGGTCTTGTTTTAGTATTCTGATACCGTATCCATACTTAATGGCTTCAGTTAAGTAACAATCGTTCAAGTTTAATAGAAATTTTTTAATGTCAGAATAATCAGTATTTAGGTCAAAGTAAGATGTCCATATCGTCTTAAAATCATATTCGTTACAGTAAAAGGTTATTTCATTACTTATCTGTTTTATTGTCAAAACTTTATCAAAGGCGACAGCATTCCATAAATAGTCATCAATCTGATTTATTCTAAAACATTGACCTGATTCTGCTATTTGACCTATATTAAAGTCACGATTGCTAATTACAATCATTCACTTTAGTACAAAATATATTTATTAACACGAATATTATTAGCTTAACTGTCACTATTAAGTATGATAAAATACAGAATATTTACACTATGTTTTAATAATTTTTGAAGTGTAAGTGCACTTTCACTAGCAATGAAACCTTATATTTGTTAGTTTATTTTTACTAAACTTCCTTTTATTTCGGTTATTCCAGATGATTTAACACTAGCGCTAGCACTGCCTTCTATTTTCATTCCCATGGATCCTTTTAATGATACATTACCTCCCTCAATTTTCATGTCACTGGTAGATTTTAACTGAATTGCACTATTGGCTTTCAATTTTATATTGTTGCCTTCAATTGTTACATCTTTACCACATTTTATTGTTATCGAACCTTTAGTTATGGATATTTTATCACTTCCATTTGTTAATTCAAGAGATTCGTCTTTATCTGACATTGTGATAGTTCTTTTTCCTGGAGTATTGATTGTTATAATCTTATCTTTTTCGTTGAATAAAATTTCCAATTTGCTGTTTGTACATATTTTTTTTGTAGTATTGGCAGCTTCAATTTTGTCTATAGATGGTTTGTTTTTAGGATTATAAACGGATCCCAATATAACAGGATACCGTGAATCATTTTCTATAAAACCAACAATAACCTCATCGTTAATTTCAGGGAAAAATATGGCTCCTCCATTTTTGGAAGCATAAAATGTTGACAATCTACACCATGTTCCTTCACCGGCGTTATGAATCAACGGAATGCATACTTGTACTCTAAAATTATTATCTGGATCTCCATCTATTTTGATTACAGTTCCAATACTTAATCCTTTAATTTCTGGAAGTGCCCCATTTACCCCATGTGTAAACACGTCAGTATGGGTATTAACATATCTTTTTTCCGTTAAACCAATGTGTAGTCTAGTAGTCCATTCTCCTTTATCAAAAATATGTTGAACATAACTTATGTAAGCGTTTCCGTTATATTTTTCACTACATTTTTCTATTGTCACACAACTGTTAGGATTGAGATTATTGTTCCCAATGACTGTCATAAATCCTTGTATTTTAGAATACCTATTTAACGTCATGATACCTGACAATAAAGTTTTTAATTCTGTTTCATTTTTGTTCCCAGAGTGTACAAATAATGATTTATTTTTACCATTAGCACTGATTATATCATTACACTTAACGGATCCAAATGATTTTTCATTTATGTTATCACTTTTTATCTCTTTGACTTTTTGTGAGGCAATATCCCAAATTTTACCTTCTGTTGAATCTAGTTGAGAATCTCCAACAATATCTAAATTCATGGATATTATGTTTTCACAGAAAGTAGCCTTACCACACGTGCTAGTACCGGGTTTGTCAATAGTTATTTTATCATCTTTCAATGATACAACAAACCCGTAAGCCTCGGCACGCATGTTTACAAAATCCCAGTCTGTAACGCCATATTGTGTTAATATTTCATGTTTTGTTGTCATGTTCCCGATAGAGGCATTTAGTCCATATCTTGAAGTTATTTCTTTCAGTATGTCTGAATCTGTTTTATCCTTATAACTTGTGACTTTATTGGCTATGGTCATTTGAAAAGTTTTTCCTTTAGCTGTTATTTCAAATAAACATAATCCTATCGTGGCGTCAAGATTGAATGATTGATTTATGAGGATACCAGAAAAAACATTTTTGGCATCATTGTCGTATCCGAATTCAACCTCAACTTTTGCTCCTATTTTAAATACTTTATCATCCATTAGTAAACTTTTATTAATAGGATTGTCTTGTATTTTTATTATACAATATGGAATTGCGTTTATTCCGTTAAATGTTTCCACATAGGTAATTGGAAGTGTTTCTGATATGTTAGTTCCGTCAATTTTTACGTTACATTTGATACGACCACAATTCATGATTATATTTTTAAGTTAATTTATACTAACTACTATATTAAAATACTAATTTCCTCGTCAAAATATTGATCTGTATTTTCAATTGGAATACAATTATTAGGTGTAAAAAATAAATTTTCTCTGATTTATTTTGTTGAAAGAATAAATTAATACAAATCGGAGCATCTTAATGTGATGTTAATTTTATAAGTTTTAGTGAGTATGAAAGTATTATTTTTTTAGTATAATCGTACTATAAAAAATTATGGGTAAGAATATGATTTGCCAGTTACTGTTATCTGGTATTTTGATTTGTGATATGATATGTCAACAATTTGTAACGGGTGAAAAAAATTCGGAAAAAAATGAAATAAATACGATAAAACAAAAGGACGAAATAAACACAATAGAACAGGATAAATCAACTAAAAAAAGTGATTCAAAAAGTATAGATGAGAGAGGTATAAAAAACAGTAATGATGATAATCTAATCATCAATTCTGATGAAGATATAAACCCAAATATTAAATTATCCGATGATCATATAATTGAAATAAATAATTTAACAGTTAAAGTAAATGAGATTAGAGGACATGTCAATTTAAATTTTGCTAAAAAGGAAGGAATAAGGAATACTTACAATGAACTTATTGATGGATTATCTATATCGTTTACGAGTAAAGAAAAGAATATTAGTTTTTACAAATTGTCGAAAAATGAAAATAAAAAGATAAAAAACAGTCACAAAGGTGAAACATTAATAACCGAAATTTTAAAGAAAAAAGTAAATGGTAAGTTCACTTTGTCGTTATATCCTGAAAATTTAGATGATGAAGAAATGACTGTTGTACTTAAGTGTAAAGATGAGAAAAAAAGTGTTGATATAAAAAATTTTAAATGTAAAAAAGATGAAGATGTATCATTTAAAATTGTTAATGAAAAAGGAACTGTTGAACCTGTTTCTATTGTGACAGATAATGGTTTAATATTTATAATCAAACTAATTGGTGGACATGTTAGTATGGATTATTATAAGTCTGACCAGAAGGATAAGGGTACGTATGAAACAAAGCTTAAGGATGCAACTGTAAGATTCGTCAACGGTGAGGGAAAAGTTGTACCGTTTAGTAAAATAAAATCTAAAGAGAAATCGGAGGAATTTAAAATAACTCACAATAAGTTAAAAACTTTCTCACTATGTCCTTCTGTTAGTGATATTGGTGAATTATTTTCAATCTTGTCAGTTGGTGGTAAAGAGTATAAATCAAAATTTCTTGTAAAGAAATAGATCAAATGGATAAGTACATCGATGTAGTTTTAAAAGAAATAGATAAGTATTTGAGAAGTGAGTGTGATTGTAACGAAGAGGTTTTACTTTTTAGCAATTATTTCCATAATTTTGGGAATGTTGATAAACAAAGAGATAATATTATTGTAAATATTGCTGATATTAATGTTAAAAATGATCTTGGAAGTAACATTCCGCGTTATATAAAAAATGGTGAGAATTTTGTTGTAAAAAAAACACCATTGCAAATGTATATCCATCTTTTTTTTCTTTCTCATTACAGTAATTCAAATGCCTTAGAAGGGATACGCATATTGTCATGTATTGCAGGTTTTTTAAAAGAGAATATCCATTTTTCTTCAAAACAGATTCCAGAGATGAATAAACGCAAAATGAACGATTTTAACATTGTTTTAGAGAACGATGACGATAAGTTGTTTTCCAAATTAATGATTCCTTACATGCCGTCTTTATTATACAAAATTGGTCCAATACAAGTGTGCGGACAAACTTACAGTAATACTGTCGTCGTACCAATAAAAAATGTATAGTTATAGCGTAAATTAACGTGTTTTGATTAAAGAGATCTTGTGTCGCTTCAGGTTCCGCTAACAAATATTTATAAGTTTGTTTAAACTCGTAATTTTTAAAGACGATACCCCATCTATATTCATTTCTGCGAAAATGTTTTTAAACACTTATTGTCCTTCCGAATAGTATTTTTAATGTGTTTAATAACAGAACTTCATCTGTTTTGTTATAAGCTTCAAGTGAAGTAAAACTTCTTGCCATAATATTGAATCTGCACGAATATCCAATACCTACGTACCAATTATCAATTTGTTTTTTTATATTTGAATCAAAACCAAATATTGTAAAGTCAATATATTCAAATTTTGGTCTGTATACTCTTTTTAAACAAGGAGCCCAAACAAAATTTGTTTCTATGTAGGTGTTTTTGTTAGCGATGTATCTTATCCCCGCAAATAAACTAGCATCTATTGCATGACTATATTCGAACATACCGCGATTAAATTTTTTAAGATAAAAAGAACAGTATAAACCGTAATTAAGTCTTAAATTTTTACATTTTTCGAAGATATGAAGATTATTTGGTGTTTTTATGTGGGTGAAACCAACGTCCGCACTTCCTCCAAAATTTTTCCATAAATTTCCGCATCCCATATTGCATCCTATTTCAAAAGAATTGCGTAAAATATCAATGTTTTCAACAGGGATAATATCATTCCCATTTTCTCCCACGTTATAACTAAACCCAATTAAAATTTTTATTCGGTTTAAGCTATGAAAATATTCATTGAAAAGAATCCATTTAGAATTGCTTTTAAGGCCTAAGAAAGTAATATTAGCAAAATTGAATCGTGTAGAATATCCAAAACCTACGTACACATTATTCTTGTATTTCCATTTAACATTTACGTCTAGTCCTGCTATGGCTAATAATGTTGCGTTATTATTGTTGCCATCAAAAATTAAACACTCATTTCTTCCTTTGACATAAGGATTCCACACAAGATTAGTTTCCAGACTAAGGTTTTCATCTATAAAATATCTTAGTCCTGTAAAAAAATTAATACTTATGGCATAATATCTAATTTCGCTCCAGTTACCGTAGAATGTGTGTGCAACAGCAAAGTATAGTCCATGGGTTAAACTGAGTTTAGTCCCTTTAAAATTTTGAGGAGTATGTATGTACGTGAATCCAGCGTTGGTATTACCATGGAATCTTGTCCACATATTTCCCCAACCAAGACTACATTCTCCCTCTATACGGTTTATTTGAAAATTACCAAGCAGATTCGTTTTCTTTGTTTTTGCTTTTCTTTTCACTTTCTTTTTGAACAGATCATGTCCTGCACTATTTACGAGAAATATTAGTAATAATGAAAATAAAAATCTCATAATACACTTTACAGGAAAAAAACCACTGTGTTTACTGCAATGTAACTGATTGTATTTGATATTATTCCTCCTATGTATCCGTACTTTGGAATTAATATAAAACTCAAAAGTATAGTCATCAAAGAGTTTATAACTACCAATATTCCAATAATATGATTTTTTTGTACCAATTTAAATTTAATTGATAAATTGTAAAAAATTCCGTACAGTAAGTAATTAAAAGAAACTAAAGGTATAACATTTGATCCTATTTTATATATTTCATCGTGTAAGATTATGTTACACAATTGATTCCTAAATATAAAAGTAAACATCCATATTGCCGTTGCGCATACTACAAAATAGAGTGTTATTCTATTACATTTAGTGTTCGTGTTGTCTTTTAACTTTAGTAATATTGGGTCTGCAGCGTATCTAAATGTTTGTACAAATAATAACATTAATGTCCCTATTTTGTAATTTGCGCCAACGATTCCTATTATGGTTTCATTTGATATGTTACCATAAAAATTTTCTGGAAGTATATATCTTAGTGAGATCCTTAACCACATAGAATTGGCAATTCCGAATATCCCAACTATAACAAGTGGATAGCAAAATTTGAATAATTGTACCATCTGGTCGTACTCAATTAATGTTAGTTTTGGACTAACTTTTATGAACAATAAAGACGTCGTGTTAGCTAATAAATTTGAAAATAGAATGCTCATTATTTGATCAGTTGGTTTTATGTAACAGATGAAAATGATATTAAGTACCACATTAGCGAATATTTGAATTAATTTCAGCGAAATAAATTTTGATAAGTTATCATTTTGTCTTAGTTTTGCGAATGGAATAACTGTTATTGTATCTACGAATAGTATTCCACATATTGTGATCACATGTCTCGATTGATAATGAAGAATATATAAGATCAGTGCAGTAATAAATGATAGTATTACAGTCGAAGATAATATTAATGTTTGGAATTTGTTATACAAAATGTTCTCGTTTTTATTATTTGAAAACCTAAAGAATGCTGTTTCCAAACCGTATGTATATATGACGTTGAAAATAGCAATTAGTGAATATATCTCTATAATTACGCCATAGGATGATGGTGATAAAAACCGAGCGTACAGCGGTACAAGGAGATAATTAACGAATCGTCCAAATATGTTGACAATTCCATATAACGCAGTATTTTTGAAAAGCTTTTTGATTATAATATCACCCATGGATAATATTACAAATATAAAATATGGGGGTTAGTTTTGATAATTTGGTGTGGTTATTTTCAAAAGGAGGTTTTATAATGTATCTGTTGGCATTGATATCAGTGATATCTATTGCGATAATTTTTGAGAGAATTGTTTTTTACCATTTTAGCTGCCGTATTAATAAAAATTTTGTTGATAAGTGTACCAATTATATTTCAAATCGTATGTACAATGAGGCGATTGTTGAATGCAATAATGATAAGTCAATAATGTCGGACGTAGTGTTGTGTTGTGCAACTGGTGTTAATGAAGGGAAGTTAAAAAACAGTATCGAAAAGGAAGTTGAAAATAAGTGTAATAATTATTCAATGAAATTATCTAATGGGTTGAATTATTTGTCAATGATAGCAAGTATTGCACCAATGTTGGGTTTTTTAGGTACAATTACTGGGCTGATCAGATCATTTATTGAAATGTCGAATGTTGAGGATAATATAACTCCGAAAATATTAGCAGGTGGTTTATATGAGGCGATGATAACGACAGCAGCTGGTCTGGTAATAAGTATAATTGTAGATGTCGCGTTCAGGTTATTGTCTATAAAAAAGAATAAGATGCTTAGTCAGGTCGAAGATATGTCCAATAAAATCATTGATTTATTGAATAAAATACTCCCACAAGGAAGTATATAAACAATTTCTCAACATTTAAGTGAATTCAAGATAGCGTCTGATAAATGCTAGTGTTTAAAAGCAAAAGTTTCTACTTCTACTCTTATTAAGTGTCATTTTTTTAAAACTTTATTGATTTCTTTTACATAATCTTCACCACGTCTTGCACCTACTATATCACATGCAACACGTTTATCAGAGTCTAGTATAATAGTCCTTGGGATACTCCTAACACCAAATTTTGATGATATCGCGTTGTCTTTATCAAAACCGATAGGAATAGTGTATTTAACGTTAGACGATTGTACAAATTTGTCGATGTCGCTCTGAGATCCTCCACAGTTTATAAAAACGAAATCAATCTTGTCTTTATACTCGTCATAGACGTTCTGTAAGTCAGGCATTTCACCAACACACGGTCCGCACCACGTTGCCCAAAAGTTTATAAAAACCGGTTTTTTTTTATCTTTTAATACGAAGGTACTTCCATCATTCAAATCGCACGAGAAATCTGGAGTCATATTTGAAGATCCCATGGTAACTATTATAGTAACGCAAACTGTATGTATGACAATATCTAAAAACCTCATCATTAGATATAACTACGAAAATTTTTCAGTTTTATATTCTATTATCGTATAGCGATTGTCACAATTGTGATTTTTACCATAGTTGTTGAAATAATTGATTTAGACTTTACTTATGATGTTAATACCCTAATTTCATTAGAATGTTTTTATTGTTGCGCCATTTAGGAAGTACTTTAATGTATATCTTCAAAAATATATCTTTACCGAAAAATTCTTTCAAGTGTTCTCGAGAATCGACACTTATTGTTTCAATCATTTTCCCATTTTTCCCAATGATAATACTTTTATGTCTTTTGTATTCGACGTACACTGTTGCTAATATCCTTATAATTTTTTCTTCATCTTTAAACTCTTCGATGATGACTTCTGATGAGTACGGTAATTCTTCTTCAAGGTGAACAAATATTTGTTCTCTTATTATCTCCGAGGCGTAAAATCTTTCGGATCTATCAGTAAAAGTGTCTTCAGGATAATAAAATGGATGTTCTGGTAATAAATCAACTATTCTGATTTTAAGTTTATCTATATTGATATTGTTGAGCGCAGATATTGGAATAATGTTATGTTCGTCAATGCCAACATTATTTGCTTCACTTATTTTTAATAGTAGTTTTTCATCACTCAATTTGTCTATTTTGTTTAAGACTAAAACAATAGGAATCTTATTTTTTTCTAAAGTTCTACTAATTACGTTTGGAACTTCAAAAATACTAGTTGAATCGTTGATCCAGATAACAATGTCTGCATCATCGAGAGATCGCGATATATAACGCGACATACAATGGTGTAATGTATTGAATTCTTCCTTTAAAATACCAGGAGTATCTTGAAATATTATCTGGTAATTATTGTCTGTAAGAATCCCCAATATGGATTTTCTAGTCGTTTGGACTTTGTTCGTCACGATGGACAACCTCCATTTTAATAAATGATTTAGTAATGTAGATTTTCCTGCATTAGGGAAACCAATAATAGATACGAACCCCGATTTAGTCACAACCAAAGATTATTTAGATTCACTTCTTATAGGTTTTATACTAAACAACGGAGCCTCTGGAGTAAGGTTGAATGTACATTTATTCATAGACAAATCTTTGACGCGTATAGTTTTACCATCGTCTAAATTCGAAATGTCTACAAGAATCTCGTTAGGCATGTCTTTAGGAAGAGCCGTAACCAATATCCTTTTTTCTTTTTGAAATAAGATACCACCTTTTTTTACACCTATAGCTTCTCCACAAGATCTTACAGGAATCTTCATTTTAATCTTTTTATCCTCACTTATCTGATAAAGATCTACATGTATAATCATGTCATTCACTGGATGAAATTGAACATCTTGAATTATACAGTCATAGTGCGTACCTTCAAGATTAAAATCAACAAAATGAACTTTAGAGGTAAAAACAAGATCATTTATTAATCGCATTGGTACATAAAATAATTCGTTTATTCCATTACCGTACAAAACCCCTGGAACATTAGCAGAATATCTAAGATTATCCGATTCTTTTTTCCCCGTTTTCGAACGTCTAAAACCAACCACTTCGACTTTATCCATATACTTATACTATCAAGAGCTACTTCAAGTAGTATAGAAATTGTTATGTTTTTTCGAAAATTTGGCTGTGTTTATTATTTGTTTTATCCATGAAATTTGTAATCGCTGACGTTACATGGGTATGAGTGATAAAATGAGGCGCTCCATTTGTGGAGTATTAGCAATATGTGGATTAGTTGTTGCTTATGGAAATATGGAGGAAGAGAAATCGGTTTCGATGATGGAAAAAAAATATAAAATAGATGCTTGCCTAGTGGGCGGAAAAAAAAGGTGCACTTCTGTTTGTTATACCGGTGGAAATTGGGAAGAGATATCGTTTGAGAATGTCAAGAGTGACTACGCACAAGGGCAGGGTTGGATTGTAGTAAGTTGCGATTGGTTTCTGTAAACGGAGTTCCTGTGAGTGAAAGTACGCCTTTAAAGAGTTATTATGACACTGAAACTTTGCAAGTTGTGTTTGAACTTATGGGAGGTGGAAGTAGCAGGGGTCGTTTTTGTATTTGTTTTTAGAGATCGTTAATTTTTTTTCATAGAAAATCGGTTTGGTTTATTCGTTGTGGGTTGTAGAAACTGTAGTCGATGACGTCATAGTTATGGAGATAAAATAAGGTGTTTTGTTTACGGTGTGTTAGCAGCACGGAGTGTTGTGACTATTTTGTTGCCTTGTTGAATGTGGATGGAACCAAGAAATTATACGAACTTATAATAGAAAAGAGATGACGAATAATATATCTAAATAGGCGGGTATACGACAATTCATGTGATGAACGTGGAAGATTAGAGATTGTTAGATATGTTCGCTGAATCGCAAGACAAGTAAAACTATATCTCCATCTGAAGTATTTCCCGAATATCTGTTAATTACAAACTTGAATGTACAACTAACCCTTACCTGAAAAAATTATAAACGCACGTACTCGAAAAAAATAAGCGTTACCAACTAAGCATCGTAGGTAACAACTTCTTTCTCCCTAGTCCTCTCCTTCACCGGCACTCTCTTGAAGACAATGTTCTCCTTCCCCTTCATTGTGGAAAAAATTTCTTTTACTTTATCCAAATTCCAGTTCTCTGGAAATACAAAATTTTTTAATTCTTCTGGGGGAGCAAGTATAAACCTGCTGTTAGGTATGAAAACATTATTTTCATCAACTGTACCCCAATGTACGTGCGAAGAAGTCCTACATCCAGTGTTCTTATCAATGGAAGGGACTTGAATACTCGCATAGCGATAAGCACCGATTTTATGAATTGACATACTATACTCCTTGTTGAGCATATTCACTTTGTTGGACATATCCATAATCTATATTAAATATATACTGTTTTTTGTTTTAAAAAGATTAAGTTTGTTTTCGTACATTCGAGCTATGGGGTGTGGATGTAAATGTGTGTGTTTATTTTTCTTTTCTTTTAGTTTTTTCAGTGCGGGACAATTTTGCGATTGTGGTGGTAAGATAGGGGAAGGGGAAAGAAATGAAATAAAAGAAACTGTTGGTGGTGAAAAGATTTGTCAGAGCTCGAAGGTTAGCTCTATTGGTAGAATTAATAAAAAAGAACACAGTGGTTCAGGAAAGTCGATAGATGTTGACTATTTATATGGGATAATTTCCGGAAAGTTGAGTTACGATTGGAATGATTTTGTAAAAAGATATGAAGAAGCGTCGGAGCGCTTTCGTAATAGTTATGTAAAATTTTTTACAAATAATTCTAAAGTTCCACTTGAACATACCGGAGTTGGAGAATTTTATGGTGATGATGAAAGGGGTTTCTTTAAAAACATTAACTACGAGTACATTGGGCAGTATTTAAATAAAAGGTTTAATGGTTATGGTTTCTTATTTAACAAACAGAAAGGATATGCTTATCTCGGATATTTTAAAGAGGGTGAGAAGAGTGGTTGTGGAGTTCGTTTTGACAAGAATGATGTTACTTTTTGTTTTTATGATAACGGAAAAAGTGTTATATCTCTTGGACGTTCTGGTTCTTTTCCTCTTTCAGGAGGGGGTTGTAGATTATGGTGTAAAGGCGATGTTGTATTAGGAAAAAAAGGTGATCTTGGAACTACAATGAGTGACCTTTCCGTTTGCTGTAGAGTAGATGGCTTTGAATTATATGGCAATGATGGTGTATTTGATGAAATATGTTCCACTGTTTTTTCGTGTGATAAATTTAAGAATTGCTATAATTATGAAGTTGAATTTTTTGAATACAACGGTAGTATTATTTGTCTTTTTTTTAATGGAAGTAAAGGGGAGGGGTATGTGTGTCTTTATCAAAAAGAAAACGAAAAAAAAAGAGGCCAAGTAGTGAATTGTTTAAGTTTTGATGGAGACTGTTTGTTCATTAAAAATAGAAATAGTATTATCGGAGATGAATGTTTTAGAATGGATTTTAAGTGTTTTGATGATACTTTTATTAAAGGAGGAGTGACGAGTGGCTCTTTTTTTTTGAAAGAATGCTTTGTTGAAGCTTCTGTTTTAAAGCGGGGTTGTATAGATGAAAAGGAGAAAAGTTTTATTTTAACGAAAGATTATAATATTTGTAAAGATGTTATTCGTGAAGATAGTATTTGTAAGGATGGATGGAGTGATACTAGATCATTAAAGTGTCTTCGTAATGGCGTGTTACATCTTTTTGAGGCACATGTCCCAGATATTGTAAGTATTCCAAAATTTGTTGTCAAAAATTCTGTTTTTAAATATGAACCTTTGTTGAAGAATTCTGTAGCTTACTACCCTAACGGGATGGTTCTTTCGTATGATGATTATGAAAATGCTACATTGAAGTACGAGGGATGGAAAATTCAGGTTGGTAGTGATGGTAATTATTTGTTTACAAAAACAAATGAAGACAAGTCTGAAGTAATTTACCATTTAGACAAATATTCTTGTAGGGTAATACTAGTTGAGGTGAATGATAATGGGGATATATATAAAATCGACCCAAATACGAGGGATTTTGTAAGTATTCTTGGTATCAAAAATGTGAAAAAGGGTAAGAATAGCGAAGTTTGTAGTTATGATTATTCCAATAAGAACATTAGTGTTTGCTCATTTGACGGTTTGAATAAGAAGTATGGTATTGATGAAATTGGGAAAGTGCTGTCTCAGCTTTCTCAGGTTATTGAAGGAATTTGTTTGGAGGATGAAGATGTAAAATCTATCGATGACGGTAATAGCGGATTATTGTTGTTGCCAGGAGTGGATGACACGATGGATGATAAAGATATTAGCTCTGGAAATCTTAATAAGATAGATGATACTGAAGATAAGAAAAATAAAAAACTAAAATTATGGTTCGAAAAGGTTTTCAAGAAGAAAAAAAAGAGTTGTGAAAAGTCGGAACTATCGGCTCCAAAAGCCGTGAACAAAAGATGTATCGTTATCGGAATGTGTGATGGTAAAAATGTTATAAGTAGGAAAAATGATAGTGAAAAAAGAGAGGATTGGGATAATCGAAGGGCAGTATGGAGTTTTGAGTACACTTTTTCGGATGTCGACCTTCTAAACGATGGAGGGTATAGAAATGTGTTTTTTAGAAATAAAAAGAGTGGAATGGACTTTTTTGAACAATTGAATCGAAATAATCAATGTAAGTCATGTGTTGAGATTGTTGAAGAGTATATTGCCGGGCTTCAATGGTGTAAAAATGTTGAAAGGGGTAGGAAAACAGGATATAATAGTTTTGAGATGAGGATAAATGATAGATTACGTTTGCATTTCTTGAAGTGTGGTGAGAATTCTTATGAAATAATTCCTAGTATAAAACATCTTCCGACGAAAAAAGGACAATAATCACACATTTGAGATTGATAAGTGGTGTGAGTACCATTTCTTATGTTATCAAGTGATGAAATACGCGGTATATTTGTAGGGTTTTTCGAGTCTAACGGTCACATATATGTGAAACCGTCTCATATCGTAAATAGAAACGATCCAACGTTGATGTTTACGAATGCCGGTATGAATCAATTTAAGGATATCTTTTTGGGGAATTGCAATTCTCAATACAAAAGGGTAACAAATAGTCAGTTGTGTTTACGTGTATCTGGGAAACATAATGATTTAGAAGAGGTAGGTATAGATGGATATCACCATACTTTATTTGAAATGTTAGGTAATTGGTCGATGGACGATTACTTCAAGAAAGATGCGATTACAATGGCTTTCGAATTATTGACGCAAGAATATAAAATAGAGAAGGATAGATTATATGTCACAGTTTTTGGTGGAGATGATATTGATAAAACTTGTTTTGATAAAGAATCTTTTGAAATATGGAGTAATCTTGTGGATGAAGATCATATAGTATTGGGAAATAAAAAGGACAATTTTTGGGAGATGGGGAACGTAGGTCCATGTGGTTCGTGTACTGAAATTCATATTGATCTGCGTTGTGATGACGATAGAAAGAGTATTCATGGGAAAGAACTCGTTAATAAGGATACAACTGAGGTTATAGAAATATGGAATATCGTGTTTATGGAATTTGAACGACTTGATAATGGTAAACTGAGGAGACTGGATAAACATTTTGTCGACACTGGAATGGGTTTTGAAAGATTAGTGATGGTTTTGCAGGGGAAGAAATCAAATTATGATACTGATTTATTCTTTGATTATTTGTGTAAACTTGAACAGATGACTGGAATAAAATATAAAAATGATGATGTCACTGATGTTGCGATGAGAGTTATTGTTGATCATATTCGTTCAATAGTTATTACAGTAGCTGAGGGTTTGAAACCAAGTAATATCCTCGAAGGATATGTTATTAGAAGAATAATACGAAGAGCAGTGAGATACGGTTATAGCTTCTTAAATCTCAAACAACCATTTTTGTATGAGTTTGTAGATGTAGTTTTGAATAAATATAACGTATTCAAATATAATTTTATCGTTGATTCAGAGGAAATTAAAAGAATCGTATATAATGAAGAAAAATCATTTTTTAATACATTACGATTAGGAATAAAACGTATTGATGATATCGTTTCGTGTTGTAAAAATAACAATACACGTGTCGTTGATGGTGGTAAGGTTTTTGAAATGTATGATACATATGGTTTCCCGGTCGATTTGACGGAAATGATTTTAAAAGAGGATGGTATATCGTTCGATAAGCGAAAGTTTGATGAATTATTGTTAGAACAGAAAAAACGATCTAAAAATGATGTGCAACGTAACGATATTCCGTGGAATGTAGTTGATGGTGGTGCCTCTGTATTTGTTGGATATGATAATATTGAGACTCAGAGCAAGATTTTAAGGTACAGAATAATAGAAGAAGATAATAAAAAATTTCTTGAGGTTGTATTTGACATTACTCCATTTTATGGTGAATCTGGTGGGCAAGTAGGAGACATTGGTTTTGCTTTTATAAATGACAAATGCTCTTTTGAAATAATTGATACTAAGAAAATTAATGGCGATATGGTACATGTGTTTAACGATTGTTTTATAGACGATAGTTTTGACGTTAATACTACATTTTTATTGAAAATAAATAACGATAGAAGGGCGTTAATATCAAGACATCATTCTGCGACGCACATATTGCAGGCGGTATTACGACAAATGTTTGGTGATGATTTACATCAGATGGGTTCAAAGGTTAGTGCTGATAAATTGAGATTTGATTTCAATATTGACAGGAATTTAACACAAGAAGAAATATTGATGGTTGAAAAGAATGTCAATGATATAATAAAAAAAGGCAAAGTAATGATAGAAGAGCGTGATGTGGATATCAATGAAGCTAAAAAAAATGGTGCTATGATGCTTTTTGGGAATAAATATGGAGATAAGGTAAGGATTATAAGTTTTGACGACATATCCAAAGAGTTATGTGGAGGAACGCACGTGAAAAATACAAAAGAAATAGGTACATTTACAATCTTAAAATGTAAAAATATTTCATCCGGAGTTCGTAGAATAGAAGCTAGATGCTCATAATTAAACAATTTAGATTCTATCCTCGTAAGCTTTAATTGTCATTGTCGTCATCACTTTCGTCAAGATTATAACTTTTATCAATAAAAATATTACCCATTTTAAATGGAATATTATTACATCCATGAAATATATCATACACATCTGTAACGTTGTTTGTATTGAAACCACTTAGGTCCAAATTAGTCAAACTCATACATTCCCTAAACATTCCTCTCATATTTGTAACGTTGTTTGTATTGAAACCACTTAGGTCTAAATTCGTCAAACTCATACAACCGCTGAACATACGACCCATATTCGTAACTTTACTTGTATTAAAACTAGATAATCCTTTTATTTCTACTAAACTATTACATCCCCAAAACATTCCCGTCATATCCGTAACATTATTTGTGTTAAGCCCACTTAAATCCAATGATTCTAAATTATTACATCCATTGAACATCCCGCTCATGTTCTTAACGCCACTTGTGTCTCCCCTAATAGAAATCACTCTTCTTATCCATTCTAAATTCATGAACATACAACTCATATTCGTAACCTGTTCCCTAAACACGATTTTAATTGTATATATCTTACCCCCCCCTCAATAGAAAAATCATTCCAATTCGGTACCTGAGAATCATTGACGCATATCCCGTCAATCTTATTCGAACTCGCACGCTGTTCTGGTATTAGTTGTACTAGACCTGACACATTAGTAGAACTTTCTACCTCGATTGTAATTTCAAATTTCTGCATCTTCTCTTCTGACTTCTGCTCATCTTTATCCAATTTTTGCGATATCTTTAAAATTTTTCGATTTCTTCCCCTTTTACAACAATTACCAAAAAGGTTCTACAAATATCTCCAACACTAAAGTCCCAAAAAACACTATCCCCACCAATGAAATAAACACTTAATAACAGGACGAATCTCTTAATTATAGAGCCAATCATAGGTATTGTATAATGTTACAGTGATTTAATTTGTGCTATTACTGCCAATGTTTTTGTTAATTCAAAGTGCATCTTGAGTTTACGATAATTATATGCCTGCTATATCACAAAAGACGATAGATGAAGTAAAAGAGAGGGTAAGAATAGAAGATGTGGTTTGTGATTATGTACAATTAAAGAAGAAGGGGAGGAATATGATGGCTTGCTGTCCTTTTCACAATGAGAGGACGCCATCATTTTGCGTATCTGTCAATAATAATTTTTTTAAGTGTTTTGGTTGTGGTGAATCTGGCGATGCCATTAGTTTTATTGAAAAGATAGAATGTGTAGATTTTGTCGATGCCATAAAGATACTTGCCAAGAAATACAGTATCCAAATAGAAGAGGTAGATAGTAATCCTAATATCTCGAATGATTACATAAGAAAAGAATCAGCGAGCATCATAATGTCTCAAGCCAAGGATTTTTATATAGAGAAATTAATGTCTGATTGTGGGGTAAAAGCAAGAGATTATTTATATAGCAGAGGACTTAGTGATGATGTTATAGAAAATTTTCTAATTGGGTATAGTTTAAGGGAGAGGAATTCTTGGTACACATATTCATCTTCAATAGGATGTAATATTGATTTACAATATCAGATTGGTTTAGTAGTAGAGAGAAATGGTTTTAATCACGATTATTTTAGAGGTAGGGTAATGATTCCTATTCAGGATGTTAGTGGTAAGATTGTAGCTTTTGCTGGAAGATTGATAGATGAAAGCGATGGTGAAGCTAAATATGTTAATTCTATTGAAAGTTTTTTGTATCATAAAGGGAACATTTTATATGGTTTATATCAGGCTAAGAAGAGTATTAGGC
The DNA here is from genome assembly GCA_946409305.1 of uncultured Cytophagales bacterium. GTDB lineage: Bacteria > Bacteroidota > Bacteroidia > Cytophagales > Amoebophilaceae > CAMJVU01. The sequence continues at coordinate 18,388 of CAMJVU010000006.1, forward strand.
ATTTAAACAAATGTTACATTGTTGAGGGATATTTTGACGTAATATCCATGCATCAAGCGGGGGTAGGTAATACGGTGTCATCGTCTGGGACGGCATTGACGGACGAACAGTGCAAATTGTTGCATCGTTTTACCAGTAATGTGACAATATTTTACGACGGTGATGAACCTGGAGTAAAGGCTACTGAACGTGCTATAAAAAAAACATTGGCGGCTGGATTTACGGTGAATGTAATATCGTTACCAAACAATGATGATCCTGATAGTTTCATAAGAACCAGTGGTAGTGAGGGAATAGAAGACAGATTGAATGCTTTTGAAACAGACTTTGTGACATTCATAGTAAACAAACGCTCATTGAATACGTCTAATGCTACCATTACTGTAAAAAAACAAATAATTGATGAAATAACGGAGATTATATCATTGATAGAAGATAGTGTTTATAGATCCATGGCCATTCAGCGGGTTAAAGATCTTTTATCAATGCCAGGTGATGTTAGTTTAAACATAAAGAATAGCAAAACATTAGTGCCACCTGTTTTAGTTAGTAAAGATGTGATAGAGTCTTACGAAGAGGAAGTTGTGCGTAATCTCATTTTATATGGAGATCAACAAATGTCAGATAATGTCAGTGTTTCGGAATATTTATTGAATGAAGTGTCACAGATAGAGTTTTGTAACGATAAATACAGACAGGTTATCGATACATACACACTTCTCTTAAATGAACATAATGTTGTCCCTGTTAGATCTCTCGTAAATAACATTGATGATGAAAATTTAAAAAAAATGGTTATAGACATGAGCACGAATAAGTATGATATAAGTGAACAATGGAACGTTAATAAAGAACAAAACAACATAAGCAACATGGTAAGGAGGAATGTTTTAATGCTAAAACTCAGGATAATTCATAAAATGTTAAAAAATTATATAACATTATTGAATAACTCAACAGATGAAGTGTTTTTAGAGAAAACAATGGATACAATAAATGCACTCAAACGACAAGAATTATTAATTTCGAAAGATTTGGGATTAACTTCAATAATATAGTTGTGTTTAGAAAAAGGTAGATTATGGATAATAGAGAGATCAAAGATAAACTGTTTGATATATTGGTTGAGAGGTTAGCTGTTTCCAAGGATAGTATAACACTGGAACAGAAACTAAGTGAAGATTTAGGGGTTCAACCTCTTTCGACAGATTCTGTTGATCTGCTCTTGGAGATAGAGGAGAAATTTGGGGTAAAGATAGATAATGATGAATATGTTCGATTATTAACAGTTGGTGATATTTTAGGTTACTTAGATAGATGTATTAACACTGGAGAGGATGATGAGGTGGATTAGGAATTTAATATTTATTGTTTGTCATTTATTGTTCATTACTTATATTTTGCTTTATTGTTTATTATTTGTTGATGTACTTTTTCAAAATCGGGGTAATAAGGGTGTAGGTATTCAGAAATATTTTGTTTTTCGTTAATAAAATTATGAATTTTTGTTGTGGTACTTGCTATTCTATTTTTGAGATATGTTCATTCCTTTAGGATATATTTTTTTTATGTATTTTAATCCAAGGTGTGTATTTAAAAATTTCGAGGGAATTGTAGTGATGTTGGTGTTGGGTTTTTGATGATATGTGGTATAGTGAGATGCGTATTTGAATATATATGTTTGTTCTGGTTAAGTCTGTGAATAATGTGCGCAATCTAGTGTTTATTTTTTTCTATTTAATCCGGAAGTTTGTAAAATAGTGTACCATTTGAGATGTGTTGTTGTGATATTTTGAGACGTATCAAATGCAGTTTTGTAAATGTAAAATTCGCTTTTATCTGCCTATTATGAAATTGAAAGAAGGAACATTAGTTACGTCTGGGTACGGCCAAGAAAGAGTGACTAACGATGTTTCAAATTTTTGCGGTTTACAAATGGTAGGTTGTAAATGGCATAAACACAATGATGGTGAAATAGAAGTTAGTTTGAGTAGTGAAATAAGGGGCAAGGATATATTGATCATCAATTCAACACATCAGCCACATGTAAACATAATTTCTTTGATGTTATTGCTTAACTGCGTACGTACTAACAATCCCGCAAGTGTAACGGTTTTTATCCCATATATGGGATATCTTAGGCAACATAATAGTTTTGGAAATATGTTACTTAATACATTTTTCCAAAATGGAGCCAATGAAATAATGCTTCTTGATCATCATTCAAGAGATAGAATATATGATCAAAGTAGAATAGAACACTTATATAGTTTTGATCTTTATGTAGAATACTTGAATGAACTTATATCTGATGGAATAGTTAATGACTTTTGTTTTCTGGCGCCGGATCATGGAGCTATTGACATGGCAGAAAAATATGCTAAATACTATAACGTTGATCTCGTAACTTCTACCAAGGTAAGAGATTTAGATGGGAATATCCTAAGTGTTAAGATCGATAATGAGATACGTCATGAAACTGTTATTATTGTCGATGATATAATAGATACAGGGAATACCTTGTTTTTGGTAACACAGGAAGTGTTAAAAATGGAACAGGATGTGTCTGTATATATGTTTGTTACTCATCCATTGTTGTCAAAAGATCCAGAATATTTACTAAAAATTCCGCAAATAAAACAAATTGTGGTAACAAATTCAGTTCCTTTTAACTACGATAATAAAAAAATTCATGTGTTGAATATCGCTAAAATACTGAAATGACTTTTAAAACTTAATTAAAGAAAATCGTCAAACTAAAGTTGTATTTATCATTGTGTATCTTATTATCTCTTACTATAAAACATTAATTATTATTGAATAACGGTACAAATAAAACAATGAAAATAAGAATCTAAATTTAGAAAAAAAATACATCAAGAACCTGATGAGGACAAGTAAAAAAATAAATTATTCTCCCCTAAGATATTCCAACTCTTCATTAAGATCTTTCAATTCTTTCTCATCTTTTTTAATTTTTTCATAATCATCATGATGTGAACGGCTCCAATAATATTTATTATTATCAGAGCAAGCGGCACTCTTAATTTTTTTCCTAACTTCATCTATATCCGTATTCCCAAATTTACAACTACCTTTTAACCCTTCTAAAAGATCAGTAGCACTGTCAATTACATCAAAAAAGGCGTCATACTTTCTTGGATCAAAACCATCTTTCTCTATAAATCCCTGCACCTTCTTTGTGTCTGAGAACTTTAACATACTTGCACCCAACATCTTATTTGCTCTATTGTTTTTCCTTTGGACGGAATAATATTTACCAAAATTTTTAATAAATTCATCCCAATTAGTACCGAAACCATCAACATCAGTTATATCCTTGCTATCTAGTATGGAAGTGACACCAAAGTCTTTATCACCAAACTTACCTCTCCTGTATGTAAAATCTTCACCAAGCCAACCGTATGCACTAACCACATTCGAATATGAATACTTGTAAAATTCTTCTTCACCTTCTTTCAATTCTTGTTTTTTGTTCATTATTTCTTCCTTAAGTTTCGCTATTCCTTCTTCTAATTCTTTGATCTTTGTTAGTTTCTCATCGTTAAGATCTTTTTTAACGGTAATATTTCCGTCCATTAATTCGGAATTGTCTAAGTTATCGTGACTTTCGCTGCTCTTAGTATCATTAAGAGTTTCTTGTTTTACCTCTCTATCAATTATTTGATTTTCGTTGGTTTCTCGCGCAAGCTGATCACTATTCTTATTACAAATTCTCGAAAAATCACACCCATTCATATTGGCATGTACGCCAACAACCGTTGCTAACGCAGCAACTTTTCTCGCTTTCATAATCGTAATTTTTACAACTATAATAAATGAATAAATGAATAAAACCAAATTTATCAGGAAATATTTTCAAATTGTTGACAATAACTAATTAAAAACAGGTAAGGCCATCTTCGTGAAAAATGATAGATATTCCAGTTTAGTCACTGAATAACCACTTAGAATTGTTTTTTATGAAAATTATTAAAAAATGAGTAATTACGGAACTATGATGAAGAGATTAATATTTGCTGTTGAAATATGAGAAAATAAGGTCAAGATTGTAAAATTTATTTTACGTTATATTTTTTTGAGTTATAAAGTTATTTTGTGATGGAACAATTTTTACAATTTCATGTAATTAACAATATCATGCGCTGCGGTGGGTTTTGAATATTTGCTAATGTTCTCAGATAACTGTTTTAATTGCTCTTTGTCGTTTATTAATTGAATTATTTTAGTTGGTAGGGCATCAATGTTTTTTTCTTCGATTAATATCGCCGAATTAGTCAATATAAGTTGTCTTACATTTTTCATTTGATGGTTATTTGTAACGTTAGGTGATGGAATAAATATAGTCGGTTTTTTGTAGTTACATAATTCTGAAATGGTGATTGCTCCTGCCCGTGATACGACGATAGAAGCGATGCTATAAGCATAATCCATCCTGTCTATGTAACTTAAAACTTTTATAAAACTATTATCGAATTTATATCTATTTTTGAAATCTTCGATATTATTATTCTTCCCAATAGATAGTAAAATCTGAATATTATTGTTCGCGAAGGTTTTGTTGTTTTTTAGTATTGTATCAATAATATTTTTTGCTCCTAAACTTCCGCCAATAATAAGTGCAATAGGTCTCTCAGTAGATAAGTTGAAATATTCATAAGCAGAATTTGAGTCAGTGTTTATGTCAGGATTAATAGTAGGATTACCTGTGTATATTGATTTGTCGCCGAAATATTTTTCCATATTTGGAAATCCAGTAAAAACTTTCCTGGCAAATCTGTGTAACATTTTGTTAGCCAATCCTGGCACGGCATTTTGTTCTTGCAAATATATTGTTTTACCACATAACTTTGCAGCTATAACGACGGGAACTGTGACATACCCTCCCATTCCTATAATGGTATCTGGATTGAAATTTTTCACTATAGACATTGATTGGAAGAAACTTTTAATCAATTTGGGAATTAAAAATATATTTTTGAAAAGATTTTTTCTATTCAAACCGATAATATCAATTCCATGTATTTCAAAGCCATTATTCTTGAGTATATCTATTTCCATGTGTCCATTTACTCCAATAAACAGTACATCATTGTCGGTATATTTTTTTAATTCGTTAGCTATTGCTATTCCTGGGTATATATGTCCACCTGTTCCACCGCATGCTATTATGTACTTCATATACCTAATAGTAGGATTTGTTAAAACAAATATTTTGTTGCTGTTAAGCATCTGATATTAATTCTGAAGTATAAATACTTTTAAAATTTTAATCGTAATGATACGGTTTTTAGATCTTTTTACAGATAATATTAGACAATGGAACTTATGATAAATTTGGCGATGATGTGTTACTTGAACATTCCATTATACCTAGAATATATACTATGAGTATTTTATTTTTACTTTGTTTTTGTCAATTTTGTTGTGTCAAATGGTGGGGTCCTTCTGAAAATACAAATAAAGATATTATAAAGACTCAGAATTCATTTGATGACGGGAGCACTATAGGTGTTGGGGAGTGTAGTGCCTGGGGATATGAGAATAAAGCTGAAGAGTGCATCAAAGAAGCAATAAAGAGTCTTACGGATAATAAGTTGTTGGAATATGAACAACACATGAATGACGCATTGGAATTGTATAGAAAATGTAGTTCTGCTTGGCGGGGAATATACGAAAACAAATGTAAGGGGTATAATATAGAATTGTCTAATATACCAGTTGATGATGATATTAACACTTTGCGGAATAATGGTCATGCTGGAAGAAGTTGTAATGAATGTAAGTATGATATAAGTGTTTCTTACGCATTGTCATCTATTGCAGAGGCTAAATGTAGTGTAATAGAAAAATACGTTAACAAGAAGAAAGATTTTGGTTCTGTAATTAAGTTTCTTAGCGAATCTGGGGCGTATAAGCGATCGTATAGGATATTGTGTGATTTTTATAGCGGAATATTGTCGGATAATTTTGAGCCACAATGTTTCATAGATCGTTATACAAATGTGGATAGTAATGAGTCTATTTGTTTGTACGAGTCTTTTGGAGGGCGTGATTCTAATTCTTATTTGGGGTATTTAAATTATGCTCTGGGTGGGTTGTCAGTATTTCAAAAAAATGGAGATGCTCAGAAATATTACGAAAAAGCAATAGAATATGACGAAAAATTACAATATGGTTATAAGTATGTGGAAAAGTGTAAAATGTGTCTAGATCTGTGTAAATCTCATCAAGATGTATTGAATGAATATCCATATTTGTTATTTTTTTAAATATCTAAATGGTAAGTTGTAAATTAACGAAGTTTTAAATTGTGCGGTGATGTTGTTGTCATTCACAACAACATCACCGCATTAATCTAACCCAATAACCTTTTATTGCAAACTATTAGAAGCAGACGTACAATTAATCTTCACGCAATATGGGACTGCGATAATCGCAACTTTCAACGTCTAAAGTTTTTATGTCGTCTATTTTTTTAACCATTGCTAAAAATTCATCTAGATCTTTTTTAATAGAGACGTAATCGTCACCATAAACTGACAATTTGGAAATATCTAACAAATGGTCGATATTACATTCGTTCATCATCTACTTCACTCCTTTTTTAGGCACATCAGCACAAAAACCATAACAATTACGCCATGTAGCTTTCACCCCTTTCAGTAATTTTGGACGATAAACATATACCTCATAAATGTAACAAAGACAAAAACCAAACATAGCCCATAACAAAAGTTTTATATTGATCTTAACCCTCATACTAAACATTATATGACGTCAAAATACCTTTATGTAAAATTTTGAAATTATTTAAACTTAAATTGTGGTCTTCATGAAACGATACAAGGTTCATTGTAGAAAAAACCCATTTCATCCTTCTAGAAATTAAACCAACTCTAAAATAAGCGACTATAAATGGATGTGCATGAATTGTGTATTTATTTAAGTGTGTACCGTTTATAACCATTCGTATTGTATTCTCTATAAATTCAGCAATTAATATAATTGGCTCAATTTTCCCCTTACCGTCACACATTGGACATTTTTCAGACACATCAATTTCAATAATGGGTCTTACCTTTTGTCTCGATATCAACATTACGTTTAGGGCGGAAAGAGGTAAAACACTAGAATTCATCTTATCTTCTTCAAGGTATTGGCACATGAGTTCATATATCTGTAAACGATGTGATTGTTGATACATATCGATAAAATCTATGGCAATTATTCCCCCCATGTCTCGAAGCAATATCTGCCTAGCTATTTCTTTTGCAGCGCTTACATTGGTAGAAAAAACTAAATCCTCATGATCTTCCAAATTTACATTACCTCGTCCACTGTTTACATCTATAACATTCATTGCCTCAGTTTTCTCTATAATGAGATATCCTCCGTTTTCTATTCTGACACGTTTATTCAATAGTAATTTCAATTGCAATGATACGGTTTTATAAGTAAATAAATCTACATTTTTGTCGTTATATAGATGTAAAACGTTACGTACGCTTTCCCCATCAAAATCTTCTTTAAGTTGATCGAATAAAGTTTTGTCGTTTACCCATATCGCATTAAATGGGTCGCTTAATTTGTCCCTTATTATTGTTAAAACTCTATTGTCTTCTTCTATGATCTTGTCACCAATGTTAGCTGTTTTTAATTTTCTTAGCCCGTCACTCCATTTCACTAATAGTGAAACCAAATCATCAAACAGTATTTTCTCTATTTCTTTACTTTTATTACTATTTATTAAGCTCAGAGCTGATGTTCTGATGACAATTCCAAAATTGTTCAGACTATTCTCATTTTTTATCTTTGTTACTGTGTCGATTAAAAAACTTCTTTGGTTGGTATCTGATATTTTTTTTGAGATACATACTTCATTGTTAAGCAACGTCAAAACTAAATATTTCCCAGCTATAGTTATTGTTGTAGATAATCTCGGTCCTTTGTTGAATATTGGCTCCTTGATAACTTGGAAGATAATATTTTGTCCATCAGATAAGGCATCTGCTCCCTTGGCCTTTTCGTCTGAATCAATCACCTCGAATGTACTCATTTTGACATCATTATCCTCCCTAATAGCATCGCAAAATGAGTGCATTTGCTCATAATGTGGACCTATATCATCAAAATGAAGGAAACCATCTCTTGGGTAATTAATATCGATAAATGCCGCATTAAGGTTACGCATTTTCTTTTTCACTTTACCATAAATGATATCACCCACCGTAAAACTATCACTCTTTGATTCTACCTGAAAACAGTGTAAAACTCCATTTTCTAACGTCGCGATTTCAATGTTGAACCCAACATTTATAACTAATTCTTTCACAACAAAAATAAATACACACCCCGCAAATTGAATATATTACAACATGCAACCATCACTCAGAATATTTGTAAGAGCTACTTCTTTTTGTGTCTATTAGCACGTAATCTCTTCTTCCTCTTGTGAGTACCAATTTTCTGACGTTTTCTTTTCTTTCCGCAAGGCATCTAAAAAACAAATATATAGTTATCAACTTAAATAACCAATAATAACATTATATCGATAAATTTAGAAATTACATCATACTGTTTAATTTTTTTTTTATTTTATCAGAAGTTTTGAATGTGATCTTATAAAAATTAGGAATTTCTAGACAAGTATTGTTTGATAGGTTTCTTGCTACCTTAGACATGTACTTCTTACGTGTAAATGTTCCAAAATTATGTATTTTAACCTCTTCCCCGTTTAATAATTTTGTAACGATTTCTTCAATCATAGCGTTTATGACTACAAACACCTCGTCGTACATTAAACCTGTTTTCTTACTAATTATTTTTAATAAATCATTTTTGTTCATACCTTATAATTTATTCACATTCAATTACAAATATTTTTCTATGTTTATAGCCTACGATATTCGTAATGGTGTTGAATATGCCAAGTTATGTACGTCGAAAAGAAATGGAAAACAAGTAACAAAGGATTATATATATCTCGGGAAAGTTATAAATAAGGAAAAATTTATATATCAGAATAAAGAAAGAGGAACGTTTAAATATAATCCAGTAGATAATTCGTATACCGTGATAGGACCTAATACAGACGTATCAAACGCAACACTACAGCAAAATCAACAAACATTATTCAATGTAGCAGAAAATGATATGAATATCTTTGATTCTTCAAACAAAAACATTCAAACAAATAAAGATAGCGAAGGTTTTTGCGATTGTTCAATGAATGAAGAAATGCTCAATAATGTGTTAACCTGTGGCGATGTAGATTTTGTAAATACTGTACTAAAACAGAATAATTTTAGTCAAATTGTAAACCAACTTAATCAGGTCAACACAAACTTGTTGTACGTGTATTTGTTGTGCTATGTTATAAATGGACATTGTGCAGGGATAGAATACTGGTATAATCATAGTGTTGCTAAGGTGATGTTTAAACTGTCTGATAACAAGGTACCCGATGGACCGTTCGATGGTATTGACAATGATCTGTTTTTGTCTGTTTATCTAAACTTTATAAGGAGGGTTTATTCTTTGGATGTAAACGTTGTACGTGTTTCATTGGGAGGCAATCAACAAAATTGTAAAATTTATATCAGTGATAGAAATAAAGTTCCATTGTTTTTAAATAGCGGGTATGTTTATGATGTATTTGAACTTTTTATTAGTAGAATAAGTTCTTTGAATGTTATAGTCTGTGATAATATATCTGTTTTAAGTTCGGAAACAATAGAATTGTTTGAACAAAATAGTATCAATTTTATAGCGAATGTTACTAATAATTCTGAAATCTATAATGAGATTCTTGAAAATTATAGGGTAAATAATCTTCAACTAATAACACATAATGGGAAATTCTTTCATGTTTGTCATTCCACAATCACATATAAAGATCACGTATTGCACACGTATTCTTATTCTGATGTACTTAAAAATGGGTTAAAAACAGTTAATTTGTTGCAGAATAATATCAATGAGATGGATATAAACGATATAAAACAGCAATTGAACATTTCTTTTGATTATATGTTCATTTGTCTACACGAATTAGACGCGAATATAATATTGGACAATTATGTTGAACAGCGTATCGGTCATTTGGATAGTGGTCTTAATGTTAATTTTTTATTACTGTGTAAACTTGTTGAACATATGTTGATATCTGTTCTTGATAAAAAAAACATATCTCTTGACGAGGCAATGACAGTTCTTGGAAATAGAAAATGTTTTTATTTGAATGATAAAATTATTGTACAGACGTGTGATAAAGATATGGAAAAAATATATAGTTGTTTAAGACTTGATTATTGATTTGTGGTAACATTACTGTAAATAAAATTTCTCTTTCTTAGTGGTTCTATATTTTTTTATGATCCATATAAAGGTCGATAAATTAATGGTGTTCGGGTACATTGGATGTAACAAAGATGAGAAAATAAATGGTCAGTACTTTTATGTTTCTTTGGATGTAAGTATTGGTAGAGGCACTGGATATCTTACGGATGATCTTAGTGAAACGGTGAATTATTCTAGCATGTGTAAGTTGGTCAAAGATATAGTAGAAAAATCTAGATGTAATCTCATAGAGTACCTTGCGAACGAAATAGCTGATTCGATATTGAAAACGTATAAGTTCGTAGAGGAAGTGTTTGTTATTGTTTCAAAACCACGTGTATCGGAAAATTTAGGTGCTCATGATATCCAGGTTACAATTGAAAAGAAAAGATTCCATGTAATATTTCTATCGCTTGGTACAAATATTGGGAATAGACACGACAATCTAGAATACGCTGTAAGTAAGTTTTACATGAATGGTAATTTTACAGATATAAAATGTTCTAATGTGTATGAGACGGAACCAATAGGGTATATCGATCAATCTAGTTTCTACAATATGTGCTTAAAATGCATGACTTATTATACTCCATATGAGTTGTTATCTTTTACGAAAAACATAGAACATGAGATGCATCGTGAAAAGACGATAAAAAATGGACCAAGGGTAATCGATGTTGATATTCTTTTGTATGACGATTTACGGATAAGTGATTTCTTTTTAACAATACCCCATCCACGTATGTACGAGAGAGCTTTTGTTCTTGTACCATTAGGAGAATTGATGGTAATAAACCACGAAGTGCCACAAGATCAAATTGTAAAAAAAATAGGAACACTTTAGATAACTTTGAATATAACACCTTAAAGGAAAATCCACCCCTAGATAGACTAACACATTATTTTAAAGTTTTTTCCGCTCTCAATGATTAAGTGCACCTGATTTCTTCTCTTTCTCTATTCTCTCCATTTCTTTCTCTAAGTCGACATATGAAAAATCGTGAAATTTCATAAATTTTTCCATTTCTTCTCTCTCTCTTATAGAACGTATAACCAATCTCTCTAAGAGTTTAGGTAGTTTTGCAAATTCTTTAGGTCTTTCATTTTCAAATTTTTTTGTCAATTTTTCTCTCATTTCTTTTTCCTCTTCATCGTATTTAAGGAAAGCTTGTCTTTCCTTTTCATTGCTTGGAAATTTTCCACTTCTACATTTTTCCTCAAACATCTGGCAATATTTGACATATTCTAATTCTCCATTAAGCTGTTTGACATAATCATTCCTTATTATTCTTTTCCAACTCTTACGTTTTTCATTCACTAATATTTCTTCTATTTTCTTTTCTTCTTCTTCTTTTACCATACTCAGTCTATTTTTAGCCATAAGCAAAAAATTTCGGCAAATCTTTAGTTTCTCATTCAATGAAACCAATTTTTTCATTTCGTCATCTCTTATGTTTTTACCTCTTCGTTTTAATACGAGCCAGTGAGATACAAGAATTCCGACGGCATTGGCAAACATACCAGGACCAAAAGCATAAACGGCGTAAGGAGACCCCTTAGGTAACAAAAACGGAAATATAATTGTCATGATAATTCCTCCGCAAATTCCGCTCCAAATACACAGTCTGCGGGTACGAAATCCAAATAGTAATAGAACTAGTGGAACAATTACAATTGGCAAGAAAAAGTTCTGAACCGTCATGAGTAACTTAAATATGTCATTAAATCTTAATGCTAAAAATAGGGAAATAAGGCCGCCAACGAAGGCACAGATAGCAGCTGTTGTACGCGTCCTTTTAACCTTATCTCTTGTTATTATACATAAAAAGTCGTTGGTAAGTAATGAAGACATAGCGTTAATTTCACTATCAGCAGTTGAGATAGACAATGAAGTTATACTCGCAAGAACTAAGATTTTAAAAATACTATGACCAGATAATAAAGACATCATATACGGCATTATTCCAGATCTAGTCATTTCTTTACCAGTATTAGGGTCTATTCCTTCACTAAGGGCACGCAATTGAAGACCAATAAAAAGGATAAAAAAAATAACAATACCGTAGATAATTGTCGCGATAGAGAATATCTTACGTGCCTTAGAAACGCTCTCACACATCCTTACTCTCTGGAAATAAACAAAGTTCATTGGAAGAGACAATGTTGACCTGGTCAACATTGCGAGCCCGCCAACACACGCAGCAATGGAACTGAAGGTTTTAACAGGGCTCATTATGTCACAACTACCACTAAACAATTTAGTAAAATTATCATGAGAGTCTGCTAAGTTCCAAATATAAATAGCAATTATTGGAATAATAGTAACAAAGAAAAGTGATTGAATAACGTCTGTTATAGACACAGCCTTAATTCCACCACTAACTGAGTATAACAATAACATAAAAGATATAACCCAAACGATTACGTCACCAATAGATTCATCGATACCAAAAACAACAATAGAACATGTGGCAATTAGTCGCAATTGAATAGCAAATCGACCAATGTGTTTAAATGTCTCGCAAAGTGCAAACAAAGAACGTATTTTGTCTCCATAGAAAATACCAACCCATTCCATTATAGTTATGGTTTCAATTTTTATCAATCTAGGTATGAAGAATATAATCATTACTAAAAAGGCGAACATGTCAACGATCAGGTATGAAAAAATTATGAAAAATCCCTGAAGATATACCTGTTCGACTCCTGCCCAGAAAAGACTCGCAGAGCACATAGTAGCCGCACAAGTAGCTACAATGGTATAGTCTTTCAAATCTGTTCCTCTTCCATCTGCATATTTATCAAAAGATCCTCCTTCCCCACGAGTTCTGAAAGCAACAAATATGTTGGCACCAATGAATGCAAAAAGCAACACCAAATCAAAAGCAGACATAAGTTATATTTTTTCAGTTTACAAAGGTTTTTTGATATAACCAAATTTTTGTTATGACCATCCAGAATTACTGATAAATGTTTCGTAGCTTTTCCGATACGTGGTTCTAAAACAGTAAAAAGAAATATGAGAATCGTTTTTATGGGGACTCCTGCGTTTGCTGTTCCGAGCTTAGAATTGTTGTGTAAGCATCACGATGTCGTGGGTGTTGTTACTGCTTTGACAAAACCACAAGGAAGACATAGACAGATGGTGGATTCTCCAGTTAAGATGTTCGCAGATTCTCGTAAGATAAAGGTATTTCAGCCAGAAAAATTAAGAGATAAGTATTTTTTGAACGATCTGTATTCGTTGAATGCTGATTTATACGTTGTTGTCGCGTTCAGAATGTTACCTAAATGTGTGTGGAGTTATCCAAAATTGGGAACGATAAATTTGCATGCATCATTACTGCCAGACTATCGTGGGGCTGCTCCAATTAATTGGGCAATAATAAATGGAGAAAAAACAACAGGTTTATCTACGTTTTTTATAAATGAAGAAATAGATAAGGGGAATATAATAATGCAGGAAGAGGAAGAGATTCTTTTTGATGATACTGCCGACACATTGTCTGAAAGAATGAGTATTCGTGGAGCTCATTTGTTGTTAAAAACGGTCGATTTAATCGAACGTAATATGACGGTAGATGTTGTTATTCAGAACAACGTTGAGACATTGCATGAAGCACCCAAAATATACACGGAAGACTGTTTAATCGATTGGAATAGGTCAACAATGGATGTTTATAACTTTATAAGAGGATTATCTAGGAATCCAGGTGCGTGGACAATTATAAATGGTGACAGATATAAAATATTTGGAAGTCATCCAATTGAAAACTTTCAGTTACAACAATCAGAAATATACTCAAATGGCAAAAATATATTGTACATTGGGACAAAAAATGGAACAATATCGATCGATGAAATACAACCAGAAGGAAAACGATCAATGAATATCAAAGAATTCCTTGCGGGATACGCAAAAAAAATAATTAAACCTTAGCAGTAAGAATAGGTACACTGCCTCCATTCCTACTGCAATGTACGGAACTACGAGAAAATATTACTCCTGTGATACCCCATTCGTCAATGTATCAGTTGCCGCTACAACTGGGACAAAACAACATCCAAAGCAAAAAGCAGTAGACATAACTATAGCACTAGCTCCAAGCATTATATCTCCTATCATCTTTTCTGTTTCTTCAATGTCAGATTCTTTAACTTCAACGAGCTCAATACAGTCCACAATCCCCTTGTAGTCAGACTGTTCAAAATAACCTTTCACATCTATCCCTTTAGAAATTAAAGCATCTTTAAGATCCGAACTACTTTTGCCTTTAAAATATCCCAAACTATGCACCTTAGCCTCAAACTCCATTGCTTTGTCGATCTTTCCATCAGTACAATAATCACCTATCCTCTTATTCACCTCTTTACCGACTCCATCCAAAATCGAGTCACTTCCAGTTCCTACAGCTTCACTAGCACTTGTGGTTAATCCAACCAACAAACACAATAACCCGTGTTTTACAACGTGTCTTAAAACCAAGCTTCTCATATACTTCTAGCATAACGATGTTTTTTGTAAAAAACAGTAAATTATGTTGGAATATTGTACGCTTAGATGTAGAATATTAACATGTACTCAATTGTAGACATAGCTGGCAAACAATTTAATGTAAGGAAAGATCAGGTTTTGGTAGTTCCAAAGTTAGAATCTAAGATAGGAACTATTGGAACGACTAATAAAGTTTTGTTATTTAGTGATGATAGTGACGTGGAGGTTGGCAATCCATATGTTAAAGGTTTGTCAGTGAAATACAAAGTCATAGATCATATAAAAGATGATAAGGTTGTTGTTTTTAAAAAGAAAAGAAGAACTGGTTACCACAAAAAACAGGGTTTTAGACATCAATACACGAAAATATTGATCGAGGATATAGTAAAATAGTTTATGGCGCATAAAAAGGGTGGTGGTAGTACAACTAATGGACGAAATTCTGCTGGTAGGAGGCTTGGTGTTAAGAAATTTGATGGAGAGCATGTGATTCCAGGGAATATAATAGTGAGACAGAGGGGAACGAAGAAAATGCCCGGGCTGAATGTCGGTATTGGAAGAGATCATACGTTATTTGCTTTAACTGAAGGTGTAGTCGAGTTTGTGAAGTGTTACAATAATAAGATTTATGTAAATGTAAAGGAATTATGATTACTATCAGGTTGAGAAGGAGAGGGAGAACTCATTTGCCATTGTATGACATTGTAGTTACAAATAAAAGGTCGGCAAGAGATGGTAAGTGTATAGAAAAGCTTGGAACGTATAATCCGACAGTTGACCCAAGTGCTGTTAGAATAAATGAGGAAGGTGTTTTAAAATGGATTGGTCATGGTGCAAGTATGAGTGATACTGTTAGGAGTATCTTGTCCAACGCGGGTATAATGTTAAAGAGGTATTTGGATAAAGGTATTAAAAAGGGGATTATAACTGATGAAATAAAACAAAAGAAGATTGATGAGTGGCAGGAGATAAGGAAAGAAAAGAAACAAAAATTCTCATTTACCTTTATAGGTTGATTTTTCTCGATGGAGGATGGGTTTATTCGTGATCTAAAAGCTCGTAGTTTAGTAAAAGATAGTAGTGACGTTGAGTCTTTGTTTTTTAGTGGTTCTTATGTAAAGGGGTATCTTGGGTTCGACCCGACTGCTTCTTCTTTACACGTGGGTAGTTTGTTACCTATAATTCTTCTAAAAAGGTTTCAAATGAGTGGTCATATTCCATTTGTTTTAGTAGGTGGTGCTACTGGAATGATAGGTGATCCTTCGTTTAAAAATAGTGAAAGGTCTTTTTTGAGCGATGATGAAGTAAAATATAATGTTGAATGCATTCATAAACAATTAGCGCATCTTATTGATTTTTCATCTGATAGAGCAGTGTTTGTTGACAATGCCGAATGGTATAAAAAAACAAATGTCATAGAGTTCTTGAGAGAGGCGGGGAAATACATAACTGTCAATTACATGTGTGCCAAAGAGTCAGTAAAAAAACGGATAGAAACAGGAATCTCTTTTACGGAGTTTACATATCAAGTGATGCAGGGATATGATTATTATTATCTTCACACTAAATATGGTGTGAATTTGCAATTTGGTGGAGCTGATCAATGGGGGAACATTACCACTGGTATAGAATTAATTAAAAAGAAGACGTCTGATGTCGTACATGGTATAACGTTTCCATTGATAACCAAGAGTGATGGGACAAAATTTGGGAAAACGGAAAGTGGAGCTGTTTGGTTGAATAGAGAACTTACATCTCCATTCACTTTTTACCAGTTCTGGATAAATAGATCGGATTATGAAGCAGAGAATCTCATAAAGAAGTATTCGTTAGATAGTCTTGAAAATGTAAATAAATTAATCGAAGAGCATAAACAACATCCTGAATTGAGAATATTGCAAAAAAAAATAGCAGAAGAACTGACTATTTTTGTTCATTCTAAGGAAGATTATTGTAATTCAGTTAGGATGTCTGAGATAATATTTGGGAATAGTGATTTTTCTTCTTTAAAGCAAATCAATGATTTAAAGAATGCTTTTAGCGACGACATGTGTTTAAGTTTTGGGAGGGATATATTGAATTCTGGAACATATTTTGATTTTATATCGAAGACGTGTATCCCTAAATTGTTTACGTCTAATGGTGATTTAAGAAGGTCTTTGAGTGGTGGAGCTGTAAGTGTAAATAAAGTGAAGATAAAAGATGACCATCAAATTTTTGATAAAGATTTGATGGTGGATGGGTGTTTTATGGTGCAAAAGGGACATAAAAATTATTGTGTTGTAAAGGTTTTGGTATGAGTAAAAAGCAAAAAATAGATGATCGACAAATATGTTTGAGTATGACAGTTGATGACGCGAATGTTATAATAGGTGCTCTATCTGAAAGGCCATTTAAGGAAGTGTTTGATTTGATAGGGCGTATTAATAAGCAAGCAACAGAACAACTTAATGGTTGTAAGAGTAAAGAAGCATCTTAATATGGTTTTAGTTTATCAAAATATTAAATTTCTCGTAAATACTTTACGATATGAAAAAAAAGATTGAAAATACCAATCCCCACGAAAACGTCAAATGAAGAATATCCAACTTGAATACAATAACTCACCTGTGAGAACACTAGTACCGACTATCATATGCCCACTTCAAATAAAAAAATATCACCACTCTTCACTGATATTTCGTCTTCATTGTTACATTCAACACCATTAACGGAGATTAACTTAAGTTTTACCATATTTCCACCATCACCTACGCCAAATGATTTTATGCATAATGCTCTCAATTCTCCAACACCTCTCTTTCCGGGAGCTGCAAAAACATGCTTAGTTCCTGCATTCTTCAAAGCAATGGTCACACCAACATAAGTATCTCCTCCAGGAATTCCAAATGAATCAAGACAATTGAAACAGCCAATATTTCCACAAGTAACAACCAATCCATATGTTACTAACACTCCACAAACGAAGTACCTTATCTTATTTGTTTTCATAATTGTAAATTCTACAACTATGATAAATAAATAAATAAAACCAAAATTTTGTAAGAGATAATAAATCGAGGTAGTTGTTGTACAGTATGTTATTGTAAATTCTTTCAAATAGTCTTTTAATTCATACCGTAAAATTCTATAAAACTCACTTGTTTCGAAAAAAATCATCCTATTCGCACTTATTGTATCATCAAGAGAAATGTGCTTGAAATTTGAAATGTAGTAAAGTAAAATAAACTCACTCTATTGTTCCAGAGACACGATCAACATGTTTCCATTCGTAAATCTACACTATCCATTGATTGCATTTGCTCCTGCCGATATTTCTATTATCTCGCTAGTTACTGCGGTCTGACGCGTTTGATTGTATAAAGTTCTCAGTGATACTAGTAAACTATCTGCGTTATCGTTAGCCTTGTTCATGTTGACCATTCTAGCTCCATGTTCAGCTGTAACGGAGCTAGCAATACATTTTGCAAATAAAGATCTTATTTTTACCATTAAAAGTTCTTTTAGTACCTCATATTCACTTGGTTCGAAGAGACAGTTTCCAATAACAGTACCTTCATTTTTACTTTTGTTTATAAAATTGAATGGCAACATCTGAACGACAGACACATTCTGAGTAGTCGCACTCACAAAATCATTGTAAACTATAACAACATCGTCATACGTTCCGTTCAAGTAGTCACAAATTATGTTATTCGCACATTTTCGCAGCAAATTGTCATCAATTTTTGAGATTAGGTTATCTTCAATATCAACTACTTTATCATGGATATTCTTTACGTGAGAGTATATTTTCTTTCCAATCGGCATTATTGCGATACTTTCATATCGTTCTTTTTTTTCCTTTAATACATCACAAAAAAATTTTATAACATTTTTATTAAAAGCTCCACAAAAACCCCTATCCGAACCAACAGGAATTATTAACGCATTATTTTTACACTTTCTAGGTTTTACCAAATTTTCAACGAAACACGTTAAGTCTTCGCTGAAAATATTATTAATCATTAAATCTAAAGTTGAATCGTATTCTTTTATTCTTTTTAAGATATTTTGCGATCTACTAAACTTTGAAACAGATATCAATTTCATCGTTTTGGTTATCTGTTGCATTGAGGTAATGGATTGTATTCTTTCTAGAATCTCCTTAACATTAGCCATAATATGTAAATAACTTATTTTGTTCTAGTTGAAAACGTTTGCACATAGAAAATTGGGATAGACAATAGTTATCTTGGTAGCTATCAGTTATTTTGACAAATTCATACCGCAATATTTATAGGGGCGTAAAGCAAATATGGTAATAATTTTTATTTAGAAATTTTGTAAAAATTTTGTTTTATCAATTACCTGTGCTTATAATGAGAATATTCTGCTAGGTTGTTTATTATGGATGGTAGGGGAGATAGTACGGATGGTACGAAAGATAGGATGGATGGTGAGAAAGAAGAGAGGGTTTGGTTCCTTCCTTTTACATGGAGGGAGTGTACCGTATTTTTTCCCATTGTTATCATCTTTGCAATAGTGGCATATGTGTACGCCACTGTAAGAGGTTTGAAAGATGTATTCATGATCAATAGATTGGGTTCTGGGTCTATTTATTGTGCAAAAGTGACAGTTTTGTTTTTTGTTGTATTTTTGACTTATCTTTACACTAAGATTGCTAAGAGTGTTGATAGGAAGGCGAGATTTAACATCGTTGTTGGTTTTTTTCTTGTTTTTTTCGTGTTGGTGAGGTTTATAATATTACCGTATAGTGATGATTTAAGGTGGGATGCTGCTTATCAGTGTTTGCATTCTATATCGGGGAGGTTCGACGCGTGGTGGCAGCTTGTTCAAAATTGGCATTTTTGTCTTTTGTACAACATGTCGGAAGCGTGGGGTGTTTTCGTAATGAATGTACTGTTTTGGAGCTTTGCTAATGCTATAATATCTTCGAAGAGAGCTAAGACATGGTATTTTTATTTTTTCATAGGAGCTGCACTTGGAACAATGTTGGCAGGTGAGTTTATGCGATTGTTTAAAGAGAATAGGAATTTTCAGTACGATTTTGTTATTTTCTTGATAGTTGTTTTGTTGTTTGTGTATAACGTTTTTGAAGGATATCTTTCTAGAAATCCTGATTTGTGTAAACAACAGGTTGGGCCTAAGAAAAAGAAAGCTAAATTATCTTTTTTTGATTCTGTGAAATTTTTGATAGGATCGAAGTATTTGAGGATGATTTCTTATATTGTTTTCGGATATTATACTTTTATCGCTTTGATTGAATCTGTGTGGAAGGGTTTGATAGGGCAGTATAAAAGCTCTTTAGTAGCGGATTTTATTTCAAGTCATGAGGCATCTGTCGAGGAACAGGGATTGATGGAAGTAACTAAGATGGCTAAGAAATTTGCTGAAGATAATGTCAACGATCTTTATGGAATTCAGAGTTTGTCTGTGGGATTGTTGCAATTGTTTCTCGTAATATTTGTTGCTGGTTTTGTTTCTAAAAGAAGTTGGAAATTTGTAGCTTTGTTTACTCCAGTTGCTTCTGTTACGTTGTCTGGTGTTTTCTTTTTGTTTTTAAAGTCTAGTGATGCAATTGAGTATATCTTGAGAGACTTTAATATGTCTGTCGAAAAGTTTATAGTATTGGTGGGGTTGGCTATAGTTGTTTTCGTTAAAACGGCAAAGTATGTTTTTTTTGATACTTCTAAGGAAAGGGCTTATATCCCTTTGGATGAAGAATCAAAAGTTAATGGAAAAGCTGCGATTGATGCGACGGGATCTAGGTTGGGAAAAGGGTTTGCTTCGATTATAATATCGTTTGTATTAATTCCTGTATTTGGGGATTTAGTGGCGGCACAGAATGTGACTTTTATTCTCATATCTACGTCTTTAGGTGTTTGGTTATACGCTGTCGTTACTTTAAGTCCTGAGTATGAAAAGAAAGTACTTGAGGCTGAATCTCAAAAACGAGAGTAAATTTGTTGTTTCTGTATTATTTTCTCTGAACTAGGTTTTTACTAGTCGTGAGTTCTTGTTGTGGTTGGATGGTGTGTCGTTATCGTTAAAAATTTTAGTTTGTTAATGTTTATTTGTAATACTTAAATTTATAATGTGTGATGAATAAATAATTTAAAATTTTTTAATTAATATATGAAAATACGACATAGTTACATTGAGAATTCGAATTTTAGTTTTGCTTCTATGACTGATGTTATTACTACTCTTCTAATATTTCTAATGTTAATAGTTTCTGTGGATAATTTGCATCATAATGACAAGGAGGTAAAGATTGATTTGCCAGTTAGTAAAAGTGCAGTTAATTGTGATAGTGAAAATGTTGCAGTTGTTGTGATAGATAAGAATTCTAATATTTATGTTGATAACAAATCAATTCGTTATGAAGAACTTGCAAAATTTTTAAGGGGAATTAAGTCGGCGATACGTCATGTTGTTTTGAAGGTTGATAGAAACGTTAAAATTCAGAGAATTGTAGATGTGTTAGACATTACAACAGGTTTAAAGATATCTACTTCATTAGCCGCTTTTAATTCGTCAAAAGATAGGGAATTATAGATAATCAAGATTAGTATTTCATTATAATTTGTTTTTCTAGGAGTAGTGTAAATGGAGGAAAAATAAATTGTCGATATATGTTTTATGGGAGAATATAAGAGATATACTGTCACGTCTGCATTACCATATGCTAATGGCCCGATACATATAGGTCATCTTGCTGGAAATTTTTTGCCAGCAGATATTTATGTTAGATATCTAAGATTGCAAAATGAGGATGTGATATTTGTGTGCGGTTCTGATGAACATGGGGTTCCCATAATGATAACAGCAAAAAATGAAGGAGTAACTCCACAGGATGTTGTAGACAAATATCATGAACTTAACAAACGTAGCCTTGAATCATTTGGAATTAGTTTCGATATTTATTCTCGTACTTCAAACGAGAATCATAAAGTCAATGCGTCTATCTTTTTTAAAAAGTTATATGACGATGGTAAACTAATCGAAAAATACACGGATCAGTATTATGACGAAAAAGCGCAACAATTTTTAGCAGACAGGTACATAATAGGAGTATGTCCTAAATGTGGGTATGAAGATGCGTATGGTGATCAATGTGAAAGGTGTGGGTCGTCTTTGTCTCCTGATGAATTAATATCTCCGCGGTCTGCTTTGAGTGGATCGAGACCTATTTTAAGAAAAACAAAACATTGGTACTTGCCACTGAAAGATTACGAACAATGGTTAAAAACATGGATATTGGAAGGACATAAAGAATGGAAAGTAAATGTATATGGTCAGTGTAAATCATGGTTGGAACAAGGCTTATTGGATAGACCTGTTACAAGGGATCTTTCTTGGGGAGTTCCCGTCCCATTGAAAGAAGTTATAGGAAAAGTTCTATATGTGTGGTTCGATGCACCAATAGGTTATATTAGTGCAACACAGGAATTATGTAAAAAAACTAATAAAAATTGGGAGTTATATTGGAAAGATAAAGACACAAAATTAGTAAATTTTATCGGTAAAGATAATATTGTCTTTCATTGTATTATATTTCCTGCAATGTTAAAAGCGCATGGAGATTTTATTCTACCAAGCAATGTCCCCGCTAACGAATTTATGAATCTTGAAGGTAAAAAAATATCAAAATCACGGGATCATGCTGTGTGGCTAAAAGATTACTTGGAACAATATAAAGACAAACAAGATGTTTTAAGATATGTGTTATGTGCCAATATGCCTGAAACGAAGGATTCTGATTTTACATGGCAAGATTTCAAAGAAAGAAACAACAATGAATTGGTAGCTAATGTGGGGAATTTTGTCAATAGGGTAATATCATTATGCCATAAGTATTACGATGGTATAGTTCCTGAATGTGATATTTTAAGTGATTATGATAAAATTACACTAGCGGAAGCGAATAATATTATACAAAAAATAGGATCTGCTATAGAGAAATATCATTTTAAGGATGGCCTTTTATATTGGATGGACTTATCTAGGTTAGGAAACAAATATATATCTGATGAGGAGCCATGGATTACGTACAAAACAAATCCAAACAGAGTTAAAACAGTGATAAATATATGTATTCAAATAATGGCCAAAGTGGCAATAACAGGTAATCCTTTTGTTCCTTTCACTTCTAAGAAAATTACTAATTCGTTAAAAATAAATGATATCGATTGGGGTATGAGTTGTAGCGATGTTATAGTAAACCATGGGACGTACGTAGATAAGATGGATGTATTATTTGAGAAGATGGATTAATAATTTTGTTTTGTTGATACGTACTTTTCTGCTTTTTGGGGTAGTAATTTTTGATCAATGAGATCTTTGATCGTAAATATTTTGTTTGTTTCTATATATTTCATAATATTTTTAAGAGAATTTAAATCTATATAAGGGTGACGCAATAACTGTTTAAAATTATCTTTTGATATAAGTATCTTCTTAGGAATAAAGTTGTTTTTTATATGTGTGTATTGGTACAAAATTTTCAAGTCCTGCTCAGATATACCATAAACTTCTTTATACTGTTTTACGTTTATAAAACCTCCTAACAAATCACGATATTTAATAATTCTTCTAGCAATTTTATCATTGATATTTAAAGATATTATTTCATCCAAAGAAATTGAGTTAATATCATGTTTCGACGTTGTGACTTTTTTGCTGCCATTAGTTATTCTATTAAACTCCTGTCGGACAAACTTGTCGTCAAAATAAATATTATTAACTTGATGTTTTCTATATTTCAAATACAAAATCTTGATAGATAATAAAAAACAAATAACGAGAAAAAGTACACACAACGAATTAAACTCTGACTTAGACAAATTAAAAAAATCTTTTAACTTCATTTTACTAAAAACGAAGTTATGCTATATTGTTTTTAGTGCAGTATACCTTTTCATTAGCAAACTTCCTATATCCCGTACCGGCAGGAATAAGATGCCCCGTAATTATGTTCTCCTTTAGCCCACATAAATTATCTTCTGCACCACTAATAGCAGCAGCAGTAAGAATCTTAGTAGTTTCTTGAAAAGAAGCAGAAGATAAAAAACTTTTGTTCTTCAAGGCAACTTGGGTAATGCCCTGGATCTTTATTCTTCCCGTAGCATGTTTTACTTTTCTGACAGTCATCTGTCTTAGCCCACTCTCTTCTAACTTTTTATTTTCGCTATTCAAATCATATTCAGATACTAAGTCCCCATTTTTATACTTCTCAGAATCTCCAGAATCAGTAACTATCATCTTCCATCTATATTTGTTATTTATTCTGATGAAATCGTTCTTAAGTATCAATTGTTCATTTACAAAATTAGTATCTCCAGAGTCAATAACTTCTACGTAATCGAACATCCTTTTTATAATCACCTCAATATGTTTACTTGATACTGTGACACCTTCTTGTTCGTAAACGTTTTGCAGTTCATTAATTAAAAAGTTATAAGCAGCGATAATTCCGTAGATATTTAAAACATCATGACAAGATACAACACCACTACATAATTGATGTCCCGCACGGATAAAATCTCCATTTTGAACAAATATATCAGTAGATAAAGGAATTGAGTATTTGCAAGATATATCAAAATTTTTAGATTCGACAAATATTTCCTGTTTTTTACCAATAACTTGACCAAATCTAACGCAACCATCTATCTCACTCAATATTGTAGCATTAACTGGATTTTGAGCTTCAAACAATTCAATAACTCTAGGCAATCCTCCTGTTATGTCAGACATTATCTTTATATTTCTAGGGACTTTTGCTATGATATCACCAACATCAACATGTTCACCCTCATTTACTAATAAATGAGCTTTAACTGGGATATTATAAATATTACCTTTCTCCCCTTGCTTGTTCTCTACAGTTATACATGCAGTAGAATTATCTTTGTATCTAACAACAACTTTATCATTTTCTCCGGTAATAGCATTGTAAATAACATTATACGTGATTCCTTCTTCAAGACCTTCGTATTTAACAATACCAGACACAGTAGAAATGATCATGTAATTATACGGGTCCCACTCAAATAATAAAGTATCCTTTTCAATAGATGCTTTGTCATCGACGTACAAGGTAGCTCCGTATGGAATGTTATACTTACTCAAAGTAGTACCAGTAGTATTATCAAGTATTTGAAGTTCTCCATAATACCCAACTACTAATTTAGAACTTTTGCCTTTCTTGTTTACATCAATAAATTCTACATTCTCAAATTTCACTACTCCGCTAGTACTAGACTTTTTTGAATTTTCTTGTTCTATACTTGAAGCTGCACCACCAGCGTGAAAAGTATTCAAAGTTAACTGAGTACCCGGTTCTCCAATAGACTGAGCAGCAATAATACCTACAGCCTCTCCTTCTTGTACAATTTTATTTGTAGCGAGATTTATACCATAGCACTTAGAACAAATCCCATTAGGAGATTCGCAAGATAAAACAGAACGTACGTATACATTATCTATTCCACACTCTTCTATTATTTTCGCTTTATCTTCATCAATTTCTCCTCCTTTTTCTACTATGATTTCACCTGTAACTGGATTTTTGATATCTAATACTGTTATTTTTCGAGCTATTTTTTTCGAAAAGGTCCTTTCTTGTGATTCATTAGAATTATCAAACTTAAATATACTTATTCCTTTTTTTGTGTTACAGTCATAATCTGTAATAACAACATCTTGGACTACATCAACCAATCTTCTTGTCAGATATCCAGCATTGGCAGTTTTTAGAGCTGTATCAGTCATACCTTTTCGTCCTCCATAAGATGAAATGAAATATTCAGAAACATCAAGTCCTTCTTTAAAATTTGAGACAATCGGAATTTCAATGATATTACTAGAATCAGATCCCTGTTTGGAATTATTTGATTTAGAAATGAGCCCTCGAATTCCAGACAACTGCCTCACCTGCTCTTTGGACCCTCTAGCACCAGAATGAAGCATCATATAAATCGAGTTAAAACCTCCTTTATCATGTTCAAGGTGGAACATTAATTTCTTCATGATCTCGATAGAAGCTTTACTCCAAATATCTATCGTTCTGTTATACCTCTCTTTATTTGTAATTAAACCGATCTTATAATTTTCAACAATAGATTTTATTTTTCTCTGGGAATCTAATACAATATCATTTTTCTCGGAAGGAATGATTATATCATTCATGTTGAAACTGATACCAGATTTGTACGCCCAATAAAAGCCAAGTTGTTTGATATCATCAAGACATCTAATAGCAATATCACTACGGAAATCCTTACACAAATTCAACACTACTTGCTTTATAACCTGTTTTGTAACAATTTCATTAACAAAACTAAAATCTTCAGGCAAAACATTATTAAAAATCACCCTCCCAACAGTAGTCTCTATTATTTTTTGATCGTCTAATCTAACTTTTATTCTGGTATGAATTGAAACTTTATCAAGATTGAATGCGATAATAACTTCTTCAGGTGAATAAAAGACGAACTTGCTGTCATTATCATCATCATCCGATAATTGTTTTGTTAAATAATAAATTCCAAGCACTATGTCATGATTTGGTACAAAACTAGGATTCCCATCTGCAGCTTTCAACAAGTTATTCGAAGACAACATTAAAATAGATGCTTCGTTTATCGCTGCTTGAGTAAGAGGAATATGTACTGCCATTTGATCTCCATCGAAGTCCGCATTAAACTCTGCGCACACCAATGGATGTATTTGAATAGCTTTTGATTCAATCAATTTTGGCTGAAAAGCTTGAATACTCATTTTATGCAAAGTAGGAGCACGATTTAAGATAACGGGATAACCTTTTATTACTTTTTCCAAAATTTCGAAAACAACGTCCTCCTTTTTATTTATTATCTTCTTCGCTTCTTTTATAGAATTTGCCATTCCTCTTTCAAGTAGTCTTCCTATGATGAAAGGGGAAAACAATTCAACAGCCATGTCTTTAGGCAATCCACATTCGTAAATTTTTAATTCAGGGCCAATAACAATAACAGATCTACCAGAATAATCTACACGCTTTCCCAAAAGATTCTGTCTGAACATCCCTTGCTTCCCCTTTAAAATGTCCGTAAATGATTTCAAGGGCCTGTTTTTGTTAGTTACTTGATTAATTGGAGAAGAATTATCAATCAAGACGTTAACAGCTTCTTGGAGCATTCTTTTTTCGTTACGTAAAATAATATCCGGAGCTCCAACTTCGATCAATTGTCTCAATCTGTTATTTCTGATAATAATCGTCCTATATAGTTCGTTAAGATCCACTGTAGTCACTTTACCATCAACGACAACTAACGGTCTAAGATCCGGTGGAATTACAGGTAGTATACGAATTACCATCCACTCGGGTCTGTTTTCGTGTGTTTTTTTGGATGAAATAAAAGCTTTAACCACTTTCAATGTGGATAAATAAGACTGAGAAGAAGCGCTAGAAGACGATCTGATTCTTTCAGTAAGACTCTTCTCCAAATATTCTAAGTCAATATTCTTCAACAATATTTCTATAGCCTCTCCTCCAGTTTTAACAATAAATCCTGTTTCCTCATCGTCAACATCATAAATATCTCTAATTGTGGTATCATACATCTCAGTAGAAGCCATTGTAGAGTCTAAGTCATCATCTTCGTTACTACTATCATTTACTACTTTATTAAATATCTCGGATATTTTAGAAATTGTTGTGGAGTTTAGACTCTCATTTTTATTATTACCTTTTCCCTTTTCTATCTCGTCCAATATTTCAAAAATTGTAGAATCTAAATCATCATCATCGTTGTTATCCTTCTTTACTATTCTATTCAGTATTTCAGAAATCCCAGAAGCTATTATAGAATCCAAATTACCATCCTCGTCACTACCTTCCCTTATTATTCTGTTCAGTATTTTAAGTACTTTGAATACTCTTGCAGAATTCAGATGTCCATTTTCGTTGTCCTTTTCCCATTCTTCTATCTTGTCCTTTATTCTACCTATCCTAATTTTCATCTTAATCTTGTTTAATATTTCGAAATATCTATCTTCGTCTATTATAGCTAAATCTTTTATTCCATAGACAGAAGCGTCTCCTGCTCGAATAACGATATATAATTCACAATAAATAATCTTATCAAGTTTAGCATAAGGAATCGAGAGCAATCCGCTAATTATACTTGGCAGTTGTTGAAAAAACCACGGATGCACAACAGGCGTAACCAACTCAATATGCCCAAAGCGTTCTCTTCTTACTCTTCTATCTACAACCTCTACACCACAAATTTCACATCTAATATTTTTAAATCTTATTCCATTGTATTTTTTACAGTAACAACTCCAACTTTCAGATGGTCCAAATATACGCTCACACAAGAGACCCCCAGGTGCTGGTTTGTATGTCTTATAGTTCACAGTATCTGGAGATGTAACTTCTCCATGAGACATAGAAAGAATCTCGCTAGGAGAAGCTAATCCAATGACAATACTAGAAAAATCATTATTATCCATAAAATAAAAACTTTACTTTAATGTTACACTCAAAACTATTCCTCTTAACTCTTGAATAAAAACAGAGAAAGCTTCTGATTTCTTTCCCATCTGTACCAAATTTTGTCTAATTATAGACTCATAAGCTTTACTCCTGCCATATATGTCATCCGACTTAATCGTCATCATCTCTTGTAAAACATTAGCAGCTCCAAAAGCTTCCAATGCCCATACTTCCATTTCTCCAAAACGCTGACCACCAAACTGAGATCTTCCTCCTAATGGCTGTTGAGTAATGAGAGAATAGTCACCGACAGATCTAGAGTGAATTTTGTCATCAACCAAATGATCAAGTTTTAACATATACATAACTCCGACAGTACATTTTTGATCAAATTTCTCACCTGTTAATCCATCATATAATTGAACTTCTCCAAAAGCTGGAATTCCGGCTTTTTCTAACTCATTATTTATACACTCCAAACTCATTCCTTCAAAAACTGGTACAGAATACCTGCATCCTAATTTTTCTCCAGCCCATCCAAGTAACGTTTCGTACAATTGTCCAATATTCATTCGCGATGGTAACCCTAATGGTGTTAAAATAATATCAACAGGAGAACCGTCAGCCAAAAAAGGCATATCTTCTTCTTTTAAAATCTTGGCCACAACTCCTTTATTTCCGTGACGACCAGACATCTTATCTCCAACTTGAATTTTCTTTTTGTCAGCAATAGTTATTTTTGCTTTCTTATATATTCCATCTTGAAGAATATCTCCGTGCCTTATCTGAAGTACTTTTTTTACGAAATCATTTACAATTGAATCTTGTTTTTTTAAGGTATTTACACTAAGAATTTCCACTAATCTATTTACTTTTTCATCCAAAACAAAATTACCATAATTTAATTTCCCAAGGTTAACAAAACCACTTAAACCGGTATTCTTGCAATCAAGAGATTCAATAAAATCAACCTTTAATATCAAATCTTGTATCACGTTCTGCGTTATTTTATTGCCTTTTTCTAAAACAACTTCCCCTAAACAATTTAAAATATTATTACACTTATGATTAGATAACAACTTCGTAAACTTTTTTACGGCAATGGAAATAAAATCATCCAAAATTTTGATATATTTACTTTTTAATTCAGAAATTTCCGCATCAACAGTACTTTTCAATCTATTCATGTCATTCTTTTGCAATAATTGAGACTTTATTACAGTTCCACTATAAAAGTGAGGAACGACCAAAGAATCATCCTTTGTATCACAAATCTTATCTCCAAATAGTGCTGTTAACAATGCATCTTCGGAACTATTACTATTATTGACTCTTGGAACAACTTTACCAATCAAAACATCGCCCTCATTTACTTTAGACCCAACCTTTACCAGACCATCATCATCGAGATTAGAAACGCTAAGGTCGTCATTATGAATATTTTTTGTAAAATCTTCGCGCCTACCTTTTGTTTCTTTGATAACCACCTCAAAATCCTCGATATGAACAGATGTCAAAATATCCTCTTTTACCAGTCTTTCAGATACTATGATCGCATCTTCGTAGTTGTATCCTTTCCACATCATAAAGGCGACTTTAAGATTTGTACCCAAAGCTAATTCTCCGTCCTTAGTAGCAAAACCTTCAACTAAAACATCTCCTTTTTTGACTCGTTGACCGACATTAACAATAGGTCTGTAATCTATGCAAGTTTTCTGATTACTTTTTTTGTTTTTTGTAATGTGATATTCCTTTTCCTCTTCATCATATGATACTAATTTTTCTTCCTCAGATAAGTCATATCTTATAACAATTTTTGAAGCGTCAACGTAAATCACAGTACCATTCCTTTCAGCTACTATAATATCTTCAAAATATGTTACCAATTTCTTTTCCAATCCAGTATTAACTATAGCAGCATCGGTTTGTAGTAGGGGGACGGCCTGTCTTTGCATATTCGCTCCCATTAATGCACGAGTAGATTCATCATGCTCTAAAAATGGTATAAGACACGTAGATATGGAAAATGGCTGATCAGACGAAACATCCATATAGTCAACTTCCTCCTTTTTTACCATCTTGACATCATCATCGCACCTAACTTTTACAAAATTGTCACCCAGTAAACCCTTTTTGTCAAAATTAGATGACTTTTGCATTATGTTCTTGCCAATCTCGTCATCTGCACTCAAAAAAACAACACCTTTGTCACTTAGGTCAATGATTCCGTTATTTACTACCCTAAACGGTGACAAGATTTGTCCAAGATAATTTAATTTCGCCCTAATAGCCAGAGAATGTATTAATCCAATAGTTATCCCTTCAGGAGTTTCAATTGGACATATTCTTCCATATTGAGAATAATGAATATCTCTTAAATTTGACGATGATGTAGTTTTTTCTATTCCACCAACTCCAATAGAAGTAATCTTTCTCTTGTGGACAAGTTCAGATAGAGGATTGATTTCATCCATGAATTGCGATGAAAAGTTTGTGGCAAAAAAACTATTCATTACAATGTTGAAATTAACAGCATTAAATAAATCAGTGACATTCAAATCTTCTACAGTATTTGTTATATTAATCCTCCCCTGTATGGACACTTGCATTTTTTTTACGAATGCTCTTACTTTATCGTACAACTGGTCTCCAACATTTTTTAAGTATTTATTATTTAAGTTATCAACGTCATCTGGATTCTCTTTCCTGTTTATAATATTGACTAATTTTTTTACGATACCAACAAAATCGTCGTCAGTCAAAACTCTACAATCACATTTTCCCTTCTTTCTCGACTCTATCAACGTTTTCAATC
Source organism: uncultured Cytophagales bacterium (assembly GCA_946409305.1). GTDB lineage: Bacteria > Bacteroidota > Bacteroidia > Cytophagales > Amoebophilaceae > CAMJVU01. The sequence continues at coordinate 49,549 of CAMJVU010000006.1, forward strand.
TACATGTTCCAAAATCGCTCAAGTAGTATTCATTCTCGTCCGAGATAACAGATCTGACAAATTTTTTAGCCTCTTCTGACGTTTTAATATTAACCTTCTTGTAGAACAAAGAGTATATCTTAGATGAAGCTTCAATATCAGTTTCATTAGGACTTTCTTCCAATGTGTTTATCAATGGTTTATATTCTTCAACTTTTTTACAATCGTCAATGTATATGTAAATTTTTTCAACACCATTATTCAACAAAATACTGATTACATCGTTGTCTATAGGACATCCTCTTTTAATTAAAACGTCATCACCTTTACTCAGTTTTACATCTGAGGCAATGGTTCGTCCTACGTATTCCTTTATACTCTTGTTGATCTTTACGCACTCAATTAGTCCAAACTTATTTAGTATATCTTCGTTGCTACCCCAACCCAAAGCTCTAAAAAACGTACTCAATAGGACCTTTCCTCTTTGCGTGAAACTTATACCTAATAGTCCCTTGTTGTTGAGCCCTATCTCTATCCAAACGCCTCTCTCAGGTATAATCCTGCAAAAATATTCAAATTCAACATTTCCTCTAGTGGAGCCCCGATGAAAAAAAGCCAGTCCAGAAATCCTGTGCATCTGGCTAACTATAACTCTTTCAACTCCGTTGTAAACAAAAGAACCTTTTTCTGTAATGTAAGGAATATCACCAATGTACGCTTCCATTTCAGAAATTGTCCTTTTTTCTTGATTTATTATGCAAAATTTAACAACAAGAGATACGGAATAGCTTATCTCAAATTTTAGGCACTCTTCAATCGTGTACCTCGGTGGTAATATAGTGTAATCGACAAAATCAAAACTATAAACACCGTTAGAACTTGTTATGGGGAAAAATTTTCTAAATATCTTGTAAAGATCTTCATTCTTTCTCTCCTCAAAAGAACTATAAAGTTTAAACAATCTATCATAAGACCCCTTTTGAAGCTCTATAAAATTCGGATATTCAGCCCCTAGATCCACACATCCAGTCAAATTATTATCCATTACAAGATACAAACCTTACACAATAAAAACTAACAAACAGCAAAGAAAGATGTCTGCATAAAAACACCGAGCGCACCAAACTGAATCGCATAAATTTATATTAAGGTACATTTTTGTTCTAATCAACAATTAAGTATTATTGCTTCATTAATTGTAGGCTACTTTAAAGTATGTTTGGTAATAAGAATAAAGAAAAGGAAGGGGATAAACAACTTCGATCAGCAGTCCACAACAATAGTGTCGTATCAAATGGTGTTGTCTTGGATGGAAATCTTATATCTCTAGGTGCATTTAGATTTGACGGAAGAATGACAGGAAGAATAATTTGTCAAGATAAGGTTGTTATTGGTCAAGATGGAGTAGTAAAAGGAGATATTATAGCTCAACATGTAGATGTTTACGGAACAATCATAGGGACTATCGAGGTGACAGGAATATTAACATTAAAGACTAATTGTAACGTAAAAGGAGACATGTCGGCTCAAAAAATAGTAATGGAAGAAGGATCTGCTTTCGACGGTAATTGCAAAATGCATAATCTACAATATCCAGAAGCATTGAAAGAAATAGATAAAATGATATCGGATGGTACAGATAATGTCCTCATAGATAAAGGAATTGGATATGATAATGGTCTATGAATGTAAATATCCATGAATCATGGAAAAATGTTCTACAAAAAGAATTTGAAAAACAATATTTTCTTGAGTTGGTGAGATTTGTCAAAAATGAATATAAACAATGTAGTGTTTTTCCTCCCGGTAAAGATATATTTAGAGCATTTGATTTGTGTGATTTTTGTAGTGTCAAGGTTGTAATTATTGGACAAGATCCCTATCCTGGAATGGGACAGGCTAATGGATTGTGTTTTTCAGTGAATCCTGGTATGAAAATACCAAGATCATTGGCAAATATATTTACCGAAATCAGAAACGATGTTGGTTTTGTCGATCTTACAAACGGAGATTTATCCAGATGGGCAGAACAAGGCGTTTTATTGCTGAACGCAACATTGACAGTACGTGCTGGAATGCCAGGATCTCATGTAGGACACGGTTGGGAAAGATTTACGGATGAAATTATTAAAATTATGAATGACAATAAAAAACATATCGTTTACATTCTGTGGGGAAATAATGCTAAGAGTAAAGTAAGTCTAATAAATACAGAAGAAAATCTGGTATTAACTTCAAGTCATCCATCTCAGTTATCTGTAAAAGGATTTTGGGGGAATAAGCATTTTAGTAAAACAAATGAATATTTAATTGGGAATGGTATGTCACCAATAAATTGGACATAGCTTGTTAATTTTTTTTATTGTAAAATAAATTTTTTAATTGATAATACCTCCACCTATCACATCGTCATCTTCGTAAAATACAGCTGATTGTCCAGGAGTAATTGCCTTAACTTGTTCGTAAAAAGAGCATAGTATTTTTCCATTTTCTTTTTTTTTTAATAGGGCCTTATGTCCAACATCGCGGTATCTAATTTTAACTGTGCATTCGTACTCATTAATATTCTCGTATTTTTGTAGGTTTACATTGCTGACAATCATCTCGTTTGTGTATAACTCTTCTTCGTCACAAAGTGTTATTACGTTAGTTTTGCAATCGATTGATTGTACGAATACTGGATGTCCAACAGCTACTCCAATACCACTCCTCTGACCGATAGTGTAGAATGGATATCCATCATGATTCCCAACAACTTTACCATGATATACTAAGTCCCCACCATGAAGATCTTTGAGAGAAGGGACAAGTCTTAACAAAAATTCTCTATAACTATCATTTTTCAAAAAACATATATCGTTTGATTCTTCTTGTTGTGTATACTTGTCGAGTCCGATTTCTTGGGCTAGTATTTTATTGTTTTTTTTTAATGTGTTTCCCAGTGGGAAAATTGTTTTCGATAGAACATCTTGAGATAATTTCCAAAGAAAATACGATTGATCTTTTGTCTTGTCAATTCCTTTTTTTATAAAATATCTTCCATCTTGTGAATCTATTCTTGCATAATGTCCAGTTGCAATATGGTAACAATCTTCCACTTGTGCTATTTGGTTGAGATATTTAAACTTTATATCCTTATTGCAAATAGTACATGGGTTGGGAGTTTTTCCTCCGATATAATCATCGATAAACTTGCATATAACGTGATTGTTAAAATCCTCAGAGACGTCTACAAAAATATGTTTAATGTTATAAAAGTTGACTATGTCACTTATGATACCATTTATTGATGAATTGAAAGATTTACAATTATTATCGATCATATTGAATGTGGTTCCGGTAACATCAAACCCACCGTTGATTAGATACTGTACAGAGATAGAACTATCTATACCTCCACTCATTGCTAGTAATACTTTATTATTCATGACACCGATATATAAAAATATTCGTAACCGATTCAATGAATGTTAGTGTTTTTGGATTTAAAATTTTAATATGTGTCTTAGCAATGGATAACTCATTAACTGATATTCTAAACGATAAACAGAAAGAAGCTGTTACATATACCGACGGTCCGTGTATGGTTATAGCTGGTCCTGGGTCTGGAAAAACGAAAATATTAACAACAAAGATAGCTTATTTGATGTCACATGATAAAATACCTTCTGGTAATATAATTGCGTTGACGTTCACAAATAAAGCAGCAAACGAAATGAGAAGTAGGGTTGGTAAAATGATCGATAATGATCTGGATAATTTATTGATCGGTACTTTCCATAGTTGTTTTGCAAATATTTTGCGTAGAGAATCAAAGAGTATAGGATATGATAGTAATTTTTCAATCCTTGATAGTACTGATTCTAAAGCATTAGTAACACAGATACTCAATGACTTATTGTTAGATGTTAAAATCTACAATGTTAATTCTATGGTTCATCGTATATCATTGATGAAAAATATGTTGATAACTCCAGACTTATATGCGCATAATGACGAATATATTCTCGAAGATCAGTTCAAGCGTGTTCCCCGTTTTATCGACGTCTATAAGGAATATGTAAGAAGATGTAAAATATCTAATTCAATGGATTTTGATGATTTATTAGTCAATATGTATTTGCTACTTAGGGATAATGATGTTATACGTAACAAGTATCAAGAAAAGTTTAAGTATATACTTGTTGATGAATTTCAAGATACCAATGTTGTGCAATACGAAATAGTTAAAGTACTTGCTGTAAAATATCGCAATTTATGTGTCGTTGGTGACGATGCTCAAAGTATATATTCATTCAGAGGTGCAACTGTTGACAATATGCTCAATTTTAAAAATGATTATCCAGATGTAAATGTAATAAGGTTGGAACAAAATTATAGATCAACGCAGAATATTGTAAATATAGCTAATGCAGTAATATCAAAAAATAAAAAACAATTGAAGAAAAAACTGTGGACATCTAATAACGTTGGTGACAAATGTAGTGCTTTTGAGTTCAAGAATGATATAGAAGAAGCTTCAACTATTGCTCAGACAATTAACAGAGATGTCGAGAGTGGGAAAATAAAATATTCCGATGTTGCAGTTCTATACAGGACTAATAATCAGTCTAGGGTATTTGAAAATGAATTCAATGTGTTCAAAGTTCCTTATAAATTGTTTGGCGGTATGTCCTTCTATCAACATAAGGAAATTAAAGATTTATTGGCGTATATGATGGTAGTCATTAATCCAAATAATTTCGAAGCAATAAAACGAACAATAAATGAACCTAGAAGAGGTATAGGGAAATCAATATTGAAGAAAGTACAGGACTTAATTGATAAAAATAATGTTCCTGTGTGGACAATATTAGAGCAGTCTCATCTTTATTTTTCTCCAAAAATATCAGAATTGCTTGGGAGGTATGTGGATATTATACGAGAATCGATAAATAGTCTAGATAAAAAGAACGCATATGATATTGCAAATGACTTATGTTCTTCGTCTGGATTACTAGAAATGTATAAAAACAATAATTCAGATGATACTAACGATAAATATAAAAATATTCTAGAGTTATTAAACAGTATTAAGTCATTTGTGATAGACGAAAAAAATGAGGATAAAAGTTTAAAAGCTTTTTTGGAAGATTTACCGTTGAAACAGGATATCGATGATGATAATAATGTAAAAGGTAGTGATTTTGTATCTCTTATGACTATCCATTCTGCTAAAGGGCTGGAATTCAAAAATGTATACATAGTTGGGTGTGAAGATGGTTTGATCCCATTAGACAGTAAAACATCTGGAAGTCTTGAGGAAGAAAGAAGATTGCTATATGTCGCCATCACAAGGGCGAAGGAACAGGTTTGTATATCATACTCACTTCAGAGGAATATGTTTGGGAAAGTGCAAATTATGCATCGTAGTTGTTTTTTAGATGACATAAGTCAATCGTTATTATTAAAACCTAGGAATATAAAAGATTTGAAAACAGATGGCAATTTTTCATTATTTCAAACTACCGTATTTAAGAAAAAATTGAACAGTGTAAGAAACAAGGCAATTAGGAAATATTATAAAAATAATATCGAAGAAAAGGTTCAACATGTATTTCATCCTAAATTTGGACGTGGACTTCTCATTGATAATTTCTCAAACAATACAGCCAAAGTTGTTTTTGAAAAATATGGAGAAAAAATAATGGATTATAGTTGTTTTTATTCTGAAACTGATTAACTGTTTTTTTGGGTCCTGATTTGAAATAATAAAACTGTAGCATTAACAAAGTTTAACGTGCTTTGCTTTGGTAAACAAAACGTTAAAATGGTATGTTAGTGCACCTTAACTTGGGAGAATGCAGTGTTTTTTTACTATTTAATATATTTAACATTTTTTAAAGAGCTTGAATTTGTTATTTGAAGTTTTGGTTTTATTTATTTATGGGAAGGTTTATATTGTTGCTGAGTGTTTTTTATTTGGTTTGTGGTAATTATTTTGGTTGTTTGTGCGGTCGTAATATCGGTCAGTTGGCTCTAGGTGAAGAGGAAAAGAAAAGATTAGAAGAAGAAGAAAGAAGGAAAAATATTACATTTAATGTAAGAATCGCTAACAGATTAGTGGAAACTAAATTAATTAGTGATTTTTTTGTACCTTGGGAGGTGAAAAAATGTTATATTAATGGAGCTGAAGCAGAAAAAGAGGATTTGTTACATTATAAATGGGGAAGTGCACGTTGGCGGACTGGAAAGTGTGAAGATAAGGAGTCAGTTACTATTGTTCTAGAAGACCCTATTATGAGTATGAAATGTATGTTCAGCGGATGTAGTAATTTAAGTAAAATAGATGGATTGGGCGAATACACTAGATATGTTGCAGATATGAGTTGTATGTTTGATGGATGTTCTTCATTGAAGACATTGTCTGATATATCTAAGTGG
>CAMJVU010000007.1 GCA_946409305.1 uncultured Cytophagales bacterium
AGTTCGGATTGAGGTCTGCAACTCGACCTCATGAAGTTGGAATCGCTAGTAATCGTAAATCAGCAATGTTACGGTGAATACGTTCTCGGATCTTGTACACACCGCCCATCAAGCTACGAAAGTTGGTGAGATTTGAAGATGGTGGTTTTTACCATTGTTTAGAGTTGAGCTAATGATTGGAGTTAAGTTGTAACAAGGTAGTTGTACCGGAAGGTGTGGCTGGAATAATTCATTTAAGAAATTTGTACATACGGAGCGGTTGTTCACACACTTTTTTTTATTTTTTTTATTTTTATCTTATGGGGTTGTTATGGTTTGACAGGGATGTATATGTGTCGATAGGCATGTAGGTGTTGGAATATTACCTTAACAAATTTTCAAAAGAATAAATGGCAAGTCTTATGACTTAAAACCTAAAGATGAGGATAATATCTCTGATTTAGTGAAGGCTGCTTTCGATAAATTAGTTGGAAGAGTCGCATTGGTTGCTTAATGTTTTTAAGAACCTAATCTTGGTATTGTTTTTTTGTCGTTTTATAATATCAAGTTTTATATAAAACGATATAAAGCTTAATTGACTACATAGGTTTTGCTGATTTTATTATGTATTGGGTGCATTTCATTGGTGTTTTGTTTCAATTTGTGCCTGAAATGATAACAAGACTAAACATGTAGAATGTTAATACATACATCTCTGGACGAGGGTTCGAATCCCTCCAATTCCACATGTTGTGGCGCTATAAATTATTAAGTCTGTTGTGTATTTTTTTCGTATCGTTGGACGCGAATGGACAACAGTTTTTTAAAAGAAAAAAGAAGAAAAGGTCTCTTTTTTCGTCCATGTATGCTTTCGATAGGAAACATGCTGTGACGGCGTTGGTGAACGATACAGTTCTTAGTGTGGGATATCTGAATACCAATGGAAACAGTTGTTTGGGCGGATTTTTAGGATTGGGAATATTTGGTTATATGTCGCCTTTTTTTTTGAATATAAAAAATAGGTTGAGAATGTCTATTGGTACTTATCTACCTTTATATGTGCATTCAAAATACGATGGCAATTTTTCTTTAGATCATATTAATTTTGACTTATTAATCAATTTTAGGTTTATGACAAGTTGTTCTAGACGTCCCGATAGCATTTGGTGGGGGAAAAATAGAGAGTTATTAAAATCTGTAGTCTTATCATTAGGACCTACTGTTTTCTACGCTAATGTTTTTGGAGATTTATATTATCTCAATGGTTTTAGTGTTGCGTGTGTGCGGAAATATGACAATTGTTGTAAGAATGAAAAGGGTGTAATAAAAAATGTAATGTCTGATATTAGTGTTGGAATTTTTTTATATTATTATTGGGACCCTTATAATAGTTTTTATATAGGTATCTTCGTTAATAATGGGGCTTATGGCTTATTCGGGAAGAGTGGAAGAAAAAATAAACGATGTTAAAAAACTGTTAGTTTATTTTTTTTTACTGATTGGATTTGTACATTTTTTTGCAGAAAAAAGTGAAAAAACTAAGGTGTTTTTAGCCAATAAACATTCTGTAACACTCTTATTTCAGAGTGGTGTTTTGAAGCTGGGATATTCGAGTGTTAACTCTCGGCGTAATTTTTACTTAGATTCTTGCTTATGTTTTTTTGGTTATATGTCTCCTTTCTTTAATTTAAAATTTCTGCATTGTAAGGTATCTATGGGTACCGATTTGTTATCGGCGGGGGGTAATTGTCGTTTTGGTCAAAATTCGATATATTCAGATTGCTGTTTTCTCCCCCAAATAAATTTTTATCTCACTCCTCAATTAAAATTAAGATTTATGACAAATTGTTTTGATTGTTATTCTGAAAAAATAACGAAGAAAGGTGTAAAAGTTAGAAAATTGCAAGAGGCAAGGTTTGTAATCATATCATTGGGTGTTAACGTTATTAATTTAAGTACTGTTATCGATGGACGTTCTGAACCTATTTTTAGTTGGTTGTCTGGTTTTAATGTTATGTGTGTCCGAGAGTGGGCTGCATGTGGCAATGTGAAAAGAGGATCGGTTGAGTTAGAAAAAATGGATGTTATTGGTTGCGGATTTTTTTTTAGTTACGACTGGAAGCCTGTGCAATCTTTTTCTCTCGGAATAACTATCGATACATCGATTGAGCGGTTGTTTGGAAAAAAATGAGAATCAATTGAATATACCAACAAAACATGAATTACCTAAATAATGTCTAATTCACGGTCACTAATTACGAAAGAAAACACAGAGAGAGATTCGAACTCTCGATACGCTTTAAACACGTATGACGGTTTAGCAGCCGTTATTTCAATTTTGACCATCACTTTAAACTTTATTAAATCCAATTTTTAAGATAATTAGACGCAATAGAAGCACGAATCAATCAAACAACACTCAATTCACTACTGCCAACTACGAAAAAAGATGCGGAGAGAGAGAGATTCGAACTCTCGATACGCTTTAAACACGTATGACGGTTTAGCAAACCGTTGCCTTCAGCCTCTCGGCCATCGCTCCAAACCTTATTAAAATACAAAACTTAAACGCACTTAGACACAATCTTAGAGAAAGCATTAGCGTCATTGTTCGCCATATGAGACAATACTTTCCTGTTAATTTCAATATTGTTCGCTTTCAAACCTTTAATGAACTTAGAATAACTTAAATTGTGCAATCTGCACGCAGCATTTATTCTTTGTATCCACAAACTTCTATAAGATCTCTTCTTTACTCTTCTATCCCTATATGCGTAACATAATGCTTTTTCGTAAGCATTTTTGGCAACAGTCCACACATTTTTTCTACGTCCCCAATATCCTTTGGTCTCCCTTAATATACGCTTTCTTCTGGCTCTAGAAGCTACAGAATTCACAGAACGAGGCATACTTATTTCTACAAATAAAGTAGCGGGAGCTTGACTCGAACAAACGACCTCCTGGTTATGGGCCAGGCGAGCTACCACTGCTCCACCCCGCTATATTTCTATTATACATTAATTACTCCTTTTATGGTTGTATTTTAAACTGTGATACAGTTTAATCAAGATTATTAATTATTTGATTACTATTTGCAAGAGTATTTAACGATTTGATCTCTATTATTTGCTAGAATGTTCAAAATTGTTAATACTTGTGTTTCCTTTAACATTGTTTTATATTGACTTATGCGTATAAGTGAGCGTGTTTTTGTGTTTGCGGGTGTTACAATGCTTTGTGTTTGTTGCCCTGAGAAGTTTTTGACTACAGGGAATGGAGGCAATAAGCATGAAGAAGTAATGGATGGTAATTCAGAAAGTACAGGAATTGTCGGGCGAGTTGGTGGTAATAGGTTAGATGGCGATAATTATTTAGAAAAATATAATGATTTAACGATAGATAAACAGTTAAACAGATATAATGGACAAAAAATAAGTGATATTATATCTATAAACAAAGTTGGTATTAATGATCATGGTGGTAGGTCTATAGACGATTATGATTTGATTAAAAGTGATAGTGAATGTATAGTAAATGCTGCTTCTGAAGAGTATAATGGAGGTGGGGGTATTGATGAAGTTATACACGATAATTTTAGTTTTGATTGTAAAAAACGGCGAGATGAACTGGAAATAGATAAGGATTTTGAACGATACTATGAGAATATAGGTAAGGCTGAGTTTGGTGGTTATGTTGGCTCAGCAATAATAACCGAATGTACGATTAAGAAAAGTGCTGTGAGTAAGACAATAAAATATATAATCCATACAATTGCTCCCGATTTATCCATGTATGGGAAGTCGAATCCAATTGAAGAGGCTAAATTTTGTGATTGTTTCTATAATTGCTTTCGATTGGCATCCAAAAATAAAATTAAGAGTATTTGTTTCTCTGGAGTTGGTGTCGGGAATTTTAATTGGACATTTGAACAATTCTATAAGGCTTTGTTAGTTGGATATTTTAGGTGGAAAAATGAAAATCCTGGATATGCTCTCGATATTGGTGTCGCCGTGTACAAACCAAATGATAGAAATAGTAAAGCACCAAATACGAAAGAGTGTGTCGAACTTGGATTAGGTATTCTCAGAAAATATTTGTAGTAATGATTTAATTAGAATACTGTCCGGCAAGGAGAAGTCTGTATCTCGGCAATTTTGTTGGTTTTAGAACAACAATTGATCCCGATAAGAGCTCAATAAATTGCCATTCTGCTAATCTCATTCAATATTTATACCGTCTTAAAGATTTATCACCTATGAATTTGTCATAATCGGAGACTATATACAAATATGGGAAGGTTTAATAGGAATATGAATAGTTACATGTTCAACAAGATAAGAACGATGGCGGTAGCGTGCGGTATTGCAATAGTTAGTGGAAATATTTGTGGGATTTGTGATAAAAGTGATACTCCTCCGCTAAATTCAGGAGGAGGTGCTCAGCCAGTGGCAAATCATGATGATTGTGTGGGTAAAGACGTTGTTAATGGTTGGAAGATCCATGGGCATGCTATTTGCGATGGTGGTAGACTAAAAGAAAATTTGAATGATGTTTTTGTACTAAAAACTGATCATGATAAGGCTATTGAAGGTTGTGTTCAAATAACCTCATTAAAAAGCAAATACAAGATTGATAATAGAGAAATTTTTGACGAGGATGGTAAGTTGGTGAGTGATTTGCATTTAAGTGATGGGGTGGTAAATCATGATGATTGTGTGGGTAAAAACGTTGTTAATGGTTGGAAGATCTGTGATCAGATTATCTGTGAGGATGGTAAACTAAAAGAAAATTTGAATAATGTTTTTGTACTAAAAACTAATCATGATAATGACATTAAGAATGCTGCTAAGGATGGCGCAGAGCGAGCACTTAAAAAGTATGATAAGACTAGTGAATTTAAGAAAGGTGATAAACTTTTCATTAAATGTAGTTGTGGAATGACTACTTATTACGCATGTGTACAAGTAGGAGATAGTAACGGCATTGGTAAAATAACTTTAGAAACGTTGAAAGCTAAGAAAGTCAAGTCAAATAGTGATGGGGATTTTATTTTCTTAAGTTTCAACGTGGGTAGTTTAAAAGAGAAAGACATTGATATTGAGGTTTTGTTCGCAGAACGAAAATCTTAGTTTTTTCCTTTTAATACATACTTTTTTTGTTTTTGTCTCGTCGTTTTTTTGTCGGATTGTAGTTGGACGTGTGGTTGAGGTAGCGTATTGATTTGATTTTCTATTCTGGTCTACTCGTGGGAACAAATTAACTATAATGGTAATGTATTATCATGGGTGGTTCACAAAACGGTATGTCTAATGTTAAATTGTCATTCGGAATAGGAGTATCATTTTTTTCTGTTTTTTTGTTCATTTCACTAATATCGTACGTAATACATTGTGATGAGGACCAAATTGTGATAGAGTCATTACGTACTACTGGTGTGATGTACTCTGATAATGTAAAAAACGTATGTGGAATTATTGGAGCAAAAATATCTTACTTCTTGATGTACAAATGCATTGGAATATCGTCATTGATAATTGTTTTTGCACTATTGTTATTGGGATTGAGAATAATGAATGGAGGCAGGTTGGGTAGCATCAATGTAATGAAGACAATATCTCTGTCTTTGCTATTAACATTTATCGTGAATATTGTTATTGGTTATTTGTGTATAAAATTAAATTTTTTGCAAAACACTAAGATGATGTTTGTTGCTGGGGTAATGACAATCACGATTGGTACTCTGTGCGATAAGCTATTCGGTTACGGGACAGTGTTATTAGAGGTGGTTTTGATATCGATATTTTACATATTTACAATACGTCGTAATATATTTTCGATTATTTGGTTAAAAGCAAAATCTGTGTTATCAGTGTTTGACATTAGAAGGTTTTTTAGATTTAGGTTACGAAAGAAGAAGAATATCATTAATAATCGTCCCTTTGAAAATGATGATAGGTATAATAGTGAAACGGTGGAGAAATATCAAGATAGTAAAAAACAATTAGACAACAGTGGCAATAAAGATTTTGAGTTATCCTATGAGGATCGTGAAATTAATAATGATGATAATATAAAGCCGGAGGTTTTATTAAAGTATAGTGGTGAATCAACTACTGGGTTAGTACATACCGACACTCAAGTATCAAATCTTGAACAATACAGGTATCCTCATGTTGGGTTATTGATCGATTACCATGATAATAGTAAAGGTGTATCTAAGGAAGAACTCAAAAGTAACGAAGCAAAGATAATATCAACTCTTAATGATTTTAGAATAGGGATATCGTCGATTAATGCCACAATTGGTCCAACAGTGACTTTGTACGAAATAGTTCCACAAGCCGGGATTAAGATATCACGTATAAAAAATTTAGAGAATGATATAGCTTTGAGTTTATCTGCGTTGGGGATTAGAATTATAGCACCTATGCCCGGTCGTGGAACTATAGGAATAGAGGTTCCAAATAAACATAGATCAATGGTTTCTTTCAAGGAAATGTTGGAGTCTAATAAGTTTAGTAATTCCAAGATGGAACTTCCGATAATTCTTGGCAAAGGAGTATCTCACGACGCTTATGTTGTTGATCTTACAAAAATGCCACATATGCTCATAGCTGGAGCTACAGGACAGGGAAAATCAGTAGGACTCAATACAATGTTGATGTCACTAATATTTAAAAAACATCCATCGCAACTTAAGTTAGTACTCATAGATCCTAAAAAAGTAGAGTTATCATTGTACAGTTGTTTACAAAATCATTTTTTGGCAAGATTGTCTAATTCAAAAGAATCTATAATAACGGAAACAAGGAAGGTCATAGATGTTTTGAGTTCGTTGTGTGCGGAGATGGATCACAGATATGATCTTCTCAAAATGGCAGGAATAAGAAATATCAAAGAGTACAATGAGTTAATATTGAAAGGGGATCTATCAGAAGAAGAAGGGCATCACTATCTTCCATATATCGTTTTAGTTATCGACGAGTTTGCTGATTTAATGATGACTGCCGGTAAGGAAGTCGAAATGCCGATAGCTAGACTGGCTCAATTGGCAAGAGCTATAGGTATTCATCTGATCTTAGCGACACAAAGGCCTTCTGTTAATGTTATAACTGGTATTATAAAAGCAAATTTTCCTGTACGAATATCTTTTAGAGTAACTTCTAAAATAGATTCAAGAACTATTTTAGATGCCAGTGGAGCGGAACAATTGATAGGTCAAGGTGATATGTTGGTATCTATAAATTCAGAGATAATACGATTGCAATGTCCTTTCTTGAGTACTAGTGAAATTAACAAGGTGTGTGAGTTTATAGGAGAACAATCTGGATATGATTCATCATTTTCTCTTCCTAAACCTGAATCTAGGGGGGATAACGACAGTGATAATGGTTATGAATGCAATGATTGCGATAGTTACAATAGTTACGATAGTAGTGAAAGAGATCCACTATTTGAGGAAGCTGCAAGGATGATTGTAATACAACAACAAGGTAGTACTTCATATCTTCAAAGAAGATTAAAATTAGGATACAATAGAGCTGGAAGGCTTATGGACCAACTAGAGCGGGTAGGTATTGTCGGTCCTTTTGATGGAAAGAATAGACCTGTATTAATTAGTACGGAGGATGAACTCCAAAAAATATTAAATAGTAAAGTGATACTTGTTTTATTAGTTATTGTGTTCTAAGAAGTTAGTATTGTGGCCAGATTCTTATTAATGTTTTTTTTAGTACAAGGTTTTGTTGATACGCTGTTGATGAATTAGATGGGTTACAGTTAAGTATAATCACGAGTAATATTTGATAATAATAGATAAAATTTTTAGATAGTTTTTTGTAAATATGTGCTATATATAACGTATGAAGGGTTGTTTTTGTGGGAATTTTGGTATGATGAGGGGCGTTACATCGTTGTCTGGGGTTTTTGTTTTTTTGTGGTTGTGTACGGGGTGGGGTTGTGATTATCGCACTGACGAAGAGAAACTGAAGCAGGAGTGTCGTAAGCGAGACGAAGAGTGTTTAGAAAAATTGGGGATGAAAGGGGATGATATAACTACTGCTGGAGAGAAAGTGGCGGATTTTGCGCGTGCTTATGAGTCTTTTTTTAATGAGTCTTGGTTGAAGAATGGTGGAAAGGTTTTTCTGAAGGTTGAGGATGATGAGGGGAATTACATAAAGTTGAAGATTACGGGTGTTGATGGTAAAACCTTTGATTTTTATGTTCGGGACATAAGTAGTATATGCGTGGGCAATGCGAGTTATGGAATTTTTGATAAAGGGAATAAAAGGCCTGAAGCGGCTGCTCATGATATATCTAAGGTTTGTATTGTGAGTGTGGGTAAGGGAGCTGGTGTTGTCAGTAATATGAGGTCTATGTTCTCTGGATGTGGATCTTTGGCGAGTATAGAAGGTTTAGATTTGGTGAAGACGAGTAATGTTACGGATATGAGTTGTATGTTTTATAAATGTTCTTCATTAACTACATTACCTGATATATCTGAATGGAATACCAGTAAGGTTACGAGTATGTATGGCATGTTTTATGAGTGTGAAAGATTAGAATGTTTGGATTTGACTAAGTGGGATGTGGGAAATGTTTCGAATAGTACGAATATATTTTATGGTTGCGTTGGTTTGTCTGTGTGTGGAGATGGATCTTTTTTGAAAAGGTTGTTTAAGTGTGATGGTGTTGAGGATGATAAGGTTTATAATTACATACCTAGTGATAAGAGTTATACTCCTCGTGAGTGATAGTTCGTTTCATTATTGTCTATCGTAGTGTTGATGTTTGGCTGCGGGTATAGTTTTTGTTGGATGGTTTGCTTCTATTTATTGTGGTTTCGGAATTTGTAATTACTGATGTTGTATATGGTTATGGGTTGTAAAATGTGGCATTTCGTTTGTGAAGTGTTGGCGATGTACGGGTTTGCTGTCGTTTATGGAAATATGAAAAGTAAATGGGATCCTATGTATAATGATGGCGCGGCGAATTTTACGAGATCTCTAAATGTTGATAAAGAAGTGGGGAGGTGAGGACCAGTTTCATGCTGCGGACGAGTCAATTGAAAACCAGTTTCCTGAGGGGGGCGGGTCCAAGTGATGGTGGCCTTGACGATCTTTATTATAATCGTAAAGATGAAGAAGAAAAAATGGAAAGATGGGGTTTCTCTGGTTTTGGCGTTATTGAGGATGAGAGTGGGATGTCATTGGGTGGTAAGTCCGTACGGGAGTGTGCTGGGTCATTCTTTTCTGATAATGAGGGAACTCTTAAAGGGATGCTTAACAGTATTATAGGTAATCGAGGCGGACGGCGTGATTGTGTTTCGTGGATTGATGTTCGTGAGTCAGTAAGTGCTGGTTTTTATACTATTTATGAACTTATATGGAGGTATAGGGAGAATTTGGACGAGGAATATAAGGACTTGTTGAACAAAAAGTATAAGTACGTGTTAGATGAAGAGAGAAGGAAAGAAGAAAAAGAAAAGAAACGTAAAGAAGGTTGTATATTGTGTTAGGGTGTTGATTTTTTGTGTTTTTTTGTAATTGGTTGTAATTAAGTGGGGTTGTTTTGCTCTTGTGAGTAAGATGGTCGTCTAGTTAGAATAATTTTTATTTGTGAAACGTAAGTGATATACAAAGAGGGTGTTTTAATTTTGGTTGGGATACCAACACATTACGTTGTCTTCAATTTGTGGTTTTTCATTTTCGCAACGATCTTGAGATTTAGGACATCTTGTTCTAAACGGACATCCATTAGGAATATCTATTGGAGATGGAATATCTCCCTCTAACAGAGATTTGTCAAAATAATCGTCATCGCAATTCGGGATTGGAATTGCGTTGAGTAAAGCTTGCGTATACGGATGTTTGGGGCGAGAAAACAATTCTTTTTTCGTGTTTACCTCGACTATATTTCCTAAATACATTACGACAATTCTATCAGATATGTGTTTTACAACACTTAAATCATGTGCTATAAAGATTACACTCATATTCATATTCTTTTGTAATGACTTAATAAGATTGACTACTTGTGCTTGTATTGACACATCAAGAGCGCTGACTGGTTCATCACATATAAGAAGTTTTGGTTCACAAATCAAAGCCCTAGCTATACCTATTCTTTGACATTGTCCACCAGAAAACTCATGGCTATATTTATCTAGGTGTGATTCATTTAGTCCAACGTTATACATCGTGGTTAGAATTTTATCATATGCTTCTTTTTTTGATAGACTTGGGTAATATAAATCGAGAGGTTCTTTCAATATATCATATATTTTTTTTGCAGGATTAAGACTTGCCATTGGATCTTGGAATATCATTTGAATATCTTTTCTTACCAATTTCCACTGTGAATTTTTAAACTTACTTATTTCATGTTTTTCGTCGAATATGACACTTCCGCTAGTAGGTTTTATTAATCCTACTAAAGTTTTAACCAATGTAGATTTTCCACACCCGGATTCGCCGACAATACCCACAATTTCTCCCCGATTAACATTAAAATTAACATTATCAACAGCAGTCAATTTTGTAATAGTCTTACCAAATATGTTCTTCTTTATTGGGAAATCAACACAAAGCTTATTTATTTGTAATATATTTTCCGTCATTTGTTAAAAATTAAAACAAGAAACAACGTGATTATTAGTAATTTTCTGAGTTGGTTTTTCATTACGACATCGTTCAGTTGCGTACAAACACCTCGAAGCAAAAGGACATCCTTCCATTATACTGTCTAATCTAGGGGGTTCACCAGGAATAAATGGTAATTCTTCAACATCGTCATTTAATTTTGGTATA
Source organism: uncultured Cytophagales bacterium (assembly GCA_946409305.1). GTDB lineage: Bacteria > Bacteroidota > Bacteroidia > Cytophagales > Amoebophilaceae > CAMJVU01. The sequence continues at coordinate 10,788 of CAMJVU010000007.1, forward strand.
GAAGCTAATAAACCATTCGTGTATGGGTGTGTCGGATTATTAAAAATACCATTAGCAGTATTATGTTCCATTATGTGTCCACAGTACATGACTATTATCTCATTTGCAATTTTTGATAAAATTCCTAAGTCATGTGTTATAAAAAGGATAGACATGTGCAATTTTTCTTGTAACTCTTTCAATAGTTTTATGATTTGGGCTTTTACAGTAACGTCTAATGCTGTTGTTAACTCATCTGCTATAAGGATCTCAGGTTCACATATTAATGCCATAGCTATCATTACACGTTGTCTCATCCCTCCAGAAAATTCATGAGGATAAAAATTGATTCTTTTTTTTGCATCTGAGATTTGAACGGCGTCAAGCATATCCAAAGCCTTCTTAACTGCTTCGTCGTAACCTAAGTGCTTATGAATAAGTAGAGGCTCTATTAATTGCTCTTTTATGGTTAAATATGGATTTAATGCCGTCATTGAATCCTGAAATGCTATTGATATATTGTTCCACCTATATTTGTTTATTTCATTTTCAGATAATTTTAATAAATCAATGTCGTTATAAAATATTTCTCCAGAAACTATCGCATTTTTGGGTAGCAATCCAAGTATAGACATCATTGTCTGGGTTTTTCCCGATCCCGATTCACCAACAATTCCAACTACACTTCCTTTACGTATATCAAAACAAATATTATTTAGTATCCTTACCTTTTTATTATCAATTACAAAATCAAGATTTAAATCTTTAACACTTAATATTATCTCATTCATTCTTGTCAACTTTTATGGTCAAATTTGTTGCGTATTGCATTACTTATAAAATTCAGCGACAACAATGTCAACGATAAAAATAAACATGGGAATGCCAAAACCCACCAGTATCCCCTTACTATACATTGACTTCCTTCACTTATCATTTCTCCCCAACCTGTCATTGGAGGTTGTACCCCGAGTCCAATAAAACCTAAAAATGCGGTTAAAGACAATATATTTGGGATTGTAAGTGTTGCATAAACGATAATTAGACCAACAAGGTTGGGCAATATATGTTTACATACTATTTGGAAATTACTGAGTCCTACAATTCGTTCTGCATCTATAAATTCTTTCTTTTTTATTGACATTACTTGTCCCCTCACTATTTTAGCTATATCAAGCCAGGAAACACATGCAATTGCAATAAATATCAAATAAAATTTCCTTCCGAACAACGTTACTAGAAGTATAGCGAAAAATATAAAAGGAACAGCATATAATCCATCAACAATTCGCATCATAACTCCATCAATCCATCCTCCCCAAAAACCAGATATCATACCATAAAAAGTTCCAATAATAACTGTAACAAAAGATGCAATGATAGCTATTTCCAAAGACAATCTTCCTCCAACTAAAACTCTTGCTAAAACATCACGTCCCAAATTGTCTGTACCAAAAGGATAGACACTACATGGAGAAATACCAATTTCTTCAACTTTTGTTTTAGCAAAATACATAGGATCGTAAAACATTGGTCCGATACATACACACATTACGATAGCAGTTAAACAGAATATTGAAATAATGACCAATAAATTTGACCTCTCATTCTTTATCATTTGCCTTAACTTGTTGATATACAAAAAAAACGTTAAGACAACATTCAAAAAAACTGACTTCATTCTTCCTACTATCTGCTTTATTTTGCCCTCAATTGTCATTTACTTTACTTTTACCCTTGGATCTATAAAACCGTACAATATATCAACAATCGTGTTACAAATAATCAACAACGTGCTGTAGATAATAACAAGAGCCAATATCATAGAGTAGTTTCTACAGATTGCAGCTTCGATTGTTAAAGTGCCCATGCCTGGCAAACTAAATATTTTTTCTATAATTACGGATCCTACCAATATAGATGCAGAAGTAGGTCCCAAAAAACTTACAACTGGCATCATCGCTGGCTTCAAAGCATGTTTCAATAATATCCTCATTTTACTCAATCCTTTTGCTCTAGCCGTTTTTATAAATTGAGAATTCATTATATCCACAAGACTAGTTCTTTGTATCTGAGCCAATATACCTATGTTGGGCAAACTTAAAGATGTGACTGGCAAAATAAGATGATATAAGTCAAAACTCCATCCTCCAGTTGGAAATAACCTAAACTTAACAGAAAAAAATAACACTAAAAGAGGTGCTGTTACTATTGTAGGAATTGCGATACCCAGAAGTGATCCACAACTAACGATCTTATCGCATAAACCATTCGGATTCATAGCAGACAATATCCCTAAAAGAACTCCAAACATGACGGTTACACATATAACCACAAAACCAAATTTTATCGACAACCAAAAACCACTACTGCCATTCTTGAATAAAATATCGTTTATTCTCGTTCCAATATTTTTATACGACATCCCAAAATCAAAATGAAATATTATATTTTTTAAGTAGTCGGCATATTGTAACAGCAAGGGTTTATCGAGTCCATACACCCTTTCTAACGATTTCATTGCTTCAACACTCATAACTCTGTCACTGCTAAAAGGACTACCAGGAACCACTTTTATTAGGAAGAAAACGCACAACGTAACTATAAAAATAGTAACAAAACCGCTCAAAACCCTCCTTAATATAAAATACAACATTGTATTACGACTATACTTTTATATTACTGATTTTTGTAAGCTTTGCCCAAGTATCGACGGAACATAGAATAACAGAACCATGATAGAATAGAGAATAATACTAACATTCCCATGTATGAATTTATTACACCAAAATGTTCTACAGATTTTGTCATAACAAGAAGATTTATCATCCCAATTATCGTTTCTAATATGTTTATAATGGCAAAATATGTGCTAGTATTGTGTAAAAATGCTAATTCTTTACGAACGATATTCATGTGTTGATGATATATGTAAAATAATGTTACAATTAGTGGGAATACGCATAGTAACAATTTTTGATCTATGTAAATAAAAGAATAAAAAAATGGTAATAAAATTAGAACAAGTCCAACAAGTATTTTGTTAATATTAACGTGTTTACAAATTAAGGTCCCTATCACGTTGCAAATATGAAATGAAACGTATATTAGTCCAAAGTACTTCGTATCAATATTTATTTCTTTGTACAGAATCTGCCAATAATGGAAAAAAGATTGAATGAATAATGTTAAAATACAAATCGAAAAAATCATCCACACATATGTTCTTGAACTAAATAAATCTCTAAAAACATTGGATATATCCGACAATTTTATTTTATTTACATCATATTGTTTTGAATCATTTCTTTCTGGTGGATAAAAAAACATTGAACATATTAGGGATAAAATAAGTAACACTAACGATACGATGTATATGTATCCACCGATATTCGAATACAAAAATCCTCCTATTGCTCCGCCTATTATTCCAGCGATACTCAAAGTATACATCATTGTCGTTACGTAGTACTTGACACTTAAATTCTTAGTTTTGTATTCAAAAATAACATCTGATTCCAAAGTGTCATATCTCAATGGCATACTGAAACCATACAAAGCATACGATATGGACAGAATCAATAAATTGTGGCTAAAAAAACAAAAACAAAGATACGATACAAATAACAATATTATTGACAATATATAGAGCTTTTTTCTGCTGAATACATCAGAGATGATTCCTATAGGTAATATTGAAATTATCTCTGCTATTTTTTGAATTATTTTTACAAACGCTATATCAGTTAATGAGTTTCCTTGGCTTAATAGAAATAATGTTAGGATGGAATGAGGAAGTGTCCTTCCCATTTCTAAGAAAAAATTAGAAGTAATTAGAATTAGAGCATTCCTTGACAAACCATTAGACAGTCTACTAGTAAACAACACAATAATTTATAATTATCATAGATGTTCTAAATAGAAAAATTAAAGTTTAATTTCACTGTTTACAGCCTTTTCAAAATTTTTAATTTGTGCCTCAATAACGTTAGATAATCTATCAAAACCATTAACTTTAGATATAACATCATTTTCTACTTTCCTTAATTGTTCTAAATGTTTAGGAAAAATGAACTTTAATACTTCTTCGCAATCAAAAGTATGATAAAAATTTGGTGACATGTAAGCCCTAGCCAATCCTTCTTTTACGATGTAACTCATCAACTCTGGACTAATATTTAAAAGAATTTCCAGTTTGTTACATACACTTTGCTTAAGATTATCTCCACATTCAGATAAAATGCTAAGCCCACCTTCGTAAACATGATTTTCGTACAATCCTAAAATCAAACTTTTCGTATTTTCATCAAGCTCTTCACTGTCATTTATTGTAACTCCAAAGTCAATAACACATCTCCTGCTAACTTTTGAATAATTATTATTACCATTCATCTGGAATAAACTATTTTTTACAGAATCATCATGTTTGCTAAAAATCAACATTTCTGCAATAATCTCAGCTATAGTGTCATCATCAAAAATTTTCGCCATTTCTTCAAGACCAATTTCTACAAAACATTTCGAAAAAGAATCTCCAACCTGTATATCTCTATTGCTAATAGACTTATATCCCGCAGATGTCATATCTTGACATATACCATCACTTATATAAACAACACCAGGTGTAAACAAGGAATAAATCAAACTTCCAGCAATACGAGCAGGAGTGTAAAATGGATAATTTCCAATACCGCCACCGTCATTGCCTTTCGCAAATATAAATCCTTGTCCGTTATAATTAGTTGCTCTCCCATTGTAAGTATATTTAAAGATACTGCAGGTTGCTCCAGCTCCAATAATCAAGCCTGAATAACTATTTTGCTGAAAAACATTGTTTCTTAATATCCATCTGACAGTATCTTCATGAATAGTTTGGCAAGTATCTTTGGGTGGTATCTTCCTAATAAAATTATTGGCATTAGTGAAAAGAGCATCGACATACTTAAAAGGATTGTCATTAACTACAGGTATTTCAGGAATTAGATTACCCTCACCTTCCCCTACATTGCCTATATTCTGAATTGGAACAGTCTCATCAGACTTAAAACAGTACCAATCAGCTGAACACAATAACATCAAAACCGATATAAATATCTTTTTACTTCCCATAATACTTACAATGTAAACATTAAATTAATAATTTTGAGCAAACATAACTCTATATTCTGATGCCCGATTTGAGTATATACATTTTCCATTTTCCTGTTTGACATTTAACGGGACACATCTAATAGTGGCTTGCGTTTCTTCCTTAATTTTTTGTTCTGTTATCGTCGACCCATCCCAATGCGCAAAGATAAAACCATCTTTTTTTTTTATTTTATCTTTAAATTCGCTGTAGTCATTAATAAAAAAAGTATGATTTTCCCTAAAACTAAGTGCCATGTTGTATAGGTTGTCTTGGATGTTATCAAGTATTTTTAGTATTTCATTAAAACTTGTGTCTATATTTACAGATAGTTTCTCAAATGTATCTCTTCTGACTAATTCGATTGTATTGTTTTTAATATCGTTCATTCCAACAACGATACGTAAAGGAACTCCTTTTATCTCCCATTCGTTGAATTTGTACCCAGGTCTATATTCTTCTCTATCATCAAACTCTACCGCGATATCTTTTTTTTCTAGTTCATCGATAATTACTTTAATGTAGTCTTTTATTTTATTTAATTCATCAACATCATTAAATATTGGAACAATTACAATTTGTACAGGAGCTATTTTAGGTGGTAATATTAATCCTTTATCGTCTCCATGAGTCATTATCAATGCTCCTATTATCCTTGTAGAAATACCCCATGACGTTCCCCAAACATACTCCAAACTATTATTTTTATTTAAATACTTAACATCAAATGATTTTGAAAAATGTTGTCCCAATAAATGTGAAGTTCCACATTGTAGTGCTTTACCATCTTTCATCAATGCTTCTAGAGTATATGTTTCATCGGCTCCTGCAAATTTTTCATTTTCTGTTTTTCTTCCTTTTATGAATGGAATTGCTAAGTATTCTTTGCCAAAATCGTAATATGTGTCCAACATTGTCATTACTTCTTCGAGAGCTTCTTGGCGTGTTGTGTGAGCTGTATGTCCTTCCTGCCATAAGAATTCTGAAGTTCTAAGGAATGGACGAGTTCTCATTTCCCAACGACACACATTGGCCCATTGATTTATTTTCATCGGAAGATCTCGATACGATCGTATCCATTTGCTAAAGCTATTCCATATTATCGTTTCTGATGTTGGTCTAATGATATATTCCTCATCCAGTTGTGATTCAGGATCTACGATTATGTTATTATCATTTTGTTTTAATCTACAATGTGTAACTATTGCACATTCTTTAGCGAATCCATCCACATGTTCAGCTTCTTTGGAAAAATATGATTTCGGGATAAATATGGGGAAGTAGGCATTTTTATGTCCTGTATCTTTTATTTTTTTGTCAAGTATTTTTTGTATATTTTCCCAGATAGAATAACCGTATGGTTTTAATATCATACATCCGCGCACTGGGGCATTCTCAGCTAAATCAGCCATCTGTATAACCTGATTGTACCATTCACTAAAATTCTCATTTTGCGATGTAATTGCCGTCATAATATAATCTCGTCTCCAATTGTGGTGTTAAGAGTATTATATCGTCGTAATTAAAATTGTCAGTTACTTAGAATACGATACCAGAAACAATTCAACCCACTACCAAAAAAAACAACTTAAAATAAAAATTGAAAAAGAATGAGAAATAAAGACACCTACCTCGCCATGATGCACATTTACTGACAGATCTGGAAAAGACCAAAACAGTTACACCCCACACTACTGTTAGTTTTATTTTTAGGCTCATCTTTAATTTCTTCACTCTTTTTAGGTGTTACAAAAACTAAAGTGTCTCCATCTTTTACACTTAAATCTTGCATTGTAGAAAAACCGCTAAGTTCCGTATCAGTGGGAACAAAACTCTGTCCATAAACTTTTCCACCAAAAGAGAGTTTCGCATCTTTCTGGATTTTTAGACTTTCTGCTAATTGGGAAACCGTAAGATTATCCCATACTGTAATATTCTCCAAAGTATTGCCAGAAGGGACTTTTACTTTCACTAAATATTTTTTTCCATCATCCTTCATATTTCCACAAACAACAACTAATCCGTATGTTGCTAACACTCCACAAACGAAGTGTAACATTTTATTTGTCTTCATAATTGTAATTTCTACAACCACAATAAATAAATAAATAAATAAATAAATAAAACCAAATATTGTTAGGTGAGATTTAATTTGAAGAACTGCATAGACGTATCTGATGGACATTATATTAGTGCAAAATCATTATAAATGGATATTTTATAATTAAAGAAAACGTATTTTTATAGTCGCCACGTTTTGCCGGCAAAAACAATAGGGCAGAAGAATGTACGTCCCAAAAAAACTTTAAACTCCACCACTGATAATTTCAATATATCACACTGTGCAGATCTAAATCCAAGTGTCCAACCATCAGGGGTAACCATTTCAATGTATGTAACGTTGAACGAAATTCCCTTCTCTCCACGAAAACTAGGTTTAAAATTAAGAGGGCCAGACACAGAAGGGGCCTTAATAGTTCCTCCTAACCACATATTAACATTAAATCCTCCATTGTAAGATACCCCTTTACCATTTTGTCCTTTATTGTTATAACTCCATTTTAAACCCACTACACAACCTATGATAGAAGTGTTGAGTGCTAAAAATTCATTTGCTTCACCGAATAAACGAATTCCACCAACTACTCCTATACTATTGTTAAACCAATAGGTACATTTGAAACTAGAAGTTAACACGCCCGGAATACAAAAAAACGCTCTTTTGGTCAGAATCAACATACATGAAGCCAAAGATCCAATTTGTTCGTGCATAAGAGAAACCTGAAAATGACTAGATTTTTTACTAACATTTTTCCTATAAAGATTATGGTTTACTGGATCACCCTGTACGCTCCCCAATACAACACCATTCGATAATACTAAAATTATAACAGATAGTAGATACCTCATGCTATTTATTTATTTATTTATCGTGCAAATCACGGTATGAACAGATATTCTTTAGATCACAATTTTCACAATTTGGTTTAATGCTTTTACATTTATACCGTCCAAACATTACGAACCATGGGTTTATCTTGTTATGATATTTTTGCGGAAATAGAGAGCTAAGTTCTGTTTCTATTTTGTCTGGATTATTAGATTTTACGAGTTCTAATCGAGTTGAGACTCTCGCCACGTGAGTGTCAACAGCTATGTGAGGGGCATCATATAGTATCGCTGTTACTAAGTTTGCTGTTTTACGTCCTATTCCATCAATGTTTACTAAAGTTTCAACATTATTGGGAATAGTTTCATCGTATTTTTGAGATAATATTTTTGAGATATTTATTATCCTTTGTGTTTTTATTTTTGGATATGATATAGATTTTATCACATTGTACACTTCGTCGTATTTTGCTATTGACAGTTCAGTAAAGTTATTATATTTGTCAAATAGTGTTGGAGTTACTAGGTTGACTCTTTTATCTGTGCATTGTGCACTTAACACTATTGCTATAATTAGCTGATATGGGTTGTTGAAATTTAATTCTGTTTTTACCAATGGTTGTTTTGAAAAATATTCTATTATTACCACTACTCTGTCTTTTATATCCATAAGTGTTCATTAATATTGTATTATAACGAAGATGTAGGGTATATCTTTATGGGTTGTAATATGGTGAGTGTTTTGTTTATAATATTTTTTGCAGTGTCTTGTTGTCCTCACATTGGTGGTAGTAATTGCAATGAGAAATTAATAGAAGTATCTCTTGTTGACGGTAAAGTAGTAACAGATGTTGATTATGTTTGTGATGGTAACATGATATACCCGGATAGGGTTAATAGTTCATTAAAAGGCAAGAAGTTTGTTTATAGAGGAAGGAAGATAGAAATAGGTGGTGATAATTGTAATGTTGACTGTGTAGAATTCCACAAAGATCTTGTCAAAGTATACAGTTTGCGTAGTGACAAGTTAAATGGTTTTATAAAGGTATCAGGGAAGAGCATTAATGTTTCGTACAGCAATATTACGTTCATAGATTATTTTTTAGATAGTAAGGGTTGTGATTGGGTTTGTTTATCAAGTGATGTGTACAATTCAGAGAAAGGCTTGTATGACGAGGAAAATATTAGGGGAACTATTTTTGTTGATAGTAGAAGTTTCGAGTTTGGACAGGGATGTAATGTAAATACACTTAAATATTTTGTAAATGGCAATACGGTTGATTTATTTAATCAACACGAGGATGCAGAAGATGAGAAGTTAGTTGGTAGTATGAGTGTAGATGAAGAGCATTTTCATTTTAATGGTGGTTATAGTTGCGTTACATATGATATGGTGGGTCGTCGTACAACGCCTACAAAGATCAGGGGTTCCTGGCACTGATTTATCGTTTTAGTTTGTTAAATTATTTTGTTTTTCTCTCAAGTGGTGTCATTGTTGTTTTGTTGTGTCTTTTATGCTTGCAGAGTTTGAAATTTCGTAATTGATTATTAATTTTTTTACTTATTTAAGTTCATGAACAGGTTTACTTTTTTTTGAACTGATGTAATATATTCCCATCATTATTAATGTAAAACTTGCGATGTGCCAATATTTTATCTGTTCGCCATCAATAATACCTAGTAGAATGGCAATCATTGGCGATAATACTGATTCGATACTCACGAATATTGGAGATTCCCTTTCCACTATTAAAGTAAACAATACATTGGCGAATCCAAGATTAACAATTCCAACGAATATTAAAGCTATCAACGATTTAAGTCCATGTGGGTGATAATATACTTTTGTAAACATTCCATAGTTGTAAATACAGAAGAAGAGGGAAATGATTCCGATTACAAAGAATGAAGTTCCTACAATTCCAATAGGGCTCATTCCATTACAGTATTTTTTTATTAGACTAGATGAACAACCATAGAGGACATTTCCCATCATTCCGATTAATAGGTAATAGTTGAAACTATTTATGTTAAAACCTCCTTCGATTGCGAATATAATCAAGACACCTATAACGCAGAATCCCACTCCTATTATATCATTTTTGGACACATGATCTCTGAATAAGATGTAACTAAAAAACAACACGTACATTGGGGTTAATGCTCCTAAGATTCCATCAAGACCGCTATCCACGTATACTAGCGACAAAGAGAAAAAGTACATTGGAATCAGTGTTCCGGCAATCCCGATAATTGTGATGTGTTTGAATTGTGATAATGTTAAAGACTTAATGAATTTTGCGGAAAATGGCAATAAAGCTATAAAACCACACAGTATACGAAAAAAAACAACTTCAGGAACGGAAAAAACAACAAGTGCTTTCTTTACCAAAATATAAGAACTTCCCCATATAACAGACAGCAGTAATAACATCATCCATGACACTACTTTGGCCCTCATGTTGTTTATATATCGTTATCTTGGAGAATTATTTTTTTTCAGTATCACTTGCTACTAACATTCTTATGATTTTATCAGGATTTTCAACGATACCATTCCTTCTGATATCACCCTTTTTAATTTTATCGACATATTCCATGCCTTTAACAACATAACCCCATATTGTGTATTGCCCATCTAAGTGAGGAGCGTCCTTTGTAACTATAAAAAATTGACTATCTGCACTGTTTGGATTCATTGCTCTTGCCATAGAGACAATACCTCTCTTGTGGCTATATCTTGTTGTGAATTCTGCTGGAATGTTTTTTCCACTACCGCCCGTCCCATTACCAAGAGGGTCACCACCCTGGACCATAAAACCCTCAATTACTCTATGGAATGTTAAACCGTCATAAAACCTTTTCCTCACCAATTCCTTTATACGAGACACATGTTTAGGAGCAATATCGGGTAGCATCCTAATTACAACCCGCCCGTATTCTAGATCTAGGTAAAGTGTATTATCAATATCTGTTTTAGTTGTCTCCGGAATTTTAGCACTATTATGAAAAAACATATACCCAATGAAAATTAATATATCCGTAAAAAATACAAACAAAGAATCTTTTAAAGTGATTTTGTTTCCCATCCTAAAATGTATCTACTAAACAATGTTTAAATTGTTTACATTTTTACGAATTAAAACTACCTCTACTTTTAAAATCTGTCTTGTCTTTTGAAATATTATCAAACATCTTAAAAGACAAAATACCACGCATCTTAAAAGATAAAACACCACAAAGTGGACTTGCCAGGACTCGAACCCGGGACCTTTGCTTTATAAGAGCACTGCTCTAACCAGCTGAGCTATAAGTCCAAACCATGACTAACTACAACAAACTATGAATAGTCTGTTGTACACGTAAGTAACTACCCATACGTGTATTGAAAGTATACGAACACGTTGTCAAAACGTCAAATTTTTAACAATTCACCATATGTAAAAACTATACAAAAATATTGAATGTTCATGTGTTTATGTTATCTACTAATTGTGGTTAGTTGGTTGGTAGATTTGTGTTTATCTATAGTTTTTGATTTTTTGAGAATACTAAGGCGTTTTTGTTTTTTTTCTGGTATTAATGGATGCTAGTTTTGTAAACGACGGTAATTCTGCTGGTGGAAGTTTGTTTGTTAGTAGTGGAAAATATAGTGGTGGAAAAGTGACTGAAATATTTGGAATAAATATCAGCGGTGGATTTTTTACTGATCTTTATTCTTGTTTCTTTGTTCCGATTCAAATGCGTTTTAAACATATGTCTGCGCATAAATATGAACCTCCACTTCATCAAGATTATGGTTGTCCATTTTTGAAAGGAAGTTTGAATTACGTAACAAGATGTAGCGATATGAGGTGTTCAAATTCTATAATCTGTTTCACGTATAAGCATTTTTCGAAGATAAGTGAATCAAGATCTTGTTTTTTTTGATGTTAATGCTGGTTTGTGGGGATTATGGCAAGATAAGGAACGTTTCCAAGCAAATGTTTTGGGTTGTTCCGTATTATTTGGTTTCAACAAGCGGTTAGGTATTCGTTTGGGAAAGAATATTAAAAGAGTTGAAGGTAGTGTCTGTGTAGGTCCGAACATTTTTCTTAATCTTACTAATTTTGTTGGGAAGATGATGAATCTAGATAAACCTTATGCTGACTGGGCAGATGACCCTACTTGTTTACCAATATTTGTTGATATCGTGGTTAAAATTGCAGCATTGAGAGTTATATACAGCAGTGGAAGAAGTTTTGAATTTGGATTTACAATGACAAATTTTATACAATACGATAATAAGGGAGGTAACCTTAAAATATCCTTAAAGAATCCACTTGATTATGGGTGGCAACATCTCTTCCAGGTTTATTGACTTAGGTCTAGCTGTTAGATGTGTTTAATCTTGTGAATTTTATTTTGGTAGTGGGTGTTTTTTACGTGATGTTTTGTGTGTTAAGTGTTGATTCGTGATTTCTATTTTATGTTTTAGAGACTTATTATTGTTTGATTTATGTTTTTTTACACGTTTTGTTTGAAGAGGGATTATAAAAACATTGAGTATTTCTGTAATATCAATTATGGTTTGGTAGTTCAGTTGGTTAGAACGCTTGCCTGTCACGCAAGAGGTCACGAGTTCGAGTCTCGTTCAGATCGCAATTATCATGTTTTTATTTATCGTCATCGTGGTCTTCTTAAATGTAGGTGATGTTGGTAAGCCTGCGGTAAAAAATAATAAAGCTACTAGAAAGAAAATAGTAAAAAAAACATTACAGGAAGGTGAAACAGTCAAAACGGAGATTGTGGAAGAAACGGAGATTGTGGAAGATAAAAAATTCTCTTCAAATGAAAATTTTAACGATTTACTGGCGAAAGTTGATGCGATTAAGGAGGATGTTAATGTTGACAATGATACGAATTCGAGTTCATCTGGTTTTAGTTCTTCTATCTCATCAATATCGTCTTCAAATTTTATCGGTAATGTAGATAGAAACGTATTGTCGAATCGTAAGTCGGACAATAAACGTCGTGATAAAAAAGAAAATAAACAGATGTTTTTTAGGCGTAAAGACAACAAGTCGAAAGGGAATGTAACGGAAATATTTGGAATAAATATTAGCGGTGGATTTTTTGGTAGTGTCTATTCATCTTGCGTTGCACCACTTAATTATCTGGCATATGCTGGTGGAGCCCATGAGAATTTTGGTATTCCGTTGTTGAAAGATTTTGGATTTGTTAGTAGAGCTGATATTACAAAATTTTCCACATCTGTAATTTGTTTTACGTATAAACGTTTTAAGAAAATAGATGAATCGTGGTCTTATTTGTTTAATATTGATTCTGGTTTATGGGGTTCACAACAAATTGATGTATTACAAACAAGTACGTTAAACTGTTTAGTGTTATTTGGAATAAATCGTGAGTGGAATAGTTTCTCTGATTGGTATTCTAGACGTGTAAACAAATCTGTAAAGCGGATTGAAAGTAGTATTACTCTGGGACCAAATGTCTTTTTTAGTGTAACCAATTTTGTATCTAAAAATATTTTAAATAATTTGATTTCCCCATATGACGATTGGGTGAAGCTAGATACCTGTTTAACTTGTTTCGCTGATGTTGCAATCAAGATTGCGTTGTTGAGATTGGTGTACGATACTGGCAAAAGTTTTGAGGTAGGGTTTACAATTACAAATTTTATAACGTATAGTGGAAGTAAAACTACTTTGGGATATAGTCCACTTACTTTTAGAAATCCTTTTAAATCTGGCATTTGGAATTTGTTACAGATATATATGGATTTTGGTTTAAAAACGAATATCGTTAATTAGTTTTGGAATTATTTTTGAATAATTTTGTATTTGTTATGAATCTAGTAGTTGAATCGTGATCATGAAATGAGTGTGTTTGTTTTTGTAAAATGATACATTCAACTATAATGATTTGTGTACTCTACTTCGAACTGTTCCAAAATTTTTAGTTTATTTTGATTACAATTTGTGATTTTTATCAAAATGTTTAGATACTAACGAAATAAAAGGATTAAATGTTTATTTGTTTTGTAGTTTGTACAATCTTTTTAATATTAAGATCATAAAATAACATTATGGCGAGGTAGCTCAGATGGTTAGAGCGGTAGATTCATAACCTACAGGTCAGGAGTTCGATTCTCCTTTTCGCTACTTTGGAAATCTTTACATTTAGATGAGAATAGATATAATTACGTGTTTCCCTGAGATGTTTTCAAGTTTTTTTTCTTATTCGATAGTTAGGAGAGCCATAAATTCAAAAAAAATTAACATAAATATACACAATTTGCGAGATTATACACTTGATAAACATAAAAAGATAGATGATTATGCGTATGGTGGAAGTCCCGGTTTAGTAATGATGATAGAGCCGATAGATAGGTGTATTGCTGCAATAAAAGTTGATAATGATTGTCAGGAGGTTATATATATGGCGCCGGATGGTGAAATTTTAACACAGAGTTTGTCAAATGAATTATCGTTGAAAGATAACATTATAATATTGTGCGGTCATTATAAAGGTGTTGATGAACGTGTGAGGACGAATTTAGTAACAAGAGAGGTAAGTATTGGTGATTATGTCTTGTCAGGGGGAGAGATTCCAGCGTGTGTGTTGATAGACTCAATAGTAAGGTTGATTCCTGGAGTGTTATCAAATGAAGTATCTGCATTAGATGATTCATTTCAAGATGGTTTTGTGGCACCACCGGTGTATACTAGACCCAGGGAGTATAAAGGGATGCAAGTACCTGATGTGTTATTATCGGGGGATAAAAAAAAAATAGACAAGTGGTTGTTCGAACAATCGGTCGAGCGGACAAAAAAACGTAGACCTAGTTTGATATGACAATGATTTGTGACTTAATCTATTGATATTTATGGAATTTGTTATTAGTGTTTTTATGAGGGTTGGATGGGATATTATTTAATAGCTAACTTTTGTAGCGCTTTTTCAAATATATTGGCTAAGTTTTTTGTTTCGAACGATGTTATTCAAATCCCTAATGTGAAAATTATAGATATAATGCTTCATTCTAACATTATTAGTCTGTTTTTATTATCGTTGTTCTATATTTTTAAGAAGTCAAGGAATGAAATAAATTTTACTTTTAAGGAAACATTTATTGGTAGAAAGGAGGTGTTGCAAATAGTTTTGTTTGCTATTCCGATTGTAGCTGCGAATTATAAAATATATTTGATGGGTTTTATGAGCATTTCCGGAATAGAGATATCTGCTATGATAAAGCCATTTTGTGTGTGGTGTTTGGCTGTTGTCTTGTTACACGAGAGATTTGAGAAGTCATATTTGAAATATTTTGTTGGTATATCTGTCGGTTTTATGATAGCCAATTATGATAAAATTCATGTCAGTCATTTTTGGTATCTAGTGTCATACATAGCCATTGCTTCATGTGGCGACATTACAAGAAGGTATTTTTGTAGAGTAAAAAAGGATTCTTTTCAGGCTGTATGTGTGGAGTGCGTACTTTTCTGTTTGTATGGCACAGTTATCCTTTTATTCATCAGAAAAAGCTTTAATTTAAAATTGTTATTATCTCCATATGTTTTTACGATTTCTTGTATAACTTTTTCTCATCATTTTTGTATGATATATGGGGTACGCAAGGCTGCAACAATAGTATCGTTGGAATTTTTAAATTTTTCAAAGTTAATATTTACGATCATATTAAGTTGTTTTATATTGAAAGATTTACCAACAACTCACAAAATGTGTGGAGCATTAATAATAGCTGTGACGTTGATATTATTTAACAAAGAAAGACGTAGGATAGACGCGTTACATGGAAAAAAAATGTAAATTTAAGGTTTTATGTGTAACTCCAGCATTGAGAATTTGAACAATGTTCAGAAATTGGTAGATAAACTGCCAGATGATATTGATGGTGCTATTATTAATAGCGAGGTTAATAGACGATATTTTTCATCATTTTATTCTTCTGATGGAATATTGTTGGTAACACGTAAAAATGTATACTTGTTTGTTGATTCACGATATTATGAGATGGCACAGCAGTCAATTAATAATATTGAAATAATTTGTTCAAATAATTTTTGCAATGATTTACATAGAGTACTAAATGATGAAAAGTGTAACAACGTGGCAATAGAGGCAAGTAGGGTATGTGTTAAAACTTTCAATGATTATCGAGAACAATTAAAAAACATTAATCTTGTTGCAGATGGTAGGTTAGATAGAATAATAAGCAATTTAAGGGCCATTAAAAGTGACGAAGAGATCAATAAGATAAGCGCTGCACAAAACATTACTGATGATGTTTTTTCTCATATATTGACGTTTATTTCTGAAGGGATGACAGAAAAAGATGTAGCAACCGAAATAGGTAAGTCTATTTTAGTTCAATCAGGTGTTTTACATTTTTCAATGATCGTCGTTTCTGGATCAAGAACTTCTTTGCCTCACGGTGCTCCATCTTCTAAAAAAATAGAACATGGAGATTTTATTACAATTGATTTCGGGGCAACACTGGATGGATACAATAGTGATATGACCCGGACGATATGTATGGGTTGTCTTTCAAAAAAACAGCAAGAGGTGTATGATATAGTTTTGGAGGGGCAAAGAATAGCGTTAGAAAATGTAAGAGATGGAGTGCCCTGTCGTTATGTTGATGCATTGGTGAGAGAATACTTTCGGAAATTCGGATACGACAAGGAATTTGGTCACGGTTTGGGACATGGTGTAGGGCTTGAAATACATGAGTTACCTCGCTTATCTTTCAATAGCGATGATATTTTATGTGAGAATATGGTAGTAACAATAGAACCAGGAATTTATTTACCATCTAAGTTCGGAGTAAGAATAGAAGATATGGTTGTTGTTAAAAAAAATGGATATGAAAATTTAGCTAAAAGTAGCAAAAATCTAATCTGTATCTGATTATTAATTCGTGTATTGTGTTAATAGACTTGTATGGACAATGTAAATGTAGATCTTGATAGTATTATTAGAGCTAAGGAACGTATAGTTAATAAACAAAAGTGCATTATTATACTACTGTCCATAATGGTATTTATTTTATTGCTTGTTGTTATTTATGAATCTGTAGAAATGAAAAATATGTACAATGAGAGGCATTTTCATAAAATTACTGTGGACAAGAATTTGCAGTGAGTTTCGTGATACAGATTTTAATTGGGGGTGGGACGTAAAATGTTTTTTCTATATTTTGTTTTTTTGTTATGATTTTGTATAATAATATTATCTTCGTTGATTTTGTGACGATGATAGTGCTGGGGATCCACCTCTTCCCATTCCGAACAGAGAAGTTAAGACCAGTTACGCCGATGGTACTCGCAAGGGGAGAGTAGGAAATCGTCTATTTTTTTTACTATTATCTTAATGTTTGAGTTTATTGGGTTCTGTGAAAATAAGGGATTATTGTGTGAATAATTTTTTGTTCTTTTGTATTTTATTTTTAACGATGTTTTGTAATACAGATTGCAGGAAGGATATTCATAAAATCACAATTAATCATGAGAGTTTTTATGTGTATGATAGTATCCCAGAGAATAAAAAAACTGATAGAACATTTGTAGTTTTACCATCATATTCTTATTTCAATTTTGATTTTTCTACTAAAAACATTACGGGAATATATAGTCCACATAATGATTTTGAACCATTAGTTATGGAGTTGTGTAAACGAGGGCATAGAGTAATTGTTGTAGAGTATTATGGGTACAACAAAAGTGACGATACAGATAGATCACGTTCTAGTGAAAACATATGTGAAGAGATACATACAGCATTGCAAAAATTAAACGTTGATAAGTATGTTTTGATTCCACATAGTATTTCGGGCTTGTATGTTCTAGATTATTTGTCTAGATCTAAGTATAAAAATGAAGTGTGTGGAGTTGTTGGTATAGACATGTCTCTCCCTTATTTCTGGCTAGAAGAATTTAAATCAAATGAAGAATATAAAAAGTATCCATTTAAAGATAAGGACAAGGTTACGAAAGCATTCTGTAACCAATATGACCATTTTTGGACAATATCTAGGAATTTGAAGTGCTTTAAGTTAGATGAAAAATTACACGTATTATTATTCATATCGTCAAGTTTGATAGAATATATCGATCAAGAAATACATAACGGAGTTTTAAAAACAAGAGTTCAAAGTTATCTGAATAGCATTATAACTAACACAGACATACAGCACATAAATGTGTTAAATGGAAGTCATTTTTTACACAGGGATCAAACCAAAGTAATGGTAGATGAAATCGATAAATTTACTCAATGTTTTGACAATTAGTTTTGAATGTAGCCGTGGAAGAAAAAGTACATATGCTTTGAGTGTGATGTTTTCTTCTTTATTGTCTTAAGATGGATGTGATACAAAAATACTTCTGTAATTTAACTAAAGAGAAATTTAACAAATATGAGAGATTAAGAGAATTACACATTGGTCTCAATGAAAGCATTAATTTGGTGTCTAGAAAGACTATAGACCATGTATATATTCATCACATTTTACATTCTCTTAGTATTGCTAAATTTTTTAGATTTTCTGCGTGTGATGCTGTTATAGATGTGGGAAGTGGTGGGGGATTTCCAGGAATACCGTTAGCAATATTTTTCCCCGATACCAATTTTGTGTTAGTGGATTCTATTGAAAAAAAAGTGAAGGCAATGAGGTATTTGTGTGAATCGTTGGAATTGAATAATGTTGTTGTTAAATGTTGTAGAGTAGAGACAGTAGCAGATAAGTATGATTTTGTACTAGGTAGAGCGGTTACAAATGTAAATGATTTTATGAACATTACTAAACACTTGGTGTCTGACAGAAATTTTTATAATGGAGTAATTTACTTGAATGGATGTGTAGATATTCCCACGTATAAAAGTGTAAGTTACAAAATAGAAAGCGTTTTTGATGATGAATATTTTCATGGAAAACAGTTATTGTATTCACGTTTTTTTTAGCAAATTAGATAATAGTTTTATTTTGGGAATAGGGAGGCTATATCTACTTTAAAGATTGTAGGGTGAGACGTTTTTTAGTTGGTTTAATAAAAATATATCTCTACGTCAAAGTTCTGAAATACAAGATTCTGAATGGGGATATTGTGTTGATATCGAAATTCCTAGCTGTACATTATCGAGTAATATATTGTCCCTTCTCTACATGTAGTGTTCTCGTTTTTCTCAAATTTAAGGTCGTATGTTGCCTTTTTATATGATGTCTCCAAGTGGTTGCTGATGTTTTTTTCTATTGTTTTTACGCTAGTAACAGACCCGAAATCATCTACTGTTATGTTAAATTTTATGAATCCTATTTCTTGTGAACTGTCGTCAACAATAGGAAGATTCGTCAATGTCCATCCCTTTAAATTAATAGATATCCCGTTATCTTCATAATTATTTTTTTTTGTGCGAATACTTTCTGTCTTGTTTCGTTTGTAAACATATTTTATTAAATTGTTCGAAGTGTTTTCTTTGAATGAGTTAATGTTTATTGTCAACATGTTATCGTTTTGATCTTGTTTTTGCAAACCTTCGCATGAAGAAGAAGTTTGGTTGTTTGTTATCGAGACCACATGGGTAATAGTAATGCATAACACCAGGAAATGAATTGTTATTGATAAGAAAAATGATAAAAATAGTCTCAGCATAAAAATTTTATATTAAGAATGTATAACAATATTTATATGTTGGTGTTTTTATTTGTTTTATTAATAATTTCTTCGTTGATGTTGATATTTGTAACATTTCTTCAAAATTCGAAAAGAGAGGGGGCAGGGAATGATGTGTTGGGATCTATGAATATAACAAGGACGGTAGGAATAAGAAGGTCTATCAATATTCTCGAGAAGACCACATTGTACCTGTTTTTTTCAGTAGTTGTGATATCTTTGTTGATTAATAGGGTATTAGGGAGTAAAAATGTTGGAATTAGTCCAAATATAAAAAAAATAAAAGAAGACATGAAAAATAAGGGAGTGGTCGTGGAAAATAAGGATGATGGAACGTCTGTCGAAAAGAGTGGGGATCATGACAATGCGGAGAGTCAGAACGTTGGTGGCGAACAGGTCGTTGATGACAAAAAAGGATAACTTAGTAAGTGAAAAGTGAGTTTGTTAGTTTGTTTTAAGTGGTGAGAATATGAGTGTTTTTGATTATTTCGAAAAGGCTAAAGAATTATTAGACTTTATAGGTAAAAATCAGAAGAATATTAGTATAGTGATTCATAAAAATCCGGATGGTGATGCGCTTGGCGCTGCTTTGGCGATGTCTCTGTGGTTACAGAAAAATGGACATAGTACTAAGGTGATAGCTCCCAATTATTTTAGCGAGAATTTTGCATGGTTACCGTCAGCAATAGATATCGTTGTCTACGAATCTTTGTTCAAAAATACAGTTGTTGAATATATACAGAGGAGTGACATCGTGTTATGTATTGATTTTTCTCAAAAGAGTAGAATTGATCAGTCTCTGAACGAGGTAATTGAAAAACATCAGTGTAAAGTAGGAGTTATTGATCATCATTTGGATGATCCAGAATTAGGTGATTTTGTATGTTGGAATTCTAAGGTTGCTTCAACATGTGAATTGATCTACGAAATGATGAACAACATGGAGACTGACACTATCGATGATAATATAGCAACTTGTCTTTATACGGGGATAGTTACGGATACCGGGAGGTTTATGACAGCTAACATGACGTATAGAGTTCACGAAATAGCCGCTGATTTATTGAAAAAACACAATATAGATATTCAGTCCGTCAATAAGTTTGTTTATGGCAGTAACAGGTTGTCTAAGTTAAGGTTTGTTGGGTATGTTTTGAGTAGGTGTCTTAAAACCGTTAATGGATATAATGTGGCTTATATAACTATATCACAGGAGGATATTATGAGGTTTGTTGTGAGACCTGGCGATACTGATGGTTTGGTTAATTATGCTTTGTCTGTTAAAGGTGTGGTCGTTGCTGCTTTGTTTAATGAAAAGAAGGATGGTATATATATATCCTTGAGATCTGTTGGGGATTTTTCTGTTAACGACCTGGCTAAACAGCATTTCGGTGGCGGTGGACATAAGAATGCCTCCGGGGGAATATCGAAGTTGACTTTGGTGGAAACAATAACTAGTTTTATAGATATAATTAAGGGTTACGATGAGTTGAAGTCTTTATGAAAAGTAAAATATATGCGTTTTTGAACGGTGTTATTGTTCTTTGTTTTTTTGTTTTTGGTATTTGGTTTTTTAGATATAGGTACAAATCCACTAATTCTGGTATTGAGTTTAGAGTTTTGGAAAAGGGTGATAAATTCGATGCAAGTGATGATGATTACTACTATATAGACGATGAGGTTTTATTCAATGGACAGGTTATTCTACATAGGTGCGAGAGTCCTTATCCTAAACTGATTACTGTAAAAGGAATAAGGTTTAATAATTTTGATGGTGGTTTTTATGAATCCTTGAATTTATTAAAAAAAAACGGTAAAGTCGTTTTTAGAGTTAAGGCGAAGTTGTTGATGGATGAGAATGAGTTGAAGTATAGGAATGAAGAGTATGGAACAAATTGTAAACCTGATGATATCGTGGAGTGGCGGGTCTCTCTAAAAGATGTTGTTAATCAGTATAAGATATATCCTGTATTTCATGAGTATAGCAAAATGAGGAAAGAAGAAGCGAAAAAACGCATAAAATTAGATGATGAGAAGATTGAAAAATATGTGAAGGATAAAAAGATTCATGCAGATAGGAAGAAGGATGGTGTATTTTTGGATATTGTCCAGAAGGGTACAGGTGAGAATATAAAAGTCGGAGATAAAGTATTTATTGACTATTTTGTTTCGTTTAATGGTAAAATATGTGAAACAAGTATTGAAAGTGTCGCTAAGGAGAATGATATTTGGAATGAAGGAGCTAAGTATGTTCCGTTAGAGGTTACCTTGGACGAAAAAAATATGCACAATTCTCTGTTTTGTATTTTGGCGTACGTTTGTGAGGGTGCAGAATTAAATGCTTTCGTATCTCCTACTTTTGCTTTTGGAGAAAATTTTATGTTTAAAAAGGAATATCTAGGGAAGGTTTTTTTAAAGATAGTGAAGGTTAGTAGGAAAGTTGAGAAACAGGATGATAAATCAAAGGGAGATAATGACGACAAGAATGGTAAGGAATCTAAGGAGAATAAGAATGTGAAGAAAAAATAGGTGTTTGATTACGGTTGATGTGTACGAATGCGGAAATAGTTCAGTTGGTAGAATGCGACCTTCCCAAGGTTGAGGTCGTGGGTTCGAACCCCATTTTCCGCTCTTAGCATGTTGATAATAGATGATATAGATAGGGCGATCGTTGATGTGGAGGCCAATGAAATAGTTTCTAACGATGGTGTCGTACACCTTAGGAAATTATTGAATAGTTTAGTGAGTAGGTTTTCACAGTCTTTGGATAGTTTGGATGGTGATGAAAAGAGGGAAATCGGAATACGTATAAACAAACTAAAGAAGTGTGTTGAATTAAAAATAAATAAATTCTATGCACAGTCGTCTAGAACAGAAGGGGAGATCGTAGATTCGGATTTGACGTTGCCATGTTTAGATCATATAAGTTGTAGACACCCGTTAAAGATACAATGTAACAAAATGGTTGATTGCTTTACTTCTTTAGGTTTTATACAAGTAGAAACTAATGAAATCGAAGATGATTGGCATAATTTTACGGCTTTGAATATTCCTGAGTATCATCCTGCGAGAGATGAACAGGATACGTTTTTTATTGATGGAGGTGGTTTATTGAGAACGCATACGTCTAACGTGCAAATAAGGATATTGGAACAATGTAAGATTCCAATACGATGTTTCTCTATTGGAAGAGTATTTCGTAATGAAACTATATCTGCGCGGTCGCATTGTTTTTTTTATCAATTAGAGTGTTTTTGCGTCGATAGAAACGTTAATATATCGGATTTAAAAAGTACACTCTTATATGTAATTCATTATTTGTTTGGTAGAAATATTAAAATGAGGATACGTCCTTCTTATTTTCCGTTTACAATGCCCGGTATTGAAGTAGATATGTCGTGTATTCCATGCGGAGGAGTGGGGTGTCAGTTGTGCAAATACAGTGGTTGGGTTGAAATATGTGGAGGTGGGATGATTGATCCAAATGTTTTGAACAATGTTGGTATTGATAATAAGCTATATAGCGGTTTTGCGATAGGAATGGGAATAGAAAGATTATCCTTCCTTATTAATAAGGTTAGTGATATAAGGTTGTATGATATTAACGTTACCGAGTTTCTTAGACAATTTTGTATGTAGAAGATAATTATGGGTGTTACGTTCTCTATGATAAAACCTGATGCTTTCAAGCAAGGATTGTCGGGTAGAATTTTAAGTGATATAGAACAGTCTGGTTTTAAAATTGTCAAGATGCGTGTGGTACGTATGTCGAGAGATCAGGCAATGGACTTTTATAATTCGCTGAGTCATCTTCCTTTTTATAATGATTTGTGTGATTATATGTCGTCTGGTCCAATTGTTGCTCTCGTGTTGGAGGCGGATGATGCTGTTAAAAGATTTAGAGATTTGATAGGAGCTACGGATCCTGCTATGGCTATGTGTGGTACGATAAGAAGTAAGTATGGAATATCAAAGGGAAGTAATGCTATACATGGGTCTGATTCTGACCTAAGTGCGGAAAGAGAAGTAAAATTTTTTGATTTGTAATTTTGTACATATGTTAAATAATAGACAATTTGGTATTTTAACTATTGTAGTGGTATCTACAGTTACTATCAATTTATTCTTGTTCAGGAGATATAATTCGGAGGTAAAATGTGGGCAGAACAGTCAAGGTTGTTCAAAGGTTAATGCAGTTAGTGACGCGGGTGTAGGGAAATCCAGCCCTATATTGGTTGACAGTGTCAGTCCTGTGGTGGTTGACAGTAAAGGTGGCAGTTTTTATGAATATGAACAACAGCAAATTGATTTGTTAGAGAGAAGTATGAAATCAATTGTCGCTATATACACAACTATTGAGCGTCAGGTTAATCAGATTAACCCTTTCTTTTTTTTTGGAAATCCATTTGGTAATTTTGGTGATTTTGGTGATTTTTTTGGAAGGCCAAGGAATGGGAGTGGTCAGGTACGAAGACCACAAACTCAGAAACAAACTGGTTATGGGTCTGGTGTCATAGTTGAGAGTAATGATAAAGAGACATTTATACTAACAAATAGTCATGTTGTTGAGGGTGGTTCTAAAGTTGAAGTTTTATACAACAATCGTAAGTATGAAGCAAAAGTGTTGGGGAGTGATTCTGTTGTTGATCTTGCTTTATTAGAAATAGTTGAAAAAAATCTTCCTTCATTGCCGTTTGGTAATTCTGATAAATTACGTATGGGATCTATTGTGTATTCTCTTGGGAATCCAGGGATGTACAGCAATACGGCAAGTCGAGGTATGGTTACATCTAATATTCATAGGGGTATTTCTGAAGATAATTCTGGTACGCTTTCTACAATACAAACGGATGCCATGATGTTTCATGGGAGTAGTGGTGGTGCGTTGATAGATTCGACAGGTAGGTTGGTTGGAATTAATGTAGCTCTTGCTGCTCCCAACGGTCAGGAGTTAACGAATATGACCTTCGCTATACCAATCAATACGGCGAGAAAGTCTATTTCAGATTTTAAGGAATATGGGTACATTCAAAGGGTAGTTCTCGGGATAGTTGGCGCAAGTGTGAGTGATGAATTGGTGAAACAAAAGAAATTAAAGGTTTATCAAGGTGTTTATGTGGAATCTGTGGAGAAAACAAGTCCTTTAAAAAAGGTTGGTGTGAAAGGAGGTGATGTCATAGTCTCGATTACGTTGGAGTATAAGGACGATGCGAGTGGTGGTGCCGTTCAAAATACTATTGATATACATGATATGGTGAGGCTTCAAGAGGTTGTTTCAACCATAAGTCCAGGAACTAATGTTGTTTTGCATGTTGATAGAAGTGGGAAAAAACTAGATTTTAAGGTAAAGTTAGGGAGAGAAAGTAATGTTAAAATCGTCGACAATGGAAAAGAATTGATAGTAAATGGAGCCACAATTAAGGAACTGACCGAAAAACAACTTAAAGCATTAAAAGATGGTGGAAGTGGTGATAATACCGTAGTAGGGGGAGTTATGTTATCTAAAAGAGGACCTGATAGTAAGCGTTGGGGTAAAATGAAGGAGGGATTCGTCATTACAAGTGTTGATAATGTAAATATAACGTCATGTTCGGAGTTTAAGGAGCAAATAAGGGGTAAAAGAAGGGTAATGTTATCTGGAGTTTATTTAAATGATCCTAAGGAGGAGTATGTATATGTTCTTGACTTGATGTGACGTTTAATGCAGGGTTGTGTAGTTTAATGGATAGAATAAAAGTTTCCGGTACTTTTGGTGCAGGTTCGATTCCTACCATAACCACATTGGTTGTGTAGTTCAATGGATAGAATAGGAGTTTCCTAAACTCTTGATGCAGGTTCGATTCCTACCATAGCCACTGATCGTATTATTAATTATGATTTCGTAGCTCAGTGGTAGAGCACTTCTCTTTTAAAGAAGGGGTCCTGGGTTCGAGTCCCAGCGAAATCACTCAGTTATCTGTTTTTTGAAATGTAGTTTAATGTTTTTTTATCGTTCACTTAGGTTAGTTTTTATTATTTTTTTACATGATTATGGTTTTTGTTGTCACAAGTGGTTTAGTACATTTGATATTCTTATTTGACAAATGGTTAGTATTATGTTTGAGGGTATTAAATGTGACTATCAGGCGATAATGATGATAATTTTATGATGCGTATTGCTTTTTATTAAAATTGTGAGTATTATATAAGTGGGTGTGTGACCCGGTGTGTTATGGTGAATAAGAAATGTAGCAAGTTGGTTAGGCTTGCGATTAATGCAACTATGAGCGGAGCTGTAGTTGTAATGGGGTTTGGAGGTTCTATGCCTTCTACGGATATTAGTACGTCTACTTCTACACTTACTAATGGGTCTACTTCTAATGTTGGTGAGACGAATGTATTGTCTAGTCAGCCTCAGGTGAAGGCCAGTTGTCGTAATCTGTGGGGGTTGTGTTGATTAGCTAGTAAGGTAGGAGAATCTGTTTTCTGCTTTACAACTTTTGTAGATGTTTTTGTTTCGTTTTTTTGTATTTGCTTTTGATTTTAATTTGTGGTGATATTGAAGTTTGGTAGGTGTTTTTGAGGTACTGTAAGAAGGGAAATATTGGATTTACATTTGTGGATGGTGGACATTAATTAATTATTGTTCTGTTCTTTTATTTTTTAGGTGGTTTTGTGTAAATATGGTGAGATATAAAACAATTGGAATAGATCCTGGTACGAATATCATGGGTTTCTCTATATTAGAGAAAAATGATGGTAAGATAAAAGTTGAACAATTTGGGATTATTAAAATTAGTAATTTATATTCGACAGAAAAGTTGTTGCATGTGTACAATGAGGTGTCTAAATTGGTGGATAAATATAAGCCGAATACTTTGGCAGTAGAAACTCAATTTTTGGGAAATAATGTGCAGTCATTATTGAAACTAGGTAGAGTGCAGGGGATTGTTATTTTAGTTGGATTACAGTATAAATTGAGTGTAAAAGAATATTCACCTAGAACAATAAAGAAGATGATAACTGGTAATGGAAGTTCTACAAAAGAACAAGTAGCATTTATGGTATCCTCTCTATTGGGTATTGATGTTGAAGATTGTAAATATGATTCCACAGATGCGTTATCAATAGCATTATGTGACATGATGGAACATGATTGAATTCATATTTACGATAACATTATTGATATTAAAAAGGAATACTTATGCAGGTTTTTTTAAATAAAAGATAAAACAAAACAAAAAAGAAACAATGTTAGGTAGCCACAGAACGAATAATGGAATTGTCTTGGAATATTTGACAAATCCTTCGACAAACATTGATATACCGATGAAACTAAAAGCTAATATAAAACTGATTATAATTTTTTTTTTATTTCCACTTCTGCTTTTTTCGGAACAAAATAAAACAGCCATAGTAATCAAGATTAATACACTGAACGGGTGATATATTCTCTTCATTTTTTCTATTTCGAATAAAACAATATTGTCAGATCCATTAATATTGCAGTTTTCTATTAAAGTATTCAGCTCTTTTCTTGTCAATTTACCTATAGTTTTTGTATCAATAACAAAACTATTAATATCCAGTTTATTGCAGCTAATTTCATATTTATCCAGATACGAAATCGTGTCTTCAACGTCTCCATACTCTCTCTTTTGACATTTTTCAAGTATCCATTTTTTACTTTTATTGTCACACTTGATATATTTAGAAGACATTCTTTCTACTAATTGATTCTTTTTGAAAGAGTCAATCCATACGTTAGAACCGATTTGGTCGTAAATATCATAGCTCTCTATGTATAAAAATTGGTTATTGGATAATTTGATGTGTAAATCTCTGCACTTACTGTTTACATTTCCTTTGAGATATTTTGTTTCAAAATCATACATTTTTTTATTTGTTAATGGTAAAAGCAAATTGCAAAAGATTAACAATAATATTACCAAAATGCCTCCAAATAAAATTATAAATGGGTATAAAAATCTCAACTTAGTATTTCCAAGCGATAAAAAAGATACAATTTCACATCTATTTGAAAGTCTAAGTATTACAAATACAGAAGATATAAAAACTATCACAGGCATTATCAGATTGAAGATGAATGGAATTTCAACCAAATAGTAAAACAATATTTTTGATAGATTAAGACCATATTGAAAAAAAGTATGTCCCTCTGCAATAAAATCAAAAAAAACTACTATCAATAAAAAGGTAATAGTTAAGAAAAAAAACATTGCGGAAATCTTCTTCACTATGTAAATATCAAATATCTTTATCATCCTTATTCCACAAAAACTAAAGAGTCAATAACTACCATATTCATCCACCCTCTGCTATATTTCTATCCTGAAGAATATAGAGAATATGATATTACTGACTCAAAATTACGAAATTTTTATCCCAATTCCATTAGGAATATCAATCTTTGACAAGGCTGTTACAGCCTTTTGAGAACTCACATAAACATCTATCAGCCTAGAATATGTACACAGCTGAAATTGTTCCCTAGACTTTTTATATACATGTGGAGATTTCAGTACCGTGAATTTTTCTCTTTTTGTCGGAAGAGGAAATGGTCCTACTACTTCTCCGAGACCTTTTATAGTGGACAATATTCTCCTTATAGTCATGTCCAACAATTTTTGATCAAAAGATTTCAACTTAATTCTGAACTTACGTTGCACCCCACTCATGTTATGATACTACAAAATAAATTTGTAATATCATAACACAAGGAATTATTTCGAAATTGTTATTAGTAAATTTTCGTTTTCTGCACTTTGTTTACATTTTACTTGTATTGTTCTTAACAGGCAATACGATCGTCTCTTCGACAATAAAAACAGATTATGATTTAGTTTCACTGTTATTGGTGGCGGATTGTAAATTGACCTTTACAAAGATGTACACGATTTTGTGTTTGC
The DNA here is from genome assembly GCA_946409305.1 of uncultured Cytophagales bacterium. Lineage (GTDB taxonomy): Bacteria > Bacteroidota > Bacteroidia > Cytophagales > Amoebophilaceae > CAMJVU01. Next base: position 39,386 of record CAMJVU010000007.1, read on the forward strand.
TTGTATTTTGTTTCGATATGTTTATGGAGTCTCATGGTATTGACAAGTTTTTTGTGTTAAGTCACATTATTTTTTAGTGTGGTTGTCAATTTTTTTCAAATAATTCAGTTTGTATTTTTGTTAAATGTTTTGGACGTGTTTAATCAGGCAAAAACGTATTTTGATGGGGGACAATATGATTTAAGCGAGCAACTCTTTAGAAATATAGTCACTAGTAGTGAATCATCTAATTTGGAGCAAAATAATGACTCTACTGTAGTTAATAAGAACGAGGAGTATGACGATATTTGCGCATATTCGTTGTTTTTTTTAGCGATGATTGAATATAAAAAGTCAAACATGTATAATTCTGGAAAATTATTTGAAAGAGTATTAGAATACCCGAATTGGAATAAGGTTGACAATGTGTTGATTTGGTTGGCTGATATATGTTTTAGACAGGATAAGTACGTTGATGCACTCGAATATTTAGGTAAGGTAAAGGATAAATCGTTGGAGAACTACAAAAAAAACATGAAAGATAAGTATATAACTCCGTATATTTCGTCAAATGCTGCTAATAGTTGTATCTTAAGATATCCCAATGATAAGTTTATATTCAACAACTGGATAAAAAAACAAAAACACGCAGATATCGTAGAAAGGAGACCATGGATAGTATCGTGGTTGGAAGAATGTGGCTATGTAAAAACAAAAAGAAACACGTTAAAATTTCAAAAAAAAGATACGTACAACGTAGCTGTATTTTTGCCACTGAATAGTGAAAATATCGATTCTGCAAGTGCAAAATATTTCGACTTATATAAAGGGATAGAATATGCACTTGAGCAAAGTGAGTACAAAAATATTAATGTAAAGCTGTATGATACTCAGTTGCCACAGTGGTCCTTACGTAAAATTTTACAACTCGAAGAAATGAAAAATGTGGATTTTATTGTTGGAATATTTGGAAATAGCTTAAATGTAATTTCTGATTTTAGTAAAAAAAATAAAATCAACATGATAGAAATAGAATCATCACAGTTGTCTCATTTAGGAAAAAATCGTTACGGGTATCTTATGCAATCATCTGGTATTACGCAAGCTCATTACGCAGCTATGTCACTAATAAAACATTTTCGTATAAGTCATGAGGATAATATCGTAGTTGTAAGCTCAACATCAAAAGATGATATTGAACAAGTTGATGCGTTTAAGAGTACACTTTTGTTACATGAGTATAGCAATGTAGTTGATGTAATACTTGATAGTAAAAGGAATAAAGAGATAGTGTTTTATGCAAGAGAGCAACAGAAAAATAAACAAAAGTTGAAAGAAAATAAGAAAGGAGAAGATTCAGATATCGTGCTTGTTGAAACCACAGAACAAGATGAAATTATAAAACACATAAACAATGCCACGCATGTATACGTAGCTACTAATAACGCATTAGTATTAACAAATCTAATAAGTCTTTTGCAAACAGACAGAACTAATAATCCTTTAATGTTTTGTAGTCATGATTTCTTGGAAACGGTTGATATTAATTCTCTTTTGAACCAAAATATATATTTCTTGACTTCATCGTTTATTGATTATTCGTTGGAAAATGTGAAGGTGTTTATAAACACATTTCACGAAAAATTTAAACATTATCCTAATAAACTTGCTTTTTATGGTTTTGATTTGATGAATTTTGTAATTAAACAATTAAACGATTTTGGTAGGTATCCACAATGTTCAAAAGATGGTTACAAATGTGATTGTACTTTTTTGCCAGGTATAAATTATGGATGTTATCATGACAATCAGAACGTACTCATGATAAGGTACGATGGATATAATCCAACAGTAGTTGTGAAAAGTATTAATTAGTTATGAGTCGTAAGGGTATTTTTTTTGTTATCTTGATATGTATTAACGGCAATGATAGTTTTAACGAAGAGTATAAGAGAGAAATTCAAAGAATATTAGATATTTTCTTTGAAAAGAGCGGAGATGATGAATACAATGTGATAACTGCATTCGATACAGAAACGTCTATAAAATTTGATAATAAAGAAAGGTTTCATATTTCTACCAATAAGTGTATTCAAACGACAGGCTCGATTATATACGCTCCTAATAACGTGAATATTGAATATTTTGATGAAAATCATAAATTAGTATCTCCAATAAGTGCAAATGAAGTCGTATGGCAACAGGATAGGAACATGATGTTACTTTTAGGAAATGTAAAAATTGAATCAGTCGATGATAATAAAATGAAAGGGAAAAAAGAATTTTATACGGATTGTTTGTTGTTCGATACTTCTCAACGTTACGTGTTGAATGATAGTTTTGCAAGGATTGAACTTGATAAAAAAACAATAGAAGGGGATAATATATTTGCAAAACAGGACCTAAGTTACTATAGAATAATGAGACCTCATATTTTGATTCCGAAAAAAATGATGTTACGATAGTAACTTAAAACGATTATTTTTATCAGTATTTTGAGTGTTTTACGGATTATTTAGTGTCGAATACGATTTTACACATTGGTTATGTTGAAGACTTCCCTAGAATTTTTTAAACATATGTCTGCTAGTTTTTCTATGTCTATTTGATATACATCTGCAACTTTTTGTGCAATGTATCTTATTAAACTAGGTTCATTACGTTGTTTACGAAAAGGTGTTGGTGTCAAATATGGACTATCAGTTTCTAGAACTATATTCTCTGGATTAACAACTTTTAAAGCTTTTCGTACTTTTGACGTATTAAATGTCACAAAACCTCCAATTCCCAAATAAAATCCCAAATCTACAAGTTTTTTGGCGTCATCGACACTATCATAAAAACCGTGGATCACGCCGGTTAAGTTACCATTCTGTTGTTCTTTTAGTATTTTATACATATCGTCAGCGGCGTCTTGAGAGTGTATAGATACCGGCAATTTTAACTCTTTAGCAATGTTCAGTTCTTGTACAAAAAGTTTTCGTTGAGCATCGAGATCGATGTCTTTGAGATGATAATCTAATCCAATTTCACCGATACCAATAAATTCGTGTTTCGATAAATATTGTTCTAATACATGTACTTGCCTTGTGTAATCACTAGTAACAGTGATAGGATAAATACCTATCATTATATCCAAAAATTCCGGATATTTTTGTTTAAGATAAACAATTCTATTTATATCTCTCTCGTACAAATTCGGAATTATAGTTCTGATAACATTAGAGTTAATAGCCCTTTTGATAACTTCGTCAATATCATTTACAAAAGTTTCTTCTTGCAAGTGAGCGTGAGTATCTATGAATTTGATTTTCATATTTTATTATCTAGTATGTTAATCTACAATAAGTTGATATTTTGAATACGTTCGGATATAGGTCGATAATGAATTTTAGGAATGTGTAATGTTACATAATTCGTCTAGGGTAGTTACATTTAGGTTGTTATTAATATTTTTTATTTTTTTTTACATTTTATCATTAACGTTTTGTTGACATCTGTTACCTGTTAATATTTTTTCTATCGATCTACGGATAAAATCAATTTTGTTCATGGATGGACATAATATAGTCAAAATTTTCTAGGAATGTGTAATTAATTACATTTCGGAACGAAAAAGCGACTCCAATAACCAGATGAGATGATATAGAACAATTACATGCTTATCTCCTAAAGATAAAAGTTTCTACCGAAAGATAATTTAATATTACTAATAACTGTATCCAAAAGACTTGCCCCCCCATCACCAAGACTCAAAGCTCCAATATCAAACGCGGTACCTACTTCTCCAAAAAAACCTTTAGTATTAACCCATTCAAATGGAACCACAGAAATATTTGCTCCAACTTGAGCAATGTCGAAGTCTATTTTTGCGTTTTCATCACTAACATCAGAAAAACTTCCTCCCATTAAATTAACCATTACATTTCCACCGTGGTATGTGCCATTACTCCTACCTCCTCTACCATTGTAACTCCATCTGACTCCTCCACCAAGTTGTAACATAGCAACAGCTGGATAATCATAATCAATAAATGAATAATACATATCTCCACACAGAATAGCTTTACCGACAAATCCTACATATTTATTGGGCCAATACGTACATGAAGACTCAGCACTTAAGAGTGATGGAATTAAAAGACCTGAACCACTACCATCACACTTCATAGAACCAATACCTCCAAAAATAGTTCCAACACCCAGTCCTCTCCACGCAATAGAAACCCAACGATTACTTCTAGGAACAATATCGTTTCTACTACTATCGTTCTTAATAGATTCAATTGTATTACCTTCTCGAGAAGTCACACTATCGTCTATGAGTGTATCGGTAGAGTTTAAACAAGTAATGGCAATTAATGCGCAGAAGATTTTAGCTTTCATAAATAAATAAATAAAACAAAATTTTGTTAGAAATGTTTAAAAATAGAATTGGAACTAACACTCAGTAGCTAGCGGAAAAATAAGAGTAATAACATATTTCTTTTAAAAGTAAAAGTTTTTACCGATAGATAATTTGATGTTAAAAATACATGTAATCAAAAGGTTTGCCCCCACATCCCTAGTATTCAAAGCTCCAATATCAAACGCGGTACCTACTTCCAAAGAAAAATCCCTAGTATTAACCCATTCAAATGGAATCACAGAAATATTTGCTCCAACTTGAACAATGTCGAAGTCTATTTCGAAGCTATTATTACTAACATCAGAAAAACTTCCCCCCATTAAATTAACCATTACATTTCCGCCGTAGTGTGTACCATTACTCCTACCTCCTCTACCATTGTAACTCCATCTAATTCCTCCACCAAGTTGTAACATAGCAACAGCTGCATAATTATAACCGCTAATAAATGAATGATACGCATCTCCACACAGAATAGCTTTACCGACAAATCCTAAATATTTATTGGGCCAATACGTACATGAAGACTTAACACTTAAGAGTGATGGAATT
>CAMJVU010000008.1 GCA_946409305.1 uncultured Cytophagales bacterium
GTATTGGCCCAATAAACATGTAGGTATTGTCGGTAAAGCTATTCTGTGTGGAGATGTGTATTGTTCATTTATTGATAGTAGTAATCCAGCTGTTGCTATGTTACAACTTGGTGGAGGAATTAGATGGAGTTACAATGGTAGAGGAGGTAGGAGTAATGGCACATACTACGGTGGAAATGTAATGGTTAATTTAATGGGAGGAAGTTTTGCTGATGTTAGTAATAATGACTTCGGAATAGACTTCGACATTGTTCATTTTGGAGTAAATATTTCTGCGATTATATTTGAATGGGTTAATACTAAAGGTTTTTTTGGAGAAGTAGGTACCGCGTTTGATATTGGAGCTTTGAATGCTAATGAAGTGGGGAAAGGTCTTTCGATGGCAGGTATTGCTAATATTAAACTATCTATCGGTAAAAACTTTTATCTTTAAAAGAAATATATTATTATTCTTATTTTCCCGCTAGCTACTGAGTGTATTACTTCTATATTCCTATTCCCAATCATTCCTAACAAATATTAAAAGGTATGAAAAACTTTGTCAAACCAACTAGATATAAAAATTCTTAGAAACAACTACAAATAGGCACGTATTTTTCAATTTATACTAGAGATAGGATATGTTTTTTTATATTGTCTAACAATATCTAGATCCAACATTTCAAAAATTGCGGTTTCTTTACTTTGAGCATTTTGAAGAATTTCACCATTTGGAGAAACAATACAGGAATTTCCTATAGAACTCACATTATCGTCAACACGTCCAACAGTATTACTAGACACAATATAGAGCAAATTATCGTAGGCTCTGATTTTGTTCATAGATAGCCAGATATCTTTTTCTGATTGTAGCAAATGACTTTTCGTCAACCAAAAAGAAGAAATAGTTATTATTTCCGCTCCCATTTGTGATAGTTTCCTAAATTGGCAAGGATACCTGATGTCATAACAAATAGCCATTCCAACTTTACCAAAATCAAAATTAACAACTACGTAATCATTGCCTGGAGTAATCCTTTTATTTTCAGTACCTCCCCCATAACAATACAAATGAATTTTATTGTACTTATTCAAAATTTGTCCAGACCTATCGATAGCAAAACTAGTATTGTAAAAGTTATCATTTGATTTTGTTATTACAGTGCCAGATATAATATTAACGCAATACTTTTTTGTAACTTTGCACTACTTTAATAGTGTTTCCACCATTTTCATCTTCCGAATCTTCTTGAAATGATTTATGATTTATTCCGGTAGAAAAGAATTCAGGAAACACTATCAAATCCAAATTTTTGTCTAAATTTTCTCTGATACATTTCTCTATTCTTTCCAAGTTAGTACCTTTATTCGACATAATTGGATTAAACTGAACACTTAATACACCTGCCATATATCATAATTTTAACTTTCATAATTGCCAAAAATATTAGAATAATACAATATTTACAGATTTTTCTGTTGCGTTTTTAGACAGTTGTGTTTGAGAATACAGTAAATTTTTACTATATTAATTTTAAGGGTAAAACCTTACTAGTTATGACTAACTACAATAAACTAGTATCATTCGCTATGGCTGCGGTGATACACGGAAATTTTACTTGCCTATGTTGGGGAGAAGCAGAAATGGAAAGAGAAGAAAATAAAATAAAAAGACTTGAAAATGAAGTAAGTGAGAGAAACAATAAGATTGAAAGTATTAATGAAATAAATAAAAAACTAACAAAAGGACATATCATTGGTGTCGATGATAATTGCGATGAGGATATAAAGGGAAAAATAAACGATATATCAAAAAATGTCACAGAAGCAATAGATGAGATGAAATTGGAAGAAAGTAAAGTAGAAGAAATTAAAGCATCAGTTTTATCCCTATACGCTATCTGCTTTGAAAAAGATAATATTGATAAATACTCTAAACCTATCAAAACGTTGGCTGAATTTATATTCAAGAGTATAAGAACAGCGCTAGGAAAACAAATTCCTAGTCGTTTTTTCAATGAAAAATATTTAGGCAAATTCACTTTCACAGACGATTCAACTTTAAATTACAATATTCACTTCATCCTTTCAGAAATAGAAATATTAGATCAAGTAATACGACATTATAATAGGAAGAAGAAAAAAACCATAAATGATTTGTTCAAGAAAATCACATTCAAAGGACATATTGACTCAAAAGTCAATAAAGTTATAGATGGAAAATTTGACGTAAAAGATTCTTATGATGTAGTTAAAAGTGATATAGATTCCATTACAGTTGGTTTAAAGTCAATAATACTTTCATATATAGTTGATTATGTTAAATATTTCGAAAAAATATTGAGCTTTACGTTTAACACAAAAAAGAAATCACAGGCGATAACAATAACAACGACTTCCCTTATTGAGGATACAGAAGCTAGTAAATGTCATGAAGTTTTAGGAGATAGCAAAACGTATTCAAGTCTCTGTTCTTTATCACTAAAAGATCTTACTAATTTGTTCTTTATTGTAGAAAGAACAAAATTCGTACAAAATCCAGTTTCAATGGAAAATATTTTCAAAGATAGTAACAATGATGGGAATTTTAAAATAATTAATAAAACTGGAGCCATGGGTCTTTGTGATCTTGTAATTTATGTGGATAAACAAATTTCAGATACAGATATCGCCAACTCAAAATTTTACAAAGATATCTTGTTCGCACCTATTAGAAAGGCTGCTTTTTTTGAAAAATACAAAGATATCAAGACTAAAAAAAATAACAACGTAGAGGAGGATCCTTTTAACACCAATAAAGATCACGCAATCACGAGCTCCAGCAATACGTTTATATCCCAAATCGATTGGTGATAATATTATCTTTTGCTGATAAAAATTCTCGATATCGTCATGATATCGAAACTTATTCTTACTTTATTACTTATTCGTTGATACAAGTCATTGCAACAGAATAACCATCTCCAAGAGCTACAATTGCTTGTTTATATGTTTCACTTTTTACATCTCCAGCTGCGTATATTCCCTTAATATTGGTTCTACCACTTCGATCAGTAATAATATATCCGTGTTCATCTAGTTCTAGTACTTCACGAAACATTTCAGTATTAGGATTAGATCCAATCATAACAAAAACTCCGTCGACCTTGTAATTTACGATAGAGTTATTTTTACTAACGTCAACACTTTCAACAACACTATCCCCATTTATTTCTACGACACTGGAATCGTACATGATTTTTACATTTTTCTTAGTTTTTAAGATATCTTGATTATGGGCAGAAGCTTTTAAGTTACTCCCACGTACAAACACATTAACATCTTTAGCTATATCGCTCAGGAATATAGCTGCTTTTATCGCAGAATCACCACTACCAATAACACAAACAGATTTACCTTTATAAAACAACCCATCACATGAAACGCAGTAAGAAACTCCCCTACCTATAAATTTTTTTTCAGACTCAATACCTAAAGAGTTAAAAGACTTACCAGTAGCTATAATAATTTTATTAGAAAATATAACACTGCCATCAACAGAAATTTTAAAAGGATGAATAGAAAAATCAATACCTGTACAATCCTTACTTATCATTTTTATTTCTGAATCCTCTAATTGTTTTCTAAGATTATTCATAAAATCAATCCCAGATATTGACTGTATTCCAGGAATATTATCAATTTTTACGGCCTTAGCCAACTGTCCTCCCCTATCACATCCTTCTACCAAGACAACATTAACATTGTTTCTGACGGCACATAACGCAGCCGAATAGCCAGCACATCCTCCACCGATAACGACCAAATCAGCTACAACCTCACAACTCATTATCAGAAAAAGAATTACAAAAAAAAACAATTTACAAAATGGGGTAAAATCACTTTTTATTTGCATCTTCACTGAGTGACTTTAAATCAAATAAATTTCCCACTTTTACACCAGTACTTTGTCTCTGTTTTGTTCCCTTTTTAAGCAATGGGACTTTTACCTTTTTCACGTCGACATCAGGACTAGCGAACAACATTCTCTCAGATTCACGATTAAAATCAAGAACCTTAACCTGAACATTACTACCCTTCTCCATTCTTACACCACCAGGATAATACTCTTTCGACAAAAAACCTTCAAAATCATGATCGGTCCTGATATAACATCCACTTTGAGAGATATTAATAACAACCCCATCATGTAAGGTGCCTATTTTAAACTCATTCTTGTAGAGAACCCAAGGATTATCACTCATTTGTTTCAACCCCAAAAACAACTTAGATTCACTTTTACTAACTTCCAAAATCTTTAAATCAAGTTTATCCCCAATCTTGATGTCTAAAGCAGAACTATCACGCACCCTTTTTATCCACGAACAATTAGAAAAGAACAATACACCTTCAATTCCAGAATCTAATCTTATTATATATCCGTAACTCAGAATATCAACAACTTCCCCGGAGCAAACCTCACCTACCACGCACTTATCAACATTTTGACTTTGAGACCATGGATCCATTGTAAGCTGTTTTAAACTCAAAGATAACCTCTTATTGCTAACATCAAATTCCACAACTTTAAAATCGAATTCATCACCAATCTTACAAAAACTATTACCAGTTATTCCATAAAAACTCCACGAGATCTCAGAATTATGAACCAACCCTTCCACCCCATTAGAAACTTCAACGAACAACCCATACTCAACAATCCTCGTCACCTTTCCGCGAATAACAGATCCAACATGTATCTTATCTGCAATCAAACTCCAAGGACTAGTAGTCAATTGCTTCATTCCAAGTGATATTTTCTTATGTTCAACATCACATTCAAGGATTGCAACATTAACGACCTGGCCAACATGTAAAACCTCGCTTACACTTGATATCTTATCCCAAGATATATCTACAACATGTAACAAACCACTTACTCCGCCCAAATTTACGAATGCTCCATATGGTACTATATTTTCCACTACGCCCTCACAAACTTGCCCAACTGCGATATTCTCAAATAATATTTGCTTCTGTTGTTCAATATTTTTCTTTATGACAGCTCTACGTGACAATATCACACTATCATAACTATTTATTTTTTTTACAATAACATCAATATCAGTTCCGATATATTGATCAAAATCAAAAATTTGTTTTGTGTCGATGTGAGACCCTGGCAAAAAGCACACTATACCTCCAATGTCAACCATTACTCCTCCGTCAATCTTAGACACAACATTCCCACGCAGTATCGTACCATTTTTTTCAGAATCACATATATTCATCCAACTTCTAACGTACTTAGCTTTACGACGAGAAACGACTATTTGCCCATTCTTATCTTCCTCTTTTACAATAAAAACCTCAAAAAAACTTCCAACTTCCAATGGAGAAATATCTTTTAACTCAGACTTAGGAATAATTCCATCAGACTTTCCACCCAAAAAAACGATAACACTATCCTCTAAAATAGCGCTAACAGTAGCATTAACCAACCTACCACAATAATCGACTGAATCCTTAGACACACCAGAAAGTATTTCATTCACCTCCCCACTATTACTACAATCCATTTCCGAAGAATATACGTTGCTTCCCTCACTCATAACAACAAACACATATTATATCTATTAACAGATCAAACACATTAGAAACAATAGGAGTGGAGAATATCGGACTCGAACCGATGACCCCTTGCTTGCAAAGCAAATGCTCTACCAACTGAGCCAATTCCCCAGGTTACCAATAATAAAAATCTACACATTACATCACCACAAATACGATCCCTTACCTTAGTTAATGCGACATTACTCCCAGTAGATACAAGATACAACATTGAAACGCACATAAAAAACATTACTAAATCATCTAAAATTTAAAAAATCATTGGTAGAATCATATTATTTTATCATATGTATAAATATACTTATTCGAAAAAAAAACATTCTATATTGCAAATTTTTATCTTATGTGGATCATGTTTAAACACTATCGTAAACAAAGATATAAAGGACTTTCTATTATATCTCGATTCTGATTTTGATACAAAACTTTACAAAGAGCAAGATAAGAGTACAGAAAAGAATGAAAATAATGTAAAAAAAGAAAACACACATAAAAAAAAAGACAAGGTACCTAAAAAAAAAAAAATAGTTAAAAAGGAAAATACTAACAAATCCACCACTGATGATACCGTAAAAAAGGAACAACCAATTGCGGATCAATCACAAGAAAAAAATGATCAAGTAAAAGATCCAGATTTACAGGATAACAAAATTGCAGATCAATCACAAGAAAAAAACGATCAAGTAAAAGATCTAGATTTACAGGATAACAAAATTACAGATCAATCACAAGAAAAAAACGATCAAATAGAAAACCTAGATTTATTGGAAACACAAATAGTAAAAAGTTTTTCCATTCCTGATCTCCAAAATGGAATATCCACCGGCATGGTCATCCTGTACAAATATATCTCCAATCTAGTGGTACACCCTTTTCTAATTTTACTTTTTGTACTTCAACTAATTATTGTCATTGTCATTTCTATTTCCATTTTCGTAAAAATAAAAAGTAACAAAAGCCACGAACAATCATTTTTTGCTTTTGTATTCATAGGAACTATTCACTTCATTCTCTTAATAGATCTAATCTGCATTATATATGAAAGCATAACCATAACTTCTATATTCTTGGTATATACTCGAGACATCATCTTTTTATTCACATCATCTTTTGTAGGATTCTTAGTAGGCAAATACTTTACTATGTTTACCGTCAGTACAAAAAAAATTCCGTAAAAAGTATACTATAAATAACATATTCCCGATATTGTTCTCCATAGACAATAAAAGCATCCACAACACAAACCCAAATAGAATCTCTTATCCGTCACAAAGTTTCACCAAGTACATTATAAACGCACAAACAACATCTATTAAAAATTACCCACTCCGAAATTGAACTAGAAGAATTTAACTAGAAGAGATATTACAGCCCCCTATTACAATAAACTTCACTTCACAAAGTCGAAGAAACACTCACCATCACTATTGCTAAAAAAAATAAACCTATCATCCTTGTACAACAATGTATAACCGTCAACAATATATGGTTTGTACGTACACATGAAAAAATTACACATATTTTTGCCCATAAGCGATGGATTACCACTAATATCCTCCTTGGCAGCTATCGACTGATTGATGAAAACAAACATCTTATCTCTGTCTATTTCTTTACCAAGTACATTACTCTGACAGAAATACATGTGCTTATTGTCTTCAACAAAAACAATATCATCAAAAACAGAAATGTACAAATCTTTACCTTCACTTGCAACAACAACTATTATTTTTTCCGAATCACCATAATATAACTCCACGAATGGACGTCTATACTTTGAGAAATCAACAATTTTAACATTTCCATTTTCAATACGCTTATTTAAAACTTTTAAATTAAAAAGCAATATATTCCTTAAAACTTCTCTCAATGACTTATTCTCCTTCAAACCATCAACAAACTCCTTACCTTCATTAGAAATCGTATACCTATCCTTGTTGAATCCAATAATTTTCCAAATATCCTTATAATCATCATAACTTTCATCGTAATTCCTACACATTTTATCAACTAAAGCATCAATATTGTCCACCCTAATCCTGTCAATGATGTCACCCTTGTTAATTTCATCAGTGATGTCATCCGTGATAGTATCTTCTTGCTTTACATCTTCTCGTTTTACAGAACTCCTCCTCAAAAAAATTACTAAGAAAAACAAACAAAATAAAAGCACAAAAAACAATACCCACTTCAACAATACATCCTTCACCATAAGTAAAATAATAACATAGAATCAATTCAAAAATTACGGATTCAACCTTTCCGGCCCTCTAAATATAAACATACCCTCCTTTATGTTCGTGTTAAATAGCAACATAGTCATCCTATCTATACCTATTCCAAAACCACCATGTGGAGGACAGCCATATTTAAAAAAGTCTAAATAAAACTTTACATCATCAACTAACCCCTTTTCCTCTGCTTGTTTCTTCAATATGTCATATCGGTGTTCTCTTTGTGCCCCTGTTGTTATTTCACATCCATTCCATATTAAATCATATCCGCACGGAATTCCGTTGCTATCTCGCATATGGTAAAAAGCACGCTTATCCTTCGAAAAACCAGTTACGAATAAAAACTCATGTCCATACTTCTCCAATGAAAATCTTGCACATAATTTCTCGCCCTCAGTTGTCAAATCACCTTTTTCACTTTCGTTAACGTGATATTCATACCTTCTTTCCAACTCATCGTACAATTCGTGCAAATCTATACAGGGGAAGGGTCTAGATGGAACCACTATGTCTGTGTTATACAAATTTTTTATCTGACTAGAATATTTATCAGCAACACTACACATCGCAAAAGTTAACATTTTTTCCTCCATCTCCATTACGTCTCTGTACGATTCAATGTAAGAAAACTCTATATCGAAACCAGAAAATTCGGTAGAATGTTTGTGCGAATGTGATTTTTCTGCTCTGAATACGGGACCACTCTCAAATATCCTCTCAAACCCTGCAGCCATAGCCATCTGCTTATAGAATTGTGGAGACTGGGCTAAATATGCAGTCCTTCCAAAATAATCAACCTTGAATACTCCAGCACCAGATTCAGATTCAGTACCAATAATCTTCGGTGTATGTATTTCTATGAAATTGTTACGATACAGAAAATCTCTACATGCTCTTATAAACTCGCTCTGGACCTTGAACATCAATAAATTTTTATCAGACCTTAAATCAATCCACCTGTAATCTAACCTTAAATCTATATTTGTTTCCTTTTCATTCGGAGCAATAATTGGAGATGTAGCAGCAATAGACAATATCTGTATGTCGTCTGGGAACATCTCTATCCCATTCAATTTTACAAAATCAGATTTTCTAACGACTCCACTGACTTGAACAACTGAATCAATAGTTAATCTATCGATAATATCTTGGAACTCAGGATGTTGTACCTTGTCGATCGTAATTTGAATTTTCGAGGAAACATCTCTAACGACAAGGAAACACATTGTCTTTTTATCTCTTACATTTTCTACGAAACCAGATATTGTATTTTTGACATCGAGAGTTATGTTTTCTATCAATGTTCTCATAACAAATGATTAATTAGCTTACCACTTTATCTCTAATATTGTCTTAATATTCTCATTAGTTCATTAAGATAAAAATCGACATTTATTTGACTTGCACAAATCAGAGAAAATTATATATATATAGTATGGAAAAATTAAATGCTAGGAACATGAATAGTTACATGTTTAACAAGATAAGGACGATGGCGGTAGCGTGCGGTATTGCAATAGTTAGTGGAAATATTTGTGGGATTTGTGATAAAAGTGATACTCCTCCGCTAAATTCAGGAGGAGGTGCTCAGCAGGTAGATCCAAGTACATATGTATTGAAGAGTGATCTTGGTGGAATTAAGAATGCGAATGGTGACTCATTATTTACCGATAATTACACAAAAGTAAATGAGACTTATATTAATGGTCTTAGTGCCGATGAGTTGAAAAATAATGAGGCTTTTAAGAAGTTAAAATCAGAAAAAAATAATGCTATTAATGATGCTTCTGCTGAGGCATTGAAGAATGCTCCTAATTTTGATGCTGCTGTCAGTAGTCTTACTGATGAGGTGCTGCAAAAGAACGTGATTTATAATCAGTTGAAAAAAAATGTTAAAAAAAAGAAAGAAGATATAAATATTGGTGATACTATTGCGATAAAAGTTGTGCACAGTTGTGAAGGTGAAAATGTATATACAGAGGAAGCTATTGTGAAGGTCGTAGGTGATGAGGACGCAGATGGTAATGGTAAAATCAAAATTAGTACGTTGAAGAGTTCAAGAATGCCTGATGTGAAATGTACAAAAGAAGGAAAGTTTGGTACTACGTTCACGTATGTTACCGTGCAAAGAGATGAGTGTGTAAATAAAAGTCTTACAAGAGCTGTTGAAGTTATCTTGTGGAGTTAATGGTTTTTCATATCTTTTGCATTTTTTATCATTTATTTTGGTTGACATTCGTTGACATGTACTTTTGTAGTAATTCTAATGAGACTGAAAAACAATATATAATGTTATAGAATGTTTCGTTCATGTTAGATAAAACATTAAGTTCTTCTTGAGATAATCGAGATAAAACATATTGTGCTTGTTGACCACGTTCGTAGTCATTCCCGACCCCTACTCTCAGTCTTTGATATTCATTCGTTCCCAAATGTTGTTCTATACTTTTTAATCCATTATGTCCTCCAGAACTTCCAGTTTGCCTATATCTAAAAACTCCATTTTCAAGATGGACATCATCTACGATCACTAATATATCCTTGATATCAACTTTATAAAAATTCTTCCAATATTTAACAGCCAGTCCACTATTGTTCATATACGTAGTTGGCTTTAATAGATGTATTGAATTATCTTCAACTTTAAAATTAGAACATAAGACATATCTGTCTTCATGAAAATTAACATTAATATGTTTTGCAAAAGCATCAACAACCATAAATCCAACATTATGCCTTGTATCAATATATTCTTTTCCTATATTTCCTAAGCCAACAATTAGTTTATGAACCATAATTGTTAAACATACTTGTCAATGCTTGTTTATAAATATTTTTAGCTGTTTTATATCCATCAAAAACATCATTATGATAGTGAGAGACATATTCTAACATTACTCCACTATTAACTTCGAGTACTCGTAAATCATTATTTTTATCTTTTACGACGTCAACACTACAAAAATTCATATTCAATGCTTCCACTGTTCTACAAGCTATGTCTAGCAACTTAGGATCGACATCATTGATTATGTTGGGTTGAGCCCCACAACATAAATTATGCTTCCAATTCAAGAATACTTTCTCATTATTCTGCGGTATTTTGTTTAGAGGTATAATTGTATCAATTATTTCAATATTCTTTTTAAGCACTAACTCTCCTACTGTCGATTCCCCATCTCCTATTACATAGGGCCTAATTTTGGAATAACATAACAAGGATGCCCCATTTAGTATGACAACCCTATATTCATCAACTATATCAACGAATTTATTTACACATATCTGTGCAAAATAAAGGTTATCTTTAACGCTAATAAATTTATTCAATTCATCAATATTACTAATTAAGAATACATTTTTACCGCAAGTTCCTTTATTGTTTTTGATCACAATTGGGAAACCTAAAGACAAACAATATTCCATCAAATTATGTGTCTCACTTATTGCAAACAATTTACCAGGCACGCATGGAATATTATGTTTCATTAGAAGATCGGAACAAGCAACTTTATCTCTACATATTTCACTTGACGTGGCATTATTTAAAGGGAAAGTATACCCAATGATATTAAAAGTCTTGTTGTTAGAAATATCTGTAATTAGAACCAAATAGTTATCACATAACGTTTCAAAACGATATCTATCATCCTCACTTTCGAAGTTTATATCATCAATAATTTCTTTAATTATTTTTATAAAATTATTCTCCATATCATGAATGAGGATGACACTTTAAATATACGTCCTTTAATTGTTGTATATTGTTGTGAGTATACACTTGTGTGCTCGCAAGGCTAGAATGTCCCAATAAGTCTTTTATTACCTGCAGATTAGCTCCGTTGTTTAATAAATGAGTTGCGTAAGTATGTCTTAACACATGTGGACTACCATTTACCAAACGCGTATTCATTGCTAATACTTTTTTGGTAAGTCTCTGTATCATCATCGGATAACACGGCTTATTATCACGTCTAACAATCAAACGACACGGATTGCTTATTATTTCATTTCTCTTCTTGGTATAAAGAACGTATTGTTCCACAAATAAATCTGGGAATGGAATTATTCGTTCCTTTGATCTTTTTCCCATAACTTTAATCACACGATTGTCCAGATCAACATCATCATCAACGAGAGATAACAATTCACTTAATCGAATACCCGTATCGTACAAAACTTCTATTATAAATCTATTTCTAATTCCTTCGAACGAGTCATCAAAACAATCGTCTGATAACACATTATCCACTTCATCAACACTTATAAACTTTGGTAATTTCTTATCAGTTTTAAGTAAACGAATATGATTGACTATATTGTCATAAACTATTGATTTGTTTACAAGAAACTCATAAAACGATCTTAGTGTAACAATTTTCCTATTTATAGATCTTGATAAAATTCCAAGTTTATTGAGATGTAATACCCAATTCCTGATTGATTCAATTGAAATAGACTCAAATGTTGTGATATTATTTTGTTTACAAAAATCATAAAACTGAAACAGATCATCACTGTAAGCTTTTACAGTATTACAGCTAAAACGTTTTTCACTAGAAATGAAATCAACAAACTTATTCACGTACTCTAAGAAAATATCCATAATTTTTTAGTGCGGATGACAGGACTTGAACCTGCACGAAATAAATTCATATGACCCTGAACCATACGCGTCTACCAGTTCCGCCACATCCGCATCTATAAAGATACTATCAACAATGAAATAAAAAATGAAAAAAAAATTATTAAAAAATTACTATATTCTTAGTATTATGAGAACTAAACAATTGTTGATAGTTGGGTTTGGTTTGCCGGTAGTTTGTAATTCAGAAAAGAAACCTCAACCTGATGATGAGATAGGAGACGGGACTAAATGTAGTTTATTCAGATGTAAGTGTGACGGTGATGGTCAATTAGGCAACGAGGGTGATAAATATACTGGCGACAATAATATCAATAAAATTTCGGAAGAAGGAGAAGAAGAATTAAATGAAGAGGACAAAAAAGAGTTTGATAACGCCATAAATGAACTTAGTACTTTAGGTAAGGACGTAACAAGCTATAATTACAGTAACACAAAATTAGAGAATTTAAAAAACATTTTAAAACAAGAGAAAAAATCTTTTGTTAAGAAAATTAATGATGTGACATTTATGATAAAAGGATATAAGGGACATGAAAAGGATGAGACGTATACTTATAATGAGAATGTTATTGCCAGTGACCTTTTGAAGTTTAAAGAATGTAAAAATGAACTATTAAAAGAGCTTAAAAATGAATTCATAAATGATGGTGATTTATTGAAAAATTTTAAAACAAAGAAGGAAGGTGGTGTATTTTTTGATAATCCTAAACCTCTTGGAATTTTTGGTGTTTACGAATTCTTTGAAATTAGCAGTAAAGTTGCAAATGAAGTAGATGATGCCGATAGTATGTATAAAAACAATTTTGACATTTGTGATGATGATAATCTTTATATTATTGTTGATAAAGTTAACAAATACGTATTGCCATATGTCTGTTGCGGGGTTTTAGAACTTAAAGAAGGATTTTTGAATTTAAAGAAAAATCATTACTGGGCGTTCGCGTACGTAAATGATGAAACAAATAAACTTATTAAATTTCAACAGAACAAAGATGAGTGTATTATTGCTAATCCATCTGTTGTAACAGATGACAGTAGGATATTAAAATCGTACGTTGAGAAAGAAGATTTCATTAGAATTAACTCTAAAAGTGGTAAGATAAAAAAAGAGAATATCTTAACCCTATCAGATAAAATGATAGAATTAATAGGTAAATACTTCTTCGAGTAGTTTTTTTATATAAACTTAGGTACGCGTGTGAGTATTGGTTCGTAATAAATCTTTCAGGGATTTATTGCGTTTTTTGTAATTTGCCGAAGTGGTTGATTTTGAGTGAGCATAGCATCGAGCATTGTTAACTTAATGAATGTGTTTAAAATTACAGATTCTCAACATTGACTCTTTTTTGTTCCATTGTATCTCGATGTCTTATTGTAACAGTACTATCCTCTAATGTTTGGTAATCCACAGTTACACAGTATGGTGTTCCGATTATATCATTACGTACATATCTTTTACCAATTGACCCGGAATCATCGTATGAACACATATATTTCAATTTCATCTTATCATAAATATCTCTTGCTACAGTTGTCAATTCCTGTTTTTTCATCAATGGTAAGATTGCATATTTTATCGGTGCCAAATCGTTGTTTATTCTAAACACCAAACGTTGTTTATCATCACTTGATTCATTTGTCACAAATTCTGAAAGCAACATCAATATTATTCTATCACACCCACATGACGTCTCGATCACATTAGGAATAAAACTTTCATTAGTTTCAGGATCTAAAATATGAAGATTCTTTTTACAATATCGTTCATGGTTAGATAAATCATAATCTCCTCTACAATGAATTCCCTCTATTTCTTTAAATCCAAAAGGAAACTCATACTCTATATCAACGGCAGCTTTGGCGTAATGTGCCAATTTATC
This sequence comes from uncultured Cytophagales bacterium, assembly GCA_946409305.1. GTDB lineage: Bacteria > Bacteroidota > Bacteroidia > Cytophagales > Amoebophilaceae > CAMJVU01. The sequence continues at coordinate 14,352 of CAMJVU010000008.1, forward strand.
GTGAGGTTTAAATCTTAACTTTTCTCTAGGAATATTTAGAACATTAACGTACCAATTCATTCTTTGTTCTTTCCAATATTCATAATATTTTACTCTTTCATCTTCACCTGGTTTTATAAAAAATTGCATTTCCATTTGTTCAAATTCTCTCATTCTAAAAGTAAATTGTCGCGCTATTATTTCATTTCTAAAAGCCTTACCAATCTGAGCTATTCCAAAAGGTATTTTCTGATGAGTGGATCTTTGGATATTTAAGAAATTGACATATATCCCCTGAGCCGTTTCTGGTCTCAAGTACATAGTATTATCATCAATATCTCTAAAATTGAACATCAGATTGAAATGTCTCACTGGAGTCCAATTACAAGTTCCTGAAACAGGACATTTAATGTTATTTTCAACAAACAGATCATAAATATCTTCCAAACTGTTGTTATTTACCAACTCATTACATTTATCAAATAATTCCTTACTTATCTTCCCTTCTGCCAACAATTGTTCAAAGAACACATCTACTCTATAACGTTTTTTAGAATCTTTGTTATCGATCATCAAATCGTCAAAATTATCAACATGACCAGAAGCTTTCCAAATCATAGGATGCATTATTATTGATGAATCTATGTTTACTATATTATTGTGTTTTTGTACCATCTCCTTCAACCATTCACTTTTCACATTTTGCTTCAACAGTGATCCATAATGACCGTAATCATAAATAGCCTGAACTCCATCATATACCTCACTTGATTGGAATATAAAACCGTACTCTTTACAATAATTAACTATTTCTGGCAAACTTAACCCTTTATCCATATTATGAATTTTAACTGTTTATGAAAGTCTAACTATGTATTTTTTATTAAAGTTAAACATCAAATTTTTACATCGTATATTGGAATATTGATAAAGATGTTACGTATAAACCTTCAGGAATTAAATGCTGTTGTCATAATGTTTTATTCCAAAAAGAAAGCGAATCAACAAATGAATAATTAAATAGTAAAATTGCGATTATCAATGATTTCTTAAAAGATTACCATAAAAATGGCACAAAAGTAAGATGGAACAATAAAATAACATTGAAAACAACGTGATAAATTTTATGTTTTGTTTCACAATGATCAATGATTTAAGTCTTACGTGTACATCAATTTATAAAGAATGGATTCTGTCATTGTAGCAGATAACAACCATTAACAATGGTAAAAAGTAAACACGTCAATTTCATGGTCTTGTAAAAATAGTAACCTAAGATTTTTTTAACATCTGAACTGGAATGATTTTTTCTTCCGTTGGAAAGAATTCTCCCATATTTCAACGCAATAACTTCCTGAATCTAATTCTGCAATGCAACAATCCATTGGAACTACATCATCTACACACACTTTACCATAAAATTTGTAAACCGTAACATGTCCATTGTCATTATCTATAATCAATATTGTTTTACTATTTGAAGTAATACATTTGATTATTTTCCCATCGTTTATAAGATTGTAAATAAAATCTTGCGAATTGAAATCAATATTCATTATCATTTTATATCCATTAGAATGTAAAAAATCTTCATAAATAAAGTTAATTTTATTCCGATTAGTTAACATTACACTAGATTGAATATTTTTAAGTAAAAGATTCCTTTGTTGATTCATCAAATTTATTTTACGATATTGATTGTACAATTGATCTATTTTTATTTTATTCTGTTGTTCAATATAATACGAATCAAAAATTACTCTTAGAATAGTAGAAGATGCCACAATACCTACAAAAAATGAAAAAGAAAAGAAAAGAAAAATGTAGAACACAATCATCCTGTTTGTCAATGTGCATATAACCTTATCATTGAGATCAATAGTATTACGCAATATAACACAACACTCTCCCCTCAACCACTTACACAACTCCTTTAACATCTAAAATATAAAAACAATAAGTGCTACAATACGGATACAAAAAACTTCCTTTGTTGATTGTAATACTTCTTTACTTTTCTACGATTAACTTCATTAGATTTCCCCTCCAACTTCCACGCATCTATGATATTAATTTTATCAAATTGCGTAAAATAATAGCTAAAAATTGACCCATCAAAATTATCAACCTTCTTGAGGACATCATACATCGTTACAAATTTACCGTCTACCATTACCCCATTTTGTCTCTTCTGCAAATAAGACATCATTTGTTTATACGAAACACAACAAACCTTTCTTTCAATTCCAGTATCTTCAAACATCTCAGAAGGAATGCTAAAAGATACCGTAAGATCATCAATAACAAAATCTTTTCCAAATCTAGATTTAACGAAACAACCAATAATTTCCACTACACTTATATCAAAACTATCGAAATACATAAAATTCCCATTTTTATCCTTAACATTTGGAATAATAGTTCTATCTTTTACATACGTAGACTTGACCTTTTTCGTTAAATTTGGATCAGAATACGGAGTAATCTCCCCTCCATATATACCATCGCTAACAACGCCCCATAAGCTATAATCAACACCACTAAACAAAGCATTATTCTTAGGATCTTTTAAATTAATTTCCTTAGAAAAGAACATAATTTTTTGCACATCGTTATGCATAATTTCAACAGATCCTCTTTCGTCATACCTAGAGTACATTTTCTTATAAGCACTGTCGTGCTCTTTCTTTTTCTCTATCCGAAAAACATTATTAGGATTCTTACTACTATTCAAACGCGCTTTTTTATTAGAATCTTCTTCATCAAAATCATCATCATCATCTTCATCCGCTCCAATCAGAATAACAAAATAAAAAAAAATGACAAAATTTCGAATCGACACCCTCATAACATTAACATCCTATATATTAGACAAAGAAAAACTATTTGAAATACTTGCTTCCTTATCCATAACCCCAAACAATTTTCCCTGATAATTTTCCCTATTTATTCCCTTTACTTCCACCACAAATCTATTGCATCCATTTTCTTTTATCGACCTTTTATCGTTTGATGCAATAACGAACTCATCACCATTTACTTTTCTTTCGAAAATCACCTTGTTGTCTTTACAAAACATCACCTTCCAATCACTAACACGATATTTTGCGTCTTTTGGAAGCAAACTTGCAAACGTTTTATCTGGTTTGACTTCGATTCCGAGTCTCCTCAAACTATCAATACTCACAGTCTTCTTTCTATCAATAATTTTCCCATTCAACGTAAAATCAACAGTAGGCATAGGTATATCCTGCACCTCAAAACTACAATCTCCAGCATAAATACTATCACAATATACCTTCACACCACACTTCCCGTCCTTATTTGTTATCAAACTAAATACCCCATCCTTAGATGTCTTTTTAAAATCACATTTATCACCAACATAATTAATATTACTTTCAAGACCGACATTTGAAACCTTTATCATCACATTATTATTACAATTCTTGTACACCTTGTTTATGGACACTGTTTTCGTTTCAATAAGCGGTTTCACTCTCTTACACTCTATAGTCTTCTTGAATTGTGTACCTTTTTTGTCCCCCATTTTCACAGTTGCAACCAAGTTTATCTTCTGAGTATACACGCCCTTATCATCGAACACGACATTCTTAGGAGACTTTACCTTAATATTAACAAAACCATTTTTGAACGGTACAACCTCACCATTAACTTTTATTTCCAACATATCATTGTCCTTAGGTTTAACGACAGGCAACGCAAGGGCCCTATAATCAACCCCCAGCGGCAACATACTACTCTCCGCATTAACAATCATATCCATGTCTTCAAAATTAAACATATCGACACCAAGTGTACTAGTTAATTTATGAATTAAAGAATCAGCAAGGAGTACAAAGTCCATTTGATATCTCGACAATACTGACAAGGCCACAATAAGCGGTGTACGGTCAAAATTTATCAAAGTAAAACTTTTATCTTTTTCATTTGGATCCTCACAAAAAACAGGATCATCACATGCATCAAGAGCAAGGTTCGTTATCTCAGTCTTTGTTATGGTCCTATACTTTTCAACTCCATCATTTATCACATTTTGTATCTCCACTCCCCCACCACCTTCTATGAAAATAGTATTCACGATCTGCTCGTTCCCCATATCCTTTATTCTCCCTTCCTTATCTAAACCTCCAGAGGATTCAATAACACGTTGTTTGTATTCACCTATCACCTTGATGACATTACATTCAACATTATAAATTTCCTCCACATTCTTCAAAGTTTCAATATCACACGATCTATTTCCCATATCTTCCGTCCTTTTTCTTGCGTACTCAACAAGATCTTTATGAGAATCAAATATTTTAGAAGAACCGTTTTCTACACTAACGTTAATGACATAAAACCTCTTCAAAATGTCATTTGACATCATCATAGTCATCAATATCGTGTACACTAGGTACATCATATTGATCATCTGCTGCCTAGGAGGCACTTTCCCATGACCGGCCATATCTTCTTGCTAAATTTACTAAAACTATACTTTTAACGTCTTCAACATATTGACATAGACCAAATTCATTCGTCCTATATTATCACTCAATTCATTCAAATTATAACACAATTTTTCTGTTTTTTCCGCAATTCTTCCGAAACTATCAAGTTGTCGTCGAATAATATCCAGTCTTTCCAACACTTCATTCATTCTAACAACATTCTCATTAACACTGTTTAAATTATTCCCCAACGACCTAGTTTCTTCTATTGACTTCAACATTTCAGTAATGTTAACTGCTAAATCGTGCAAACCAGTTTTTATAATTTCAACATCATTCACAGAAGCATCATTACCCAAACTTGACACCGCACCAGCAACAACGTAACTTTGCTCAGACAAACCGCCACTCACGACACCACCTTGGTTATTATTGAGCACCTGGTTATTGTTAAATACCTGGTTATTATTAGGCAAAGGAGACATAACATTAACACCTTCCCCCTGAACAAAATCCAAGTTACTAGCAGACTGTGCAGGATCTCTCAGAACAGGAAAAACACGTTCCCAACTATACTCCTCCTTTGCTGGCGGTTCAAAAACAGCTAACAAAAAACAAAAGGCTTCCACACTTAAACCAGCACACAACATTGCTCCACCTCCTTCCCAGTTCATTAGCTTAAACATGGCACCAATGATAACAATAGCCGAACAAAAACTCGTAATCTTAGGAACGTAGATAACGTAAAATCTCACAAAAGTCATATCTATTTTAAAACCAACTTTGCACGAAAACTCAAACAATGCCTTGCCCTATCAACATGTTCAAAATGAGAAACTCCAATCCTCACATCACTCAATAAAGATGCATAATTCCCAATTGCCGTCGTCTTCAGCATATTATTATTGTTAGCACTATCAGATGTTATTTCATCGACATTACCACACATATCTCTAACTCCGAAGTTATTCGCCGGATATTTATTTACGCTACACATAAACTCGTTCTCAAAATTAAAATTCGCGAACAATTGCCCATCATCCGATCTTACATTTAAACTTCCCCACGCGTATCTGTTGTTACGATCCCCACTACTCGCTATGTAACAATACTCTGGAAACGTAAGAAATTCATATTCCCCGTAAGTCTCAATCCCTTGATTAACCAAATACCTAATAAGATAATACGTCCTCCATTTTAAAAAATGCTTCATCTGTTCAAAAATCAACCCAACAATAGGGTAACCACCGAATTTGGGATCAGTAAAATAATCGTTTAGACCAAACTTACTCACTATATCACCATCAAGTTCTTCAGAAAAAACATTATTTAATGGTTTTAACCATTCAACATATTCATCACTCAAACTATTAATTAAAAAATCCTGTAAATCCAACACCTTGTCCACCTTATCACCACTATCATAAACCCCCTCCAAATCTTCCCTTTTTAACAAAGACAATTCATTCTTCTTCTTCTGATCTAAAAAATCAGTTACAATAAAAAGAAACTTCCTATATTCATCCACAGTAGTCTCTGTATTATCAACAAAAAAACCGCCAACTCTACGTTCTCTACCGTCGCACAACCACATACCTTCACGGATATAATTCATTCCCCTTAAAATCCCCGTAACCAACTTTTTATCCAAGACAAGTTCTTTCTGCCCACTATCACCAACCACATCGTCATAATCAGAATACGATACAACCTTAAAAGAACCATAATCGTTCAATCTTTTCGCCTTCAGATCCAAAAACAAAAATAAAACCACAACAGCAAGGAGAATCCTACCAATCCTACTAAGCATAATATAAATTATTACAACTAATGAGTAGTATAACAAAAATATAATAACTTGTAACTAAACGTGTAAAATGAGGAACGTACACTTAATATGTTACTCTATATTTCCATTTATTGCAGGTATCTATTACCAGCAAATATTATCACCAGTATCGTTGACGTTACCATTGCTAATTTGTGTATCAACAAAAAACTACAAGAACATCGTGCTTTTTGCCATATACTGTGTTGGATCCCTGTGTAAATACATTGACAAATCTTTATCTCCCAACGATATTGCAATAGATGATAAATGTGAAGCATATATTGCAAGTAGTTTATTTACCAAAACACGAAACAGGAAGAGTAAAAAAATAAATGGGATATTTTTATTACATAGAATAAAAATTGACGATGAATGGACAAAAGTACAATCTCGTGTGAAAATAACCATAAACACGTCAATTACAAAAATATCATATGGAGATACATTCATATTCTTGGGAAGTCCCAAACACTTAAAAAATTATGACAACCCAAATGCATTCTGCTACAAACAATATCTGATCAACAATGGAGTTTTTTATGAACACAAAGTATCAGATGGCAACTTTACTTTTATAGGGAATAAAACAGATAACCACATTACATCATTTTTTTGCAATCTATCTGACTCAGCCAATAACTTACTATTAAAATACATACAGGGAGATTCTAGCGTTAAAACGATATTATCAGCACTTATCTTAGGAAATAAAACCGACTTAAACAAGAACATAATAAACGCATATTCTAGGACAAACACACTTCACGTGCTAGCAGTATCTGGTTTACATGTTGGGATAATCTTTACTTTTGTTTCGTGTCTGTTATCTTTATTCATAAAAAACAAAAGACACACTCTGTTAAAATATGGAATTATTTGTGTCTTATTGATCATGTACTCTATACTGGCCGGTTTATCTCCATCTGTGGTACGTGCAACTATAATGTGCATTTTATACATCATGTGCAAATTAATAAATATCGATGGAATACCGTACAATATAGTCGCGATTTCTGCATTCATAATACTTATTTTTTCTCCAGACTCATTATATTCCATCGGCTTCCAATTATCGTACTTAGCTGTTATAAGCATTATCACATTTTATCACAAGATCTACAACCTGGTACGTATCAAAAACAGTATTCTGAACAAGATATGGATGTGTTTATCTGTATCATTGTCTGCGCAAATATTAATACTTCCAACCGGTATATATTACTTTCATCAGATATCAACGTGTTTTTTAATATCTAACCTCATAGTTATTCCTGCAAGTTTTATAATCCTAAATGGTGGGATACTTGTGATATTCCTAAATTTAATGCCACATTTCGAATACATCTGCCACTATACTTCAATACTATTATCGCGGTTTATTCGCATGACAAATTGCCTCATCATATGGATTAGCAAAATACCATACGGTTCATTTCAAGATATATACATTGGCAAGTATGACTTAATGTTATGTTACATTTCCATATTTCTGTTTTTTGTAACTATCTCTTCGAGAAGCAAAAAAGCATTATTTACGTTACTTATTTTCACAGCACAATATATTACGTATAGTTTTGTTCGTGATCTACAAACGTTTAACCAAAAAAAACTAATTGTTTATGATGTAAAACCATATTGGACGGTTGGTTTTATCGATGGAATAAATTGTGTTTTAGTCTACGATGAGAGGTTGATATCAAACAACTTTATAATCAATACTCAAATTATGCCATTCTTAGGACAACATCGAATATCAAATATTGAACACCATGCCATCAACAATAAAAACATTGCTTTTCAGGTAGATGATAAAAAATTCGCAGTTATTAATGATAAAAAGCTATTAAACGAACTAAACAATAGTAATGCCTTCGATTATATACTAATCAACGATCATAACGATACTTTCACTTTAATACAAAACAATAAAGACGGTACAAATAAAACTCCAATTCCCCCAGCTTACACGGAAGACCTTAACAGGCAGCGTAGACCTTGTAGGATTCGAACCTACGACCACCTGCGTGTAAAGCAGATGCTCTGGACCAACTGAGCTAAAGATCTATGTAGCCCATAGGGGAATCGAACCCCTGTTACCAGGATGAAAACCTGACGTCCTAACCGCTAGACGAACGGGCCATAACTTTATATATGTTCTATTTTGCTATTGTAACCAGACAAAACTTTAACGAAAATGAAAATACGTGTACATAAACACAAAACGTCCACTGAGAAACAGTATTAAACCTCACTAACCATCTACGTACATTCAAGGCAACAACAACACCTCAACTACACATTTTCACGTACAACTAAAACTTCAATTAAAGCATATTTAAGGAGCAATTTTTAAATCCTTTTTATTAAATTTCATATCATAATAAGGAGAACTATCTATCTTCTTTAATACTTCTTTTGCTAACATTGTACCATTTCCTCCATTTTTATCTTTTATTACCATAATAGACCGACCAGATTCTGAACCTTTCTCCATTTCCTTATAAGTTTTATAGTTGCAATACGCATTACCCTTTAACATTTCTATATTCCATTTCCTCATCCATTCATCTCCTCCTTTAAAATCTTTAAACACTTTTTTAATACGCCCGTTTACCTCATCATCAACCCCTTCAACATCTTCATTTCCATCTTTAAACATTCTCGAAAACTCCTTATCCACATGTAACATTCCTATCTCACATTCTCGATCAATAAGCAATGAATCACAAGAAATATTAGCAATAAAATTAAAAACACATAAATATTTTTCAACCCTCGATTTATAAAAAAATTCATAACCATAACTAGAAGAGACCCTAAAATTTGGTATCCATAATGACGTACTAACCCATATATCACTACCGTTAGCCCTTTGTTTGTAAGAACCAGGAACTAGATCCCCTTTTTTAACACAAAAAACTCGATAAAGATCAACATACTCACCTTGTTCAATTCCTGGTAATTTACAAAACTTTAAAATGAGGTACGTCAAAGCCCACTCAATGTCTAATACATCTTCAAACATAACTTTTGGATATTTTATGTTGTATATTTCAATTTCATCAGGTATTGTTTTTACCTCTTTACCGGTTGCATCTTCAAAAACTGGAGATTTTATCTGATACTCAGTCTTTAACTTAGAATTAAAATACAACTTTGAAAAACATGAACTCTCACAATAAGAAAACTTTTGATGTTGTGAAAAAAATGATAAAAACAACCTTCCCATGGCAGATCCCAACATTTTTTCAAGAGAACACGAAAAACAATCATCTTTACACTTTTTACTTTTTTTTCTAAGACTACAAAAAATCCCATTTTTATCAACAACAAGTCCACCTTCGTAAAAAACAGGACGACTACTAAATTTATTGCCAACATTATGTACAATCGTAGGTAAAACTAAAAATTTTTCTTCATTTCCAATTTGAATAAGTTTATCCAAAAGACCATTACAATACAACATTATAATTTTATCAATTAAAGAAAAAGCCCCTATTTTTGTAAAATATTTTTCAGTCATGCCTTCAAACAAACTTTTACAAAGCTCGCTTAATTGTTTTTTTGAGTATTTTTTATTTATCTCATTTTTATTATGATATTTCAAACTTTCTTCAAAAAAACAGTCAAAATCTACATCTTGTTTAAAATATTCTCTAGAATTTTTAACGCAATATTCCTTAAAAAAAGCTCCAACTTCATCATTAAAAGATTTAGACAATAAAGAAATTGTTTTTCCTATACAAGTCAAATTATCTCCATCTATTCGTATACGTAAAGGTTTCTTAGTAGTTTTATCTTTACTGTATTTCATCCCCACATCACCTCCTTTTACGTTAATAAAAGTAAACTTAAATTTTGAATTAAGAAATTCTAATATATCATCAAAACTCTTACTTTTTAACTTTTGTTTTAGTTCTGAATTAAGTTTTTTTCTTTTTTATCACAACTGTTACACATGACACCACCTTCTTGTATTTCTCCTTTTTTACAAACCCCGCAAATCTTCCATTCTTTTAGTATTTGTTCCAATTCCTCAACATTTTTACCATCCAAATCTTCACCATCATAACCCAATTTTTTCAACTGTTCTTTAATTTTATTTTCTTCTTCTTTCTTTTTCCTCTCTTCTTCTGCTTTTCTTCTTGCTTCTTCTTCGGCTTCTTTTCTTTTCCTCTCTTCTTCTAACTGCCGAGGACCATCATTACCGCAACAATAACAAGGATTACTACAAATTAAAACAATCAACAATAATGTAAACTTTTCCTTTATTCATATATAATAAGAGGTGTTTTTTTATTTTTTCAACTTATCTTCTTATTCAGAAAAGTATGTGCAGCGTAACAATATTGGGATGCGGAGTTGGGAGATTTGGCGCCGCACTGTTGGCAAAACAACTCGGATATGACGTATTTGTAACAGATTCAGGAATAATAAAACAAGAATATAAAGACACATTAATGCAGCTAAATATTCCATTTGAAGAATGTGGGCACAAAAATTATGATAAAATATTAAAAGCTGACGTCGTCATTAAAAGTCCAGGCATTTTAAATGATAGTGACATAATAAAAAAAGTAAAACAATGTAACATTCTCATTCTTGATGAAATTGACTTTGCTTCCAAGTTTACAACTGCGACATTAATAGGAGTTACTGGAACTAACGGCAAATCAACAACTTCTTATTTAATTTACAACATCTTGAAAAATGCTGGATTAAATGTGGATATATGTGGAAATGTTGGAAGAAGTTTGGCCTACTCAATATATAACGATCTTGGAAGAAAAATAAATTATTATGTTTTGGAACTAAGTAACCTTCAATTGGAGTATTTCAAATATTGTCATCTTAACATCGCGTGTCTGTTAAACCTAACTAACAATCACCTTGATAGGTACAACTATGACTTCAATAAATATGTGATGGCCAAAAAGAATATATTAAAAAACATGACACATGACGATCACTTTATTTACAACGAAAATGACCAAGTGATAAAAAATATCGTTGATAACGAAAACATCATTCCAAAGTTACATCCAATTAGTCTTGACAATAGTGTACAACGTCATGATGGAACGATTACATCCAAATTCAAAGATTCTGAATTCAAAGTTAAAGAACAAGATCTATCGATAAAAGGAGAACATAATATTTTTAACTGCCTTGTTGCTATAAGAGTTGCTCAAATACTTGGAATTAACAACAATATCATTGCTGATGCATTACATAATTATATTCCATTGCCTCACAGGATAGAAAAGATCTGTACGATTAATGGTGTTGAGTATTACGATGATTCAAAATCTACAACAGTTGCATCCACATTGGCAGCAATGAATATGTTTAAAAATGGATCGAAACACATAATATGGCTAGCAGGAGGATACGATAAAGGCAATGATTATTCTCAAATGTTTTCAATAATTAGTAGTGACATCAAATTAATCGTCTGTATTGGCAAAGATAACAGTACAATAGTATCTGCATTCAAAAAATTGGAAGTTGAAATATATGAGAGTCATAATATGTATGATGCCGTTGAATATTCTAAAGAACATTCATGTTGTGGAGATGTGATATTGTTGTCTCCAGCATGCGCAAGTTATGATATATATAAGAATTTTGAGGAAAGAGGTGATGTTTTTAAACAAAATGTTACTAAAATATTAAAAATGGGAAAGTAGAGTATCGCATCAATTCTTAAAAGTTTTAGCGTATCATTTGTGATGTTAAAGACAGAACGGGTTGTGTGTTACTTTATTTAAACATAAATTATGAGTTACAAAGATATATTTTTACTTTATTTAAAAAGCGTTAAAGGGTACGAAAAGTATTATGTTACGATTTTTTTGGCATCTATAGTGACCAGTTTTGAGCCAATGGCGTATAGCTACATAATTGCACAGATAATAGATTTTATTTCTTCTGGTTCTGCATCTTTGCCATACATTTTCGCATATGTAACAATGTTTGTTATAATTATTGCTCTTTTGGAATTTACATATTCAATCACCAGATATTCTGAATTAAAAGCCTTCCCAAATGTAAGAAAGTTTATTCTGTGTAGAGTTTATGATATTATCCAGAATAGTAAGTACAGTTTTTTCCAGAGTAACCAGGGTGGAGCTATAATGAGTAGAATAAAAGCAATAAATTGCAGCTATGATGACGTAGTTTACGATTCCAAAAACGCCATAATATGTTTTTTAAAAATATTCACAAGTATAGTTTACATTGTCCATCTTGATAAAGTATTAGGTGTTGTTTTAGTGTTATTGTGTTGTCTATTTTTGTGTTTGCTGTATAAGATATCTAGAGAATTTAATGAGTGTATTTGTGCAGAGAACAATAGTTTACATAACATAATGAATCACGTGTCGGATAGAATAAGAAATATAAAATCTATATTTCTATTCTCTACAACAAAAAGAGAGTTTTATTCCTTGAATAAAAGTATAAATGATGATTATATCCCTGCTCAACAGAAAAGTTGTAGATGTAAACTAAAAATGTCAATTATAGGAGGAATAATATACGTTTCTATATTCATGTTTGTAATAACTTACTCGATATACTTAAAAAACACTGGAATTGTTACAGTTGGAAATGTTGTAGCTATACTGGGTTTAACTTTATCCATAGTAGAAAACTTATGGGATTTTATATCTGCATTTCAAGACGTCGCAGAAGATTTGGGAGAACTTAGTAGTGCCTTCTCAATAATAGAAAAACAAGATAATTCTAATGATCAACTAATTAACATAGATATAACACAAGCACCACAAATAGAATTCAGTAACGTATCTTTTAGTTATCCAGAAAATGATTATGAAGTGCTAAAGAATTTCAATCTAATAATAAAATCTGGAGAAAAAATAGGAATCGTAGGGAAATCCGGAGCAGGGAAATCTTCCTTACTATCTTTACTGCTAAAATATTTTGAATACTCTGAAGGAAGTATTCTTATCAATGATATTGATATAAAAAGCGTTAACAACCAATCTTTACGTGATCATATTGGTTTAATTCCACAAGACACAATATTATTCGATCGTTCAATAATGGAAAATATGAAATATGCGTGTCCCAAAGTAGATGACGAAGTTGTACATGAGATATGTAAAAAAATAAATTTTCATGAAACGATAATGAGAATGCCTGATCAATACAATACGTGTGTCGGAGAAAATGGAGGTAACCTATCGGGAGGACAAAGACAGTTGGTATCGATAGTGAGGGCATTTTTAAAAAGACCACACATACTCTTGTTAGATGAGGCAACCTCTGCTCTAGATGCCATAACAGAAAACATGGTGAATCAGGCTTTGGACGTGTTAATAGACGAAACGCATCCAACACTAATATCTATAGCTCATAAATTACACATGGTAAATAATATGGACCGTATAATTATAATTGAGAATGGTATCATAATCGAAAGTGGAAATCCTAAAGATCTCTTAAATGATCCAACTTCTGTATATGCCAAAATGTGGACTATTCAAACGAATAGATAAACTTAATCATGATTGTAATATTGACTCCTATGAATAATAAGTAAATAAAAAAACATAAAACTAGGTCTAAAAGTAAAGAGAAAAGTCACTAGACACAACCATGTATCACAACCCCTTAGTTCATAACCGACAATCATTCAAAACACAACAGTCCTAAGAAAAATAATTCTTTGCCGACCCATCCTGAAGTTCTTTATAAAAATCAGAATTAACGACGTCATTCATATCCCACATGTTTTCCTCATCCACAAAAAAAGTTTTTTCAAAAAATTCTTTGACTGATTCTGATAATTTTTTATCACTACGTATCTCAGACAAAATAGATTCCTTAAATTTTTTTAACGATTCAGATTTTTCTTTTGATATATATTTTTTTTTACAATATTTCTCATAATCAATGAATTCCCCCTTAATCAACTCATACAGCATTGCTGAAATGGCACATACATCGTCAGATTGATAGCACCTACTCTCCTTTTTTTTCCCCCAAACTTCAATTAAGTTTTTTGACATATATTCATAGGTACCTAATAAACTATTACCTCTTTCTTTTTCATCAACAAAACGGCTAAACCCAAAATCACAAATAAATACATTATTATCCTTATCTAATAAAACATTTTCAAGTTTTAAATCCCTATGTGCTATCCCATTATCATGAAGTAATTTTACCGCATCAATGAGTTGCAAACAGATTTTACATCTCTCATTTTTATCTTTTATCTTTTTTGGAAACGCATGATACAAATCACCACCTTTATAATATTCAGTAATAACATAATATGTATCATTTGCCTCTTTACCATTCTTTTTGGTATTTTTCACAACGCAACATTCTACAAAACCCATAACTTTTTTCACACCTTTCTTTTTCAAATAAGATAAAATTTTCAATTCTCTTTTCATAAGATCACAATTATGTTTATCCTTCGTCTTCAGCGTCACAATCTTCGCAGCAAAACAACCACCAGTACGTATATTTTTGCAAAGATAAACCTCTCCACAACCACCTTCCCCAATCGATTTCTTCGAAAAAGTGTATTCTTTTTCAATATTATGACATTCTTTTATTTCTACTTTCCTCTCCTTCTCTTTCTCCAATATCTTGCCTAATTCACCAATATTTTTATTCTCCAAACCATTAAGATCACTATTTAATTCATTTATCTTCTTTATCAATTCCTTCCTCTCATTTTCCTTCTCATTCAATAATTCAGACAATTCAACAAGATCTTTACCATTAAGCTCTTCCTCATTCACTTCAGAATCAACACTCTTTATCTTCTCTATCAATTCCTTCCTCTTATTTTCCTTCTCATTCAATAATTCAGACAATTCAACAAGATCTTTACCATTAAGC
>CAMJVU010000009.1 GCA_946409305.1 uncultured Cytophagales bacterium
ATCTGTTTAAACTCTACCGATACACTCATAGACGATAGTGTGACTTCTCGAGAAGATAATATAATTGAATTTAAAGATACTGAGAACGATAGTAGTAGAAGTGGTATTGTTCCTAGAAGTAATTGTTGGGTTTCTATTGCGTGGAGAGGACTGGGTGTTGGAACTATTTTTGGAGGTATTGGTTCTATGAAGTGTGATGGTAGTGGTTCAGGTCTTTTAATTCCATCATTATTAAGTGTTAAGTCTTCATGTACGTATTGGCCCAATAAATATGTGGGATTTGTCGGTAAAGCTATTCTGTGTGGAGATGCGTATCATTCATTTATTAGCGGTTATGATAATCCAGCTGTTGCTATGTTACAACTTGGTGTAGGAATTAGATGGAGTTACAATGGTAGAGGAGGTAGGAGTAATGGCACATACTACGGTGGAAATGTAATGGTTAATTTAATGGGAGGAAGTTTTGCTGATGTTAGTAATACTGGCTTCGAAATAGACTTCGACATTGCTCAAATTGGAGCAAATATTTCTGTGGTTCCATTTGAATGGGTTAATACTAAAGGTTTTTTTGGAGAAGTAGATGCCGCAATTGATATTAGAAGAGCGTTGGGGAGATGTGTTAGCTGGGAAATTTTTGGTATGTTATGTCTTGCAAATATTAGAGTATCTATCGGTAAAAATTGGTCTGTTTAGTGAGAGGGATTAGAGACTTACTTTCTCCCATTTTAGTTGAAAAGAAGAGGACATAGAGGAGAGTAGTTTACATCGAATAGAATTGTTTATATTTTTGTCGATAAAGCGTACCATTGTATACCTTTGCTTTTAACTGTCCACACGCTGCATTAATGTCTTTTCCAGATGAATATCTAACAAAAACATTGTATCCCTTCTTTTTCAATACATTTTCGAATTCTTTTATTTTCTCTTTTTGGGGAGTAGTAAACCCGGATTTTTCCCATTCATTAAATGCTATTAGGTTTATTTTACATCTCATTCCTGTTAGAACCTTTACTAATTCTTTTGCATCATTGATTGAATCGTTTATATCATTTATCAACATGTATTCGAATGTTATTATTTTCCCACTGTTTTTACAATATTCTTTGCACGTCGACAATAGTTTATCGAGAGGATACTTCCTGTTTATCGGCATTAATTTGGATCTTAGCACATCATTGGCTGCATGCAATGATATTGCTAAATTGACATTTAAACACTCTGATACACACTTTATCTTATTAAATATCCCACATGTCGATACCGTTACACGATGTTGAGACACACCTAATCCACTGTCATTAGATAATACCTTTATTGCTTTAATCACATTTTCACAATTTAATAAAGGTTCTCCCATCCCCATAAAGACTACATTTTTTACCTTTTTAGGTAATGTTTTTGATACAGGCCAATCACACAATAAGTCTTTTGCAATCATGTATTGCCCTACAATTTCTCCGACGGTTAAATTTCTTTCAAAACCATGATAACCCGTACAACAGAATTTACATCCCATGGCGCACCCAACTTGCGACGATACACATATAGCGTAATATTCCCCTCGTGGAATAAGTACTGACTCTATAAAGTTTCCGTCATCTAACATTATTAGAATTTTCTGAGTTCCATCATCTGATTCCTTGATGTCAACAACCTGAAGTCTTTTCAATGATATTATTCCACTAATATTATCCCTTAAAATATTTGATAAAGTGGATATTTCGTCAAAACTCTTCTTCCCATTTCTATAAACGTCAACCCATAACTGCTTTGTTCTATAACGTTCAACACGTATACTTGATAAAACATTCTCTAAATCACTGATATCTAAATCATAGAAGTTCACTTTCTCCATTGAGGCATCTATAACATAACTGCACCTTTTATCTCTGATAATTTACAATCAACAATGTCCTGTACTTTCCGTTCTCCATCAACAAAGATTCTATCTATAAAATCGCGATTTTTAATTAGATCGTCATATTTCTTTCTCGCTTCCCCAAACTTGGTTACTATGGTCTCATATAACATATCCTTGGTCTCTTTATATGATATTCCACCATTGACATATCTTCCTCTCAGCGATTCTACATCTTCTTTATCCGCAACAGCACTATATATCTTGAATAATGTACAATTTTCTGGATCCTTTGGTTCATCAATGGATTTACTATCTGTTTTTATCGACATTATAGTTTTTTTTAATTCATTTTCAGCAACAAATATATCTATCGTATTACCATAAGATTTACTCATCTTTCGTCCATCTATCCCCGGAATAATTTCCAAATTACTATTAATCAATGCCTGAGGTAACGTAAACATATTACCATATCGATTGTTGTAGAACGTAGCTATATCTCTTGTAATTTCTATATGTTGCAATTGGTCCTTCCCAACAGGAATATATTCAGCTCCAACTATCAATATATCAGCAGCCATTAACACTGGATAATCAAATAAACCTACATTAACATTCGACAAATTACTAGATTTGTCCTTGAATGCATGAGCATTTGCCAACATAGGGAATGGAGTAAGACAATTCAATATCCATGTCAATTCACATATTCCTCGAACCTTCGATTGCCTATAAAATACTACCTTATCTGTATCAAGTCCTAAAGAAAGCCATACCACAGCAGCATTACGCCTATACTCGTCCAGTATTTTAGGATCCTTTACCGTTGTTAACGAGTGTAGATCAGCAAGAAAAATAAATACCTCATTACTATCACCATTAGACAATTCTAAAGTTGGTGAAACAACTGACATTACGTTGCCTATGTGTAGTTTTCCACTACATTGGACAGCCGTAAGTACGCGTTTACCCATACTTAATACTTTACATCAAAATCATGTCCACCTACCATTTACCTATCAGTGCAAAAAAAACATTACTCAATCCCCGCAAGAAAAACAACCTTTTAGAAGGAAAAAATACTAAAAAAAATAAGATAAAACACTCTAGAAAACTTACTTCATTGGATCAACACTCACCTTATTAAAAACAATCCCCGATGGTTCATCACGAGTGCTATCCCCATCACTGGAATAATCCAGCTTACCATCAACAATGAAAAGATATCTCGTAGAACATCCAGGCTTAACTGGAATACTACCAATGAAACAACATCGCTTATTATCAAAAAAATCCTCTTCCTCACTGTACTTCATCTCTACTATGCCCTCTTTCTTCCAAGCACAAAAATCTCCTACACAATAAACCTTACTGTCCTTATTAACACTCCCCCTATCACCCCTATGGTATGTAACTTTTACTGTACACTTTCCTTCAGTGCCAGGTAAAACAATAGGCATATCCACCCTAAAGAGTTTGTTATATGGCATAAATAAACCTTCTTCCGGCTCCTTCCCCACATTTTCGTCCTTCTTTACCTCAGACCCATTATTAACAGTAGGTTCTTTAATAGTAAGTGTATCCTCATCGCGAATAACATTACCAAAACTCTTCTCATGTCCACCTTTTCTACAAATGTAAAAAAAACCACACCTACTTATGTTAATTTGTACGCCGACAACTATCACTAACACGGCAACTTTACTCCTCGCTTCTATAGATAACTGTAGATACAAATTTATTCAAGAATTTAAGCTTTTATCCGAATTGTTGAATCATTGATATACTTAAACACGATACATTACATACTAATATCTATGAGTTGATATCTAATCTCCCTGTAGGCACGTCATTACGCAGTAACACTTTCTGAAGAACTACAACAATTTTCACACACGAATATCACTATTTATCGTAACGTAAAAATATTATCTAACTTCTTGTAGTATAACTAAATTTTTATATCATAGACCATGTGTTTGACAAAGGAAGATGTTGATATAAAAAACAAAAAACTATTCAATATAAAGCGAATGTATCTAACATCAATAGTATTATTTATTATCTTAATTGGATCAAACTCCACAAAGTATTCAGCTGACACGACGTCAACAAAAGATGATAATAATCAGGATAATACCGAAAAATTTACTGTACCGGATATTACGATAAACATGGTAGCAATAGGCGATATAATGTGTCATTGTCCTAATTACCAAGATGCCTACGACCCATCAACTGGATCGTATGATTTTACTCATTTTTTTTCACAAATAGAATCCTATATTTCTGGTGCAGATATTGCAATTGGAAATTTAGAGACAACATTTGGTGGTAATGATAAAGCTTATAGCGGATACCCTAAATTTAACTCTCCACCAGAACTTGCTGAAGCCATTAAGAATATAGGGGTAGATGTCTTAACGACATCAAACAACCATAGTATGGATACAGGATACGGTGGATTAATTAATACAATTAAAAAACTAGATGAACTTGGATTTGCACATACAGGTACCTTTAAATCTCAAAAAGATAAGGATTCAATCCTCATTAAGAACGTAAGTGGAATTAAGATTGCGTTCCTATCTTATACGTACGGAACCAATGGTATCCCGATCCCTAAAGGGAAAGAATATTGCGTTAATCTAATTAATAAAAAGTTAATTAAAAAGCAAATACAAAGAGCTAAAGATTTAAGTCCTGATTTGATATGTGTTAGTATGCACTGGGGCATTGAATATAAAACAGAACAAAGCCCCCAACAGGAAGATTTAGCAGATTTCTTGTTTGAAAATGGTGCAGATATTATCCTAGGGAGTCATCCACACGTACTTCAACCAATGGAGAAAAGAACAATTACATTAGAAGATGGAACAACAAAGGATGGATTTTTGATTTATTCACTTGGTAACTTCTGTTCAGCGCAAATAAAGGAATACACAAAAGATTCTGTAATCCTGAATCTACAAATAACAAAACATACTGATGGAAAAGTCACATTAGATTCGTACAATTACACACCGATATATATGCAAGATAATGGTGCTGGAACAAAGTGTAGATATCAGATAATTGATTTAAATAAAAAAATAAAAGAATATGAAAATGGTGATTCATCTGTAACAAAGGATTGGTACGACAAATATGTAAATGAATTAAAAAACATTACAGATATTATCGGATGAATGACAGAATATTCAAGTATCAAACCGCATTGCAAAGTACGTCATTTTTTCATTTCATCACTTGAATTTTACGGTTATAATGAATATCTTGTATTTCCGCCATCAAAGAAGGCATTTTTTTTACTTTAATTGCATTACCTACTTGTCATAAAACTATCACGACACTACAAAAGAAACGTCTTCCCACCATTTTTATGGGAACAAATTTAATAAATGAAACCTAAAAACCCGCACAAAAACTCCGATCTCTAGTGCGAAAGTCGTAACTATCACACTACCACTGTAGAACCACTACACTACCAGCACCAAATAACAAACTTCACAACTATTTCTTATCTTTACTTTTAATATCCGCACCCAGATTATTTACTTTTAATATCCGCACCCAGATTATTTAAAAGACTATCCAATAACTTTTTTCGTTCTTCTGCCTTCCTATTGATTTCTTCAAAATTTTTCCTTTTATCCTCTTCCATTATTCTATTGTTTTCTTCAGACTTCTCGAACAATTTTCGTTTTTTATCCTCGAAACCATTTCTAAGTTCTGTCTTCTTCATCTCAAAATTTTCATTACTCTTTCGCATCCTTTCTTTGGTACTTTCAACTGTATCTTTTGTACCTTCTTGATCGGCTTGTTCGATAACTTGATCGTCTTTGACAACCCCCATTCCTTCCCCCAATTGATCTCTCTCGCTACTACTATTAATCAAATTAGATTCACAAGAAAAATCCGGATGTTCACTGCCCTCTTGTCCATTTCTCTTATTGCAATCCCCAAAAGGATCACACCCACTTGAATTAATCTGTGCGCCAACAACCGCCACCAATGCAGCAATTTTACTTTTTGTTTCCATAAACAAATAAAACTAAAATTTTCAAGAACAAATTATGATGAATTGACCATAAAGCAACAACCTGTTTGATCCACTTTCACAAAATTTACTTAAAAGTTGGTGATTCTTTAAATTAAGACCTCATAACGATCATATCATCCTATAACTGCAATCAATTTTTTTTATTGCGATTACTATCATGATATGGAAGTAATCATTTTTTATCGGAATTAATACTATGGTGTTTAATAGTTTATACTTAAAGTTATTTGTATTGTTCTTTTTTACATTATGCACGAAAGAACAGTCAATTCATAAAAACGATGATATTCCTAAAGTGAAAGGTAATGTAGAAGATAATAAAGTAGGAAATCAAAAGTCAATTGACGATATTATTAAGAATCCTGATCTCCTCAATGAGGTAGAAATAATTACCCAAAAACCCAGTAAAAGGTACTACATAATGCCAACTGTTAGCTTAGGTATAATGTCATTTCCATTAATACTAGACAATGGACTAAACATTAAAAGCAGGCTAAAATGGTTGATTGTCGATGACGATCCGGGAAATCAGTTCTCTAGATTTGTATTAAAGCTTTTGAAGAATTCACATGTATCTCTACTATTTTCACGACAATTTAATCATGGTCATTTTTCTGTGGGGTTTGGACCGAGAATAGGAATTAGTGAGTTTTCAAGAAGTTATTCGAATAAAACAGATGCAGATGCAGGTGCTGGTGAAGGTGGAGCTGATATGAATAAAAAAAAGAATGTACATTTCGAATATTTGCAAATTATGGGAATGTTAAACTTGTCTTTTTATAGTGATCCTGTTGATATAATGAGTAAATTTTTCATTTCGTTGAATATCGGAGGAGGAATTATTTCTGATATAAATCCATTCAAATCTAGTTTACCATGGAACAATATCGAGTATGACATTAATGTGCATGGATCTGTTATTAAAAAAAAAGGCATTATTAATGAAGATGGTACTTTGCGTCCATGGATCGCTTTTGGAGAGATTATTATTGGATATAACAAAATAGGAGGTTTTATAAGATGTTGCTCACCATTGTTTACTGAAAAAAACTATAAATTTAAAGAAAAAGGAAACTCTGATACTGGTATTGAAGTTAGTTTTGAAAAAATGTTATACGTTCCAATAGAAGTGGGAGTATTCATCAACCTTGGGTAGCATCAGTTAACGCATTCGTAGTTCAATTGGATAGAATAACGGACTTCGGATCCGCAGGTTAAAGGTTCGAGTCCTTTCGAATGCACTCAAAATTTGAGATATGACGGTTAACATACCATTCTGAGAATACAGACTACTAATTGTGCAACCAGTGTAGATACGGTAGTTGTAATTAAACCTGACGCAACAAAACTATTATTTATAAAGAATTTCCCTAGACGGAGGGTACCAGTATTATCACAACTCATTGCGTAGGAGAATATCCCAGATATAGCAATAACGTATATCCCATCTCCCATCGGTGTAAAAGAGAGTATCGTTAACGGATCCATGCCAGATAAAACAGCTATTGGATGTATTGTAGATATCGCTGCAGTATGACTTGACATAAAGACGGATGCAAGAAATAACGTAAGACCAAATACGTACTCATGTGATGTTAATAATTGATGTGTGACGTCAAATATAAAATTTCTATTATTGGAAACAATAGTATTTGCGAACCATGTAACTCCGAGAATAATTACTATTGCATTAACACCAGCTACAAAAGACTCTTGTTTAAAAACATCTGTCATCTTGATGTTCTTATTTAACAGAAGTATCAGTACTGATGTACTGAACATAATCATTGCCATAATCCACGATGTTTTAACTTCATTGTCTCCCACACTCCTTATTTGTGAAAATATTCCAGAAATAAAGATTATCAAAATACCGCAAGCAAACAACAGTATTGACATTTTAACATTATTTTTTATTTCATTTGTCACGACACTGTTGTTTGTAACATTCCTCTCTTTTTTTTCTTTTTTATCTGCAATTGTATTGTAGAAACACATAGCGCTTATTCCGCTAAATGTTGAAATAAACATTACTAACGTTATTGTGGTAAGTGAGATATTAAAAGGTTCTAATGCATTTTTTAAAGCAGACATTGGAGCTGATATTGGGCTACATAAAGATCCACTATTTGCCGCAATGGTACAACACACTAGCGCTCTTGGTGGTGAACTACCAACTTTTTGTGCTATACTTGCTATCACTGGCATAATTACTAGAGCAGAATACGATGTTCCAGAAAAGATAACTAAAAAGTAAGACGCAAATGTCGCAATAACTATTGTATATCGTGGATGTTTTATTATCATTTTTTCAAATTTATTTGCGATAATATTGTAACCACCTACTACTGCTAACGTGTTGGAGCCAATAAGACATGACAATATAATTAACACCAAATCAAGTGGAGGTTCCGAAACTGGATTCCTGAGAATAATAGAGTAAATAAACAATCCTGATAGCAATAGAATTCCGATATTTATCTTTCTGTACAAACTGATTATAAGAGCGACGATAAATATACACACCCCGTGCAAAAGCATAATTAAAATATTGCAAACTTCATACTTGTAAAAAAAACAAAATTAGAGCTTAAGAATCAAATTATCTACCCTTTTAATAACCTCATCTCTGCCAAGAATTATCATACTCCGAATAACATCCGGGCCATTATGTTCTCCAAATAGGATTATTCTGAATGTTGGCATAATGTCCTTAAGTTTATACCCGTGATCAATCAACATTCGATTCATTGTGTCATGTAAAATTTCATATATCCATTTGCCATCACTCACGATGCTAATGTATTTCTTTATAAAATCAAAAGCATCGGATGAGAACTGATCTTTTTCATACTCTTCTGGCTCAACAAAAAACAATTTAGCGTGCATCCATATATCGCCCACGAAATTAGACCTTTCTTTAACTAGTTCACACACTTTATCAATTTTGGAATCATCACACGTAATGTTCAATTTTACCAGTTCAGTCTTTATGTATGGTTTTAAATCATCATTGCTTTTACTCTTTATGTACTGATGATTAAACCATTCTGCCTTTTTTATATTAAATCTGGCTCCAGACTTTCCAAGTCTTTCTAACGAAAAATCATTTACTAATTCATCCATTGAGAAAAGTTCTTTATCTCCACCGGGATTCCATCCCATCAATGCTAAAAAATTAACAACAGCTTCTGGCAGATATCCTAATTCCCTAAAACCAACAATAGTTTTCCCACTTTGTGAATCTACCCAAGATAATGGGAATATAGGGAAACCATGCTCTTCAGCATCTCTTTTACTTAATTTCCCTTGTCCCTCTGGCTTCAACAATAAAGGTAAATGAACAAACTTAGGCATTACATCTTCCCACCCAAATGCTTTATACATGAGGATATGCAGTGGAGCTGATGGTAACCACTCTTCACCACGTATCACATGAGAAATATTCATCAAATAATCGTCCACAATACTTGCAAGATGGTATGTTGCCATCCCGTCTGACTTCAATAATACTTTATCATCTAGGACAGATGAATCCACTTTTATCCACCCTCTAACTTGATCATGAAATCTTATGACCTCATTATTGGGTGTCATAAATCTAATCACATACGGTTCTCCATTACTGATTCTGGACTGTACCTCATCACTTGACAACGTTAACGAGTTTTTCATTAAACTACGACTATTAGCATCATATTGCGGATTAGCAATACCTTCTAATGTTAAATTTTTATGCATTTTATCAAGTTCTTCTGACGTATCAAAGGCATAATAAGCATGTCCATTTTTTACTAATATTTCTGCATATTTTTTGTAGATATCCTTTCTTAATGACTGACGATAAGGTTCATGAGGACCTCCATTCACTACCCCTTCGTCTGGAATTATATTCAGCCATTTCAGAGAATCTATTATATACTGTTCTGCTCCTTCAACAAAACGCGTTCGATCCGTATCCTCTATTCTTAGAATAAAGTTCCCATTGTACTTTTTAGCTAATAAATAGTTATATAACGCTGTTCTTATTCCTCCGAGGTGTAACATGCCAGTTGGACTGGGAGCAAATCGTGTTCTAATTCTTGTCATAAAAATTCAATACTAGTTTTTTATAAAATATTTTCATATACTAAATTATGGGTAATGTTGGTAGATGTAGTAAGTGGACGATAATATTTAGTGTATGTGCAGATGTTTTGGTACTATTCGATTTTTTTGTTTCCATGGTGGGGTATTGGTACAATAGCATTGATGAAGAATTTGCGCAAAGAATGTTCGGTATAGGAGCAATGCTTTTAATGGCAGCTGTTATTTGCATTATCGTGAAATATATCATCGTGAAATGTGCAGTTTGTCGTATTAAATCGGGAAATGAATAGATATCCCTTTCGTCTATTAGTATACGTTCGATTGTTATTTTTTTAGGTTGAGAATGTCCATATTTTACTAAACGTCACTCCAGTGAAAAAAAAGTTTGAGGTACCCAACCTTCTAAGTGCCTCCTCCATTTTTTTATTTTTTACATTTGAAAAAACATAACATAACATTCCCAAATCAAGGCATCCAAATTTTATTTCAAAACTAGAATTATTAGGAGTAATTATCTCCAACAAAGTCAATCCTACGTTGATCCCAAAATATTCGAACTGAAAATTCACTCCTTGCATATTTGTAACTGTTTTAAAAACATTACTTTTTTCTTCCATTTTACTAACCATTCCCTTCTTAGAACTAAATGAAATCCATGGAACACTAATCATCACTCCTCCACTGTAACATACACCACTAGATCTATTACTACCTCCTCTACCATTATAACTCCATCTAATTCCTATTCCAGGTTCTAATAATGATGGAATTTCACAACTTTCAGGTTTCATGAGTTTTATGAATGCGTTTCCCATTAAAGCGACACGACAAACAATCCCTACATGTTCATTAAACCAACACATATATGAGAAATTGATATTAAAAAGAGACGTTAAAAAAATACCTTTACCAGTACCTGTACCACAACATCCTAAAAACGCTCTACCATTTACTCCTCCCCATCCGATAGACAACCAATTATTGTCCCCTAGAGTAACGTTATCATTATTCTCACTAGAAATAATTTCATCTTCTTGATCCTGATCTTTTTCAGATTCAATTATACCATCCTCTTGAAATGAATTTATTTCGTTACTAAGTGTACTGTTAATGGAATTCAAACACATAATAGCAATAAATACGTAATAAATTGACCTATCCATAAATAGTAAATTACGCATAATAGTATAAATATACTATTATATTACTGTATCGTTACGCAAAGAATCAAAATATAGAGTGATAAATATCATGATAGATAATGATAATAAAGATGATCCACCATAGCTAATGAAAGGCAATGGAATCCCTATGATAGGAAACAACCCAACCACCATACTCACGTTAGTAAGAAAACAGAAAAAAATGACACACAACGTACAATATGCAAACACATGTGCAAATCTATATTTTTGTCTTTCCGCAATTAAATTAAGTCTAAAAAATAATAATAAATAGACAAGTATTAACACAGCCACTCCGACAAACCCGAATTCCTCACATACTGAACAAAAAATAAAATCAGTAGATCGTGATGGTAAAAAACCATATTTTGTTTGCGTACCATTGAGAAAACCTTTTCCCATCATTCCACCAGACCCGATAGCTATCTTTGACTGCAAAATATTCCATTTTTTTCCTAGTTTATCTTTATCGTTACTAAAAACACCTCTAATCCTATCAACGTGATATGGTTTAAATACGTTATTCTTGACGTAGTCACAAAAAAATATAGCAGACAATGTTGTAACAAAAAACAGTATAAACTTAATTCTATTATCCAACAAAAACATGGTCACACATCCACAAAAACAAACACTTACCAGTATAACATTCGTTGGAAATATGACAACAAGTAACAATAGAACTAAAAAATAAAACATTAATAAAATAGCAACAACCGATAATCCGTAAATAAAAAACAAAAGAAAAAAACTTAAAAACGTAAATGCTGAACCAAAATCATTTTGCAACAAAACACTCCCAACAGATGTGAATAAAATAATCAATTGATGCATTCTGTCTTTAAGAGAAAAACTAATCTTACAATTATCTAACTTCCTAGATATTGCTAATGAACATGTCAACTTCAAAAATTCACTTGGTTGTATATACACTTGTCCAAATTTAATCCAAGATCTATGTCCTCTAACCCCATGTCCTAGTAATAGTGTAAAAATCATTATAAGAATTGAAAAAAAGAAAATAATATAAGCTAGTTTAATATACAGTTTACCGTCAATAAACGTCATCAAAAAAAAACACAGCAAACTGACCCCGAACCACAAACATTGCTTTAGCCATAAACTGTTCGAATGTAAATATTCCGTCGAATATATGTTAACGATTCCAAATACGACCAAACTTAGCCATAAAATTAACGTTATAGAATCATATCGTTTGATAATCGATAACATATCAGCTAAATTGTGGAACATTAGAAGAAACATACGTACCGCCACTCAATTTCCAACAATATGTAGATATACCGTTAGTTACTACGATATACTTGGCCTTCAATTTTCTATTGTACTTCATGACTTGCCAAATTGTATCTTCGGTTATTTCAACATTTGAAGATTTACACTCAACGAGAATAAAGGGATTACAACACGTATCGTAAACAACCACATCAGGTCTACACCTTAAACCATTACACGCTTGTTTTTCCACCCTGAATAATGATTTTGGATATGACAAACCTATCAAATAATCAATAATAAATTGTCTGACTCTTTCTTCTGGAGTAATCGTGACATTCTTTTTCCTCACATTGTCAAAAACAATTTCGCGTTTCATATCACTTCAAATAACTACAACATACCAAAGCAAATCTGAACTATTACAACACATCCAATGTAATCATATATATTTGCTAATATCTTCCCAACCAAGTTTAAATCAAAAGCATAAACAATTACCAAAAAATAACAAAAATATCAACAGACAACAAATTAGCAAAAACATATTTAATTTCATTTGTCAATTATGACATCAAAAAACAAAAAAAATTGTATTATCTCGAACAATCCTAATTATTCTAAACTATTTTCCTAAAATATTTGTATTTATTTATCATGGTTGTAGAAATTACGATTATGAAGACAAATAAAATAGGACACTTCATTTGTGGAGTGTTGGCAACATACGGATTAGTTGTTGCTTGTGGAAATATGAAGGACAGTAAGTTGGAGAATAATACTACGGAGATCGAGATGAAAGATGATTTTAACGATGAAATTACTAATAAAAAACTTAAATCGAAAGGATCTGAACTTAAAAGTAAGATCGGGAAGAAGGGCAAGAAGGAGAAAAGCAATAAAAATTGTCCTTGTTTGTAGTCAGCATCCTTCTTGTTTCGGTATTATTTTCTATCCTTTTATCATTATTTATTTTAAGTTGTGTGGTTTGACGTATTTTTGTTGTATGAATGGAAAATCGGGTGCATTGCAACGATATTATTCTATAGGCGAAGTTTCTAAGATATTACGAGTCAATAGTTCCGCACTACGATATTGGGAAAAGCAATTCAAAGAGATAAGACCACTGATAAAAAATAAGAGAAGAATGTACACAATCGATGATATAACCAAAATAAAAAGCATTATAACTCTGATAAAGGAACGATGTTACACCATCAATGGTGCAAGAAATAATATAAAAAAAGAAACAAAAAGTAAAAGCAGACTACTACATGATCTAAAAAGCGTAAAAACAATCCTTGTTTCAATGGGAAAAACATTCAAAAAGACATTAAGCTAATTCATTTTTTTGTAGGAGTTAGATAACAGAACGTTTTATCACCGAATAACGTTAAACAATACAAGACAAAAAAACATTTCAGTAAAAAATGGAAAAATATTCAAACTTTCAATGAATCAAATTTTACTGCTTAGCTATAAAAATATCAAATCTCACATAAAAATTTTTCAATAACGCCAAACATTTCTATAATAATATATGAGAGTAAAGAAAATGCCTATTGTGGTAGTGGCTGTATTATTTCCCATTTGTTTTTACTTGTTTAAAATAAGAGGTAAGGGTGGTAGTTCTTTACCGAATGATACATTGTTCGAAAACATTGGTAGTGATGTTGCTACGTTAGATCCTCAACAAAACGGAGATAATGTCTCATGGAGAGTTATTCTTGACTTATTTGAAGGACTAGTTGGTTACGATAAGAACATGCACTTAGTGTCGACTGGTGCTGAGAATTGGACAGTTTCCGAAGACGGATTAGTTTATACTTTTAATTTAAGGAAAAATGCAAAGTGGTCTAACGGATTGCCTGTCACAGCAGACGATTATGTTTATTCTTACAGGCGTTCTGTTACACCTTCAACACTTACTAAATATTACATTGAGCAGTTCATGTCTATAAGGAATGCGAAAGATATCAGGAGTGGAGATAAGGAACCAGAATCGCTGGGTGTTTATGCTGTTGACGACTACACATTGAAGATAGAGATGGAACACCCTAACCCAGAGTTTTTGGATTATTTGACAATGACTGCTTTTTTCCCAATTCCGCAGGGATGTGTTGAAAAGTATGGTTTAGCGTGGACTAATGATGGAAATATTGTAAGTAATGGGCCATATGAATTGGTCCAGCACATTTCAAATGGGTACATAGATTTAAAAAAGAGTGAATTTTATTGGGATAAAAGTAATGTTAGTATTCCTAAGGTGAGATTTTTAATGATAAATGATGTTTCTGCTGATTATCAATCTTTTGTTGCAGGTGAAGAGGACATAAGTTATTACAAATTGCCTAGTAAACCTATTAGTGAGTATGAGAAGATTTTTAACAGTAGTGGGAAGCGTAGGTTTTTTGTGTATAGTACACTTGGACAGGAAAGGATAGCTTTTAATTTTAAGAGAGAAAAATTTAAAGACGTCAGGGTAAGAAAAGCTATTTATATGTTGATTGACAGACAACAATTGGTTGATGGGGTTTTTAGGGGGGCTTCTGTTTCGTATAGTCCTGTTCCCGAGAATATGTGTGATAAAAGGTTTAGTGACATACACAAAAAGACTGATTTGTCAGATTTTATAGAGTGTTCCCAAGATGAGAGAAATAGAAAAGCTCAGTCGTTGTTATTGGAGTGTGGGTACAGTAAAGAGAAACCATTAGTTTTTGAGTTGGCGTTCCCAACAGGTGAAATTTACAAGAACATGGCTGATTTGATACAGGATATGTTGAATACTAACTCAAACGGATTGATTGAATGTACTTTACACTTTGATGAGTGGAAGGTTTTCTTGCAGAATATGGACGATGGGAAGTATGAGATATTTAGATCAGCTTGGGCTGCTGATTATAACTTGTCATCTTCATTTACTGATCTACTCGTGAGTCATTCTAGTACAAACTTTGGAAGATATGCGAATGGAGAAATTGATAATTTGTCGGCATTATCTAAAGTTGCACAAAGTATTGATAAGAACCTTCTCTTACAGGATCAGATTGTAATATTAGCAATGAATGATTGTGCCGTCATACCTATGGTGTGCACTCCTGCTTTGAGACTTGTGGGTAAACGTGTAAATGGGTTTCCTGAGAACAACAGCATTAATTTATCACAATCTAAATGGTTCAATCTGGAAAAGTAGAAGAACATCGGCAGTGTATATTGTGTATTGAAACATCATCTGAGTTGTGTCACGTGATATTGTGTGATATTTGTGGGTTGATATTAGGGAGTATTTCACTTAGACGCATACGTTTTAGTTCTGACACGTTGGTTCATGAAATTGAGCATTTGTTTAAGGTATGTGGTATTAACGTATCAGAATTAGTAACTGCTGCTGTTTCTAGTGGTCCTGGGTCATATACTGGTATTAAGGTTGGAGTATCTTCAGTGATTGGAATATGTCAGGCTTTAGGTATAAAAATGATAGTCTTCAATATACTAGAAAGTCTTGTCAATTTTGCTCGCAGCTTATTGAACATTAATGATGTAACATATTGTTCAATCATTTATATTCAAGGAAAAACATATTGTGATTTGAAAAATATCGACGAAAAAGACATAACATTAAATTCAATAAATGATAAGAATTTGGAATCAGTATTGAAAAGACGAAAAGCAATAGTAATACAATGTCATGGATGTAACATTCCCGAAAAAATTATCGAAAACGAGAATGTAAAAATACTTAAAAACATAAAAATTTCGCCACAAATGGTAGTGGATACGGTTATTGAATTATATAAAAAAAAAGGTTTTACTGACCTCGAAAATATTAATATTTTATACAGAGATTAATTATATGATTCTATAGCTCAACTGGATAAAGCGACTGCCTTCTAAGCAGTAGATTGAAGGTTCGATTCCTTCTAGAATCACACGATCGATATCGGTGGAGTGTTACATTTCTGTTGAGATTAAAATTGTTAAAGTCTTCCATGTGTCTGATCATATGGAACTTTAATGGCGTGTAGAGCACTGGATTTAGGCAAAAGTTCGCAACTAATAGAATACTTGTCTTCATCTATATTCAAACTGAAACTAAAAGTCCAACAATGCAAATCTCTTTTATAAGAGAAAGATACTGTAGTGAAACTCTTTTTCTGAAAATCAAGGTATATGCTTATAGATATGTCACTATATTTAGTTAACTTAAAATCAGATGTCAACCCTAATTTATTGACAATTTTGTATCTTTCTTTTTCTTGAACACGCATTCCAAATCCTAATAATTCCACATTTTTCTTGGGATCCCAAGAAAAATCATACCTATACGTGATGGATAAATTCATTGTTTTCCAAATGTAAAACTCAGAGTATCGTCTTTTACCAAACACAACATCCCTATTAATAAAATTGTTTTCATTCTCATTTTCATTCTTTTTTTCTTTTTCTGATTTTTTTAAAGGAATAGCAACATTAAATGAAAAATCCATTAGATTTGGGAAAACAATACCCATGACTTCATTAAAATGATTGTCTTTTATTAAACACTTTCTACCATCAGTTGGATGTTCTCTGTAAGCATACATATCAAAAGTAGCACTACATGTAACGTCAAAAAATCCCAAATTTGGTTGAGCATTCAATTTTATATCCTTCCAATTACATTCTTCTGAAAGAAAATCATAACCGCTATTGATGTCAAACTTCAATATTTGCAACACATTACTCTTTTTGTTTTTTAATATTTTCGCTTCGATAACATTACCTACACCAAAATTTAAAATTCCAGTGGTATAAGCAGGGGCATTACCGAATGCAGATCTCATAAAAAGATCCTTATAATTATCTCCAGACCCGACAGGTTCGTACCAATCTCTTTTTTCTTTATATCCAGGAGAATAAGTAAAAGATAAAGATGGACTAACTTTGTGTCTAACATTTGAAATACTTAAAAAATTAATAATATTGCTTGGATTAAAAGCTACAATACCACTATACAATGTCGTATTAACATTACACCCACAATTCCAATCATATACCCTATGAAAAAAATTATCTCCCTTCTTACCATTACACAATCTTTCTGTATGATTGAAAAATAGTGACACGTCAATACCTTTAAACAGTTTTACATTGAATTCGCATGGTAGATATAATTTAAAACCGCCAGAAGCCTTCTCTAAAACTTTTCTCAAATCATCCACATTATTTGTGATAATTGCCCCTTCAATTTGTTTTTTTTTTTCATCTCTTTCATATGGTTTTTTTACAACTTTTGCATCATCAAATTTTTCATTTGAGACCTTGAATAATGTATCAAAACTTGGAGTTATACTAATAATCTTATCATCTATGGCAGTTCCGTGACTTGAAAGTTTACTACACAATAAATTAATATACTTAAATGGATAAAAAGGTTCAATTCCTATATTTACGTGAGGAATTTGCAAAACTTCTAAACCATTTGAGAAATCTTTATTATAATCTGTAAAGGCCTTAAACAAAAAAATATTAAAAACTTTATTTTTAGAATAACTAATATTAGATCTAAAATTCTTTCTTTTATCTCCATCGTTAGACGTGGCACTATTACTCGGGTCAACACTCCTTATATCAACATCAGCACTAAAATCTCCATATTTGCTATTAGTTGTACTATGATTCCACTTAAAACCCCATTCAACAGGATAAGAATTTGTATCAATAGGAGTATTAAATAAGTGTGCAAAACTTGAAAACGAAAAACCTATATTCCCCTTAAAACCATCATTCAATATATAATTTGAAACAATATTTCCAGACAGAGAAAGGTCTGTATAAATTGATCCTTTTATTGTGCAGTCTATATATTCGTTACAATATAAATAGTATCCTAAGTCTTTTATAAAAAAACCATGGTTATCTCTATTAACTGTAGATGGATATATGAATCCTGATTTTTTCTTTTGTGGAAACCAATAAGCAAACATAAAAGGAATTGGAATAAGTGTTCCATTTATCATCAAATGAGCTTTTGATGCAATAATCTTTTTATTCGGCTTATATCCAACTTTGTGAAGAATAAAAGCAAAATGCGGTTTTGTAGCATTGCAAGTAGTTACACATACGTTTTCGGCATACACAATATCATCAAAATCTTTTTTTACACTTGCCCCTCTAATGAGAAAATCATTGTACTTTGAAATAGCATTTTTCAATAGACCTTTATTTGACTTTATTCCGTATAAAAATCTATCTGAATATATTTGCTGTGCACCCAATTGAATCATTACGCGTGGGTCAAATATCTTTTTCCCTTTTACACGCCCACCAATTCCACGCAAAAGCCCTTCATTTAAATCTAATTTTATTTTATCACCAATAACAGAATTCTTACCGTATTCAATTCTAGCATTTCCAGAAAGTATATGAGTGTTTTTGTTTATCGAAGATTGCACCTTCTTATCTGCATAAAACTTTATAACTCCATCGAAACTATTGGACTTCTCTCCTTCAATATCCTTTTTTATTAAATCTTTAATACCACCAATAAGTTCATCATTTGAGTATGTGTCGTGTGAATATTTATCGTAAGAGTTTTTGTGTACATGTTCATAAAGATCATCATTTATCGCCAAAACTCCTTTTTTACTACAATCACCGTGTTTATTTTCATTTTGATCATCTTGTACTGTACTAAAATTAGTTTTGCACAATAAAAACAACACAAATAATAAAAATTCCACTATAATAAGTATCTAGCACGATATAATAGATTTGATTTTATTAGTCAAGTTATCAACACATATAGATGTTGATAACTTGATTTGACAATATTTGCTTTAAATGAAAGAAAACACTGAAAAAGTGCGCATTCCCTTTTGTACAAAAGAAAAAAGAATTAACATTACGTAAAAATCTATTAAAATACAACCTTATCTATGATATATATTGTGTAAATAAGTTTTATAAAATGTTGATAACTTAATATTCATTAATGCGTAAAAAATTAAACAGAACGTAAAGAAAAATAGTTATCAACATTTAAACACGTGATAAAATTACGATCTAATACAAAATTTTTTAGTTTGATATCCTAAAATATGATGTTGAAAAATCTGTAATCTGTTTGTTTTGTTATTTTATTTCAATAACTTTATATAACGTGTATTGTTTTGTAAAATTATACTATAGGTTAATATACTATAAAAGGAATGATTAACAGTAAATCGATTAGTTGTTTTATGTTCTAATCATGTTTGACAAGTTTGATAAATTAGGATACATATCGCGTTATTGTGTTGATCTTACTTGCTTAGCGAGTAATGGATATTTTTCATCTACAGTTTTGAGACTGGATGTGTTGAATAAAATAATTAGTGAATTAAATCGAAAAACTAAAGGGAATATTATGCTAATAGGTGATCCTGGAGTTGGCAAAACAGCTCTTGTAGAATGTTTAGCTTATAGAATAGTAACTGGAAATATTCCGAGACAATTAATAAATAAAAAAGTTGTTAGTCTCGACTTGACAAAATTACTAGCAGGGAGTAAATACCGTGGAGATTTTGAGAAAAAATTAGATGGAGTAATTGGAGAAATATTGAGAGAAAAAGATTGTATACTTTTCATTGATGAAATACACAATATTTGCAGTATCGGTGGTAACTATGATATGGGCAATATGTTGAAGCCTATTTTGACACATGAAGATTTCCATTGTATAGGGGCAACAACGTCGAGTGAATATTACAATATTTTCGCGAAAAAAGACCCAGCTCTTGCAAGGAGGTTTACGAATGTATATGTTAATCAGTTATCGAAAGAACAGACTTTGGAAGTGTTGAGAAATTTACGACAAAGTTATGAAAAATATTATTCTGTTGAGTATTCGGATGAAGTTTTAAAAGAATGTGTTAAAATGGCTGATGAATACATTTTTTGCAAAAATTTTCCGGATAAAGCGATAGATATTTTTGATTCTGTTGGAGCTATGGTGAGAGACAAGTATTCTGGGATGAGTGAAGAAATGGTAATTTTATTTGAAGAAAAAAACAAATATATGCAGTTGAAGATAGAATCAGTAAAGCGTAAGTCGTTTATAAACGCTGCTATATTTAGGGATTTAATGATAGAAAAAAAAGAGGAACTGGAGAAGTATAAGAGTAATAGCGAAAAAAAACAAATAAAAAAAAGTGATGTACTTGAGACAGTATCGAGGTACAGTAATGTTCCTATTGATATAATTTTGGGTGATACTAAACATAAATGCGAGGAGGTCATAGATTTTTTGAAAAAGAAAGTATTAGGACAAGATGAAAACATAAAGATGTTGGTGAACTTGATTTTACAAAAAATTGGAAATAATAAAACAAAAGATAAGAACGAGAATTTTATTGCGTGTATATTATTTACTGGACCATCTGGTGTTGGGAAGACATATTTGTCCGAATTAGTTCAACAAAAATTTTTCGAAAAAAAAGAACATTGTTTGTACATCAATGTGTCTGATTATTCATCGAACGGTAGTGTTTTGGATCTATTTGGGGACTTTAATACAGGGAAAGAATGTCTTTTGGCAAGTAGAATAAAGGAAAATCCATATTGTTGTATAGTAATGGACAATTTCAGTAGTTCACATAATAATTACTTCGTAGATCGTTTTTCTTGTTTTTTAAAAAATGGGTATATAGTCGATAGTTTCAATAACAAGGTGTCTTGTAAAAATGTTTTGCTCATTGTAATAAATACCGTTAAGGCATGTGCGAATATGATTGGTTTTAATAAAAATAAAAGTTGTGACGCAGAATATTACACTGATGATGTTAATTTAAGGGAAATATTTGATTTTTTTGATTTAATATTAAAATTTGATCATTTAAAAAAAAGTGATATATCCACAATAGTAAAGAATGAATTACTAGTAATAAAAGAAGATTATAGAAATAAAGGTTGTGTTGTTGATTTTTCGAATAATGTAGAAATTTTTCTTTGTAATAATGGATGTAGCGAGGAATCTGGAGTAAAATATTTAAGAAAATTTATATCAACTGAAATAATGGACAGCGTAATAGAATACTTGAAAAATGGAAGTATTAATCATGAACATATAAACGTAGATGTTGAATGTAGAGACGACAAAATTAATGTCATAATAAGTGATATTAGTTAATTACGTTTTTTTACATTGTGGTAGATTTCATATAATCGAGTATATTTGTACTTTTGTTTTGTATCTAAACTTCATGGAACCTGTAAAAAAAATTTTTTCAATAAGGATAAAAACTGAATATAGTAATAGTGATAATTTTATCAATTTCTCTATTAATCCAACAAAAGAAACATCGTTATTATTTAAACAATATTCTTTAAGTCTCATAAGCAATGGAAGCGGATATGATCTTATTTGGTTAATAAAAGGGATTAATGATATTGAAACATGTTTCAATAATAAAATAAGAGATAAAATTTTTCGTTTCCAAATTAGTCTCAACGATACAAATATTTTTAATTTTATCAAAATTGTACCAAATAAGTTTTATTCATTTTATAATAATCGTGGCAATAATTCTTTACTATGCGATGATCTTCAACTTGAAGAGGACACTAATGTTAAAATTTTTAATTCATTACCTAGAATAAATGTAAGTCAGTTAACATCCACAAAAAATACATTTGGAATCATAAATATCGACATGTCATTACAAGAAAAATGCGATAATTTTGAGTATTTCATAAATCTAAAGTCTATTTCTAGTTATTGGTTTTATCATATTAATTTTAGATCAAAAAAAAAAAGTGAAATAAAATATTTTGAAATAAATAATTTTAAGTATAATTTTACTAATATGGGGGCTCAAAATGATGGTTGGACTTTGTATAGTAGCGAAGATCCTATTATCTTGCGAGAAAATGGTTATTACGACGTATCGGCTTGTTTACATGACAATACTAGAATAGCTCTTCCTGCGCCTTTCTCATATGATAGAATTTCTTCAGATGGTAGGTATATTAGTGATGTTTTCTATTATGTGTAGAATTTTACAGTTTTTATTGTTATGCCAGAAAATTTAAAGACTCCGGGTGTATATATTGTCGAGAAAGACAGCGGAGCAAATGCTGTTGTGCAAGTAGCAACTGCAGTACCTGTGTTCATAGGTTATACAGAACGTGCCTCTATAAATGGGAAATCTTTCCACATGAAGCCAGTGCAAATAAGTTCATTATCTGAATATGAGATATTCTTTGGTGGTGCACCAAAACCAGTGTTTACCGTTGAGAATGTAGATCCAGAAAATGGTGAAGTAGATGTTAATATTAATGGGGTCGATTATGTATTGAAACAAAGTGAAAAATCCAAATTTTATTTGTACAATTCATTGAAGTTATTTTTTGATAATGGCGGCTCAGATTGTTACATCATATCGATAGGACAGTACGGATCCAATCTAGATGAGTTAGAAATAAGTCCTGACGTATTTAAAAGGGGAATAGACTTATTAGAAGGTGAAGAAATGCCTACAATGCTTTTGATGCCAGATAGTTTATTGTTAAACGAGGAAGATTCTTCTTATTATTCAGTTCAGACATACGCATTACAACATTGTGCGGAACATATGGATAAAGTTGCTTTGTTTGATATATGGGGAGCTAATGTGGAACAGCCATTGGGAACAGATAAGAATAAATATGTGACGAGGTTTAGAGAGAATATCGGTTTGGATAATTTAAGTTACGGTGCGTGTTATTATCCTTGGGTGAAAACAAGCATTATAACAATGAATAGTATAAATTATTCTTTTTTCAATCTTGAGTCTTTAAAAGATATAATCGATAGTAAGTTTCAAACTGCGTTGGATAACCTCATAAAAGCTGACAATGAAAAAGAAAAAAAATATTGGGATGCAGGGTTAAATGGTTGCCCAGAATATAAACTTCTGAAAAAAACCATTGCAGATAAACTTAGTGTGTTGCCAGCTGCTCCTGGTATGGCTGGGTTGTATACACGTACAGATCGTGCTCAGGGTGTTTGGATCGCTCCAGCTAATAAGAATCTTAATTCAGTAATAGCTCCTGCTGTTAAGATAACGCATAAGGAACAAGAAAATCTTAACGTTGATGCTATAAGTGGTAAGTCGATTAATGCAATTAGAGCTTTTAGAGGTAGAGGTTCAGCTATTGTTTGGGGAGCGAGGACTTTGGCAGGTAATAGTGTTGAATGGAAGTATATAAACGTGAGGAGATTGTTTATAGTTATAGAACAATCAATAAAAAATGCTGCATTTTCTGTTGTTTTCAAACCTAATGTTCCAATTACGTGGTCTGTTGTTAAAGCTACGATTAGTAACTTTTTAACTAATTTGTGGAGACAAGGTGCTTTAGTCGGAACATCTCCATCAGAAGCATTTGATGTTGGGTGTGGCATAGGTGAGACAATGACGCAGAATGATATAAATGAAGGGATCATGAGAATAAGTGTTAAGGCTGCTCCATCTAGACCTGCAGAATTTATTGTTATTAGTTTTGAACAGAAAATGGGAGAAGCATAAATGTTTATTTAAATGTAGTAGAATATGGCAGAAACATTAGTACCGGCTTTCGTAGATATAACATACGGAGGTACAAGTTTAAATATCGCTGATTTTAAAGCGTCTATAAAAAATGATAATAGTACACAGTTTGAAAAGTGTATGGCTCCTTCTCATTCAAATGGTTATTTGCTTAGAAAAGGTGTATCTGTGCGCCAAGATGGTGATTTCTATGTAATAGTTACCCAAACTAATGATGGGAAACAAGATGATACTATTAAATTTTTGCAAGATAAGAAAAAGGCGATAAATGCAGCAAAAAAACCTGCTGATTATTGTGAATCAATAGTCATAACATGTAAAGATCCTGGAGAACAACAATTTTTAAGTCTTTCTTTCAGTGGGTATATAAAAGAGATAAAAACATTACCTACAAAAAAAGGTAATGAATTTATTAGCTATATGGCTGAATTTGAAATATTTGATCCTTTAACGTTTAAAATAGAGAACTAGTTATGGCAGAAGTAACATATAAATCATTAACATACGATCCAATAACAAGTAAATTTACAGATACTGCTTGTATGGTAGTCGATATAGATATTCCAAATATCACAGAAGGAAAGGTTAATGAAGTGTTTTTAACGAAAGAGAAAGCGCATCTTAATTATTACATGAATGATAAGGAAGAAATTGTGACATTTAAAGTAACATATATTCCAATGAACAATGATGCAGGAAAGAAATTGTTAACGGAAGTAAAAGCAATAGTAGATTCTGTATTAACCAAGGATTTTACACCGGCTGTAGCTACAATAAATTCATTTTTGAATGATGATGTAGTAGAAACGGTTACTATCAATGATTGTATTGTTAAAAGTGGAAGTATAGAACTTGATAAAGATGATTTTATACATATAATATTTGAGATATCAGGTATTCTAACTTCTATACATTAGTTGATTATGCCAGAAGATATTATTCTATCACCTGGTGGGTCTTTTCAAATTAAGATTGACGGAATAACAGATGATAATGAGTATTTTTACTCTGTTGAAGGGTTAGGTATTAGTTATCAACTTCAATCTTATCTTCCTGGTGGTGATATAAATTCTTCACATATGGTTTCAAGAATTGATACACAACCGATAATAGTTAAAAGGCCGCTTTCCAACGTAAAGAGCGGTTTTTCAAAGTGGTGTATTAAGGCTTTGGAGTCAGGCATCTTCACTCCCGTTTCTATGAACATTTTTATCCTAAATAATGATGATTCTATAAATAATCATTGGGTCGTGGAACAAGCATACCCAACAGGTTTAAGGATAGGAACCATGGACGTACAAAGTGAACAACTTGTGGTTATGGAAATAATTACAATAATGTACTACAATTTAAAGCGTGTTCAGTGATATGGCAATAATAATTCAAGAAATGATTATTCAAACTAAACTTGTAGATACAAAAGAAGTTGGTGATGAGCAAAATAACGCGGAAAAAATAGAACAACTTTATGGTAAGATAAAAATTCTCGAAAACGAAATAAATAGACTAAGGCTTACTATCGATAACAAAACAACTAAAAGGTAGACAATATGGGAATATGCAAACTTGTAATAAAAGCTTATAGTGATAGTGCGTATGGTTCGGAAAAAGGGGAATTTGTTTCTACGATAAATCCATCAAATCTAAAAATATCTAGTAACATCAAATATAATAATTCTCAATTAATGTGGAATACAAATTGGCAGTTGATGTACAATATGTCTAATCCACAGGTACTTTCGTTCAGTCTTATTTTCGATAATACTGGGATATTTCCGTGTTCCGATATTGATGTCAAGACGCAAATATCTTCATTAGAGGGATTACTTCATTCTTGTCAAAATGATACAAAAGAACCACTTTATGTGCGTGTAATATGGGGATCTGTCGATTTTAAAGGGAGACTGACCAAAATGGACGTCAGTTATACGATGTTTAAAAATGATGGATCTCCGATAAAAGCTCAAGCTGATATATCCATCATTGAACATAAAGGACAAAATGTCGGAATAAATTCGCAGAAAGAGGTAAAACAAGATAAAAAGAAGGAAGAAAAAGCTGGATCTGACAATTCATCAAATGGTAAAAAAAACAATACACAAGCTGAAAATAAATTGGCAGATGAGAACAAGCAAGTAGATGAAGGACGTTCCGAGGTCGCAAAAGAAGATAAACGAGGTGAAGAAAATAAAGAAACTAGTGAAGATAAACAAAATGAAGAAAATAAAGAAACTAATGAAGATAAACAAAATGAA
>CAMJVU010000010.1 GCA_946409305.1 uncultured Cytophagales bacterium
GTAACGTAAAAAACAAAAGAGGGAAAGGATTGAAATATAAAGAAGTAGGTGTTTTCCATGGAGGATTGAGATCTGGAAGGCGTTTATGTAAAAATGCTGTTTGGTGTAAATTATATAAACATAAAATAATTAAAGACTGTTATTTCCCAGAATGGATAAGATGTGGAGAGGATGAACATTTTAATTTTCAAGTAGATAAAAAAATAAATACATTAGTACAAATATCAGAACAACTTTACAACTATCGTTTAAATTTAAATTCCATTGTAACTACAGGTACATGGTTAAAAAAAGTTGTAAATGCTTTTTATAGCTGTGTTGATTTAATAGAACATAATGAATGGCGTTTTGCAATACATTATATTGCAGCTTTTTTTGATATTTGCCGCTGGGCTTTTAACGGACAATGAGTTACATAATATGATTAAACGAATTAAAAATTTAATGAAAAAAATATATTATAATTTTATTTTCGAAAATTTTAGCAGCTATTTTGTATTTTAATTTTGAGCATAAAAAATATAAAGTAGAATAATTTGGGAGGTATGTATTTTATTCAAAAGCTAATCTTTTTACAAAAATATTATACAATAAAAAAAACGTATCAGCATAAATACCATTAACATAACAAAAAACATTACCGCGATGTATCTTAAAGACTTTGTTTTAATGAATTTAGACAAAACCGTGTCAAAATGATATTTATTCGTCAAAAAAGCAACACATTCAGCTATAATTATAGCTGAAATAACATCTACAATACCGTGTTGTCGTATAAATATTGTGGACAAAACAACTGAATAAATTATAAAACGATAAGAAGTCTTTAATTCATTTGATATCTTTAATTGCTTAAAATTTAACAAAATCAACCATGTTACCAAAACATGAAAAGATGGACACGCATTACCCTTATAGTTAGACTTATACATTAAGTCTAGGATATACGACTCATTAGAAAAAACACTTCTATCAACCCACGTCGGATACAATAAATAAATCAAAAAACCTATAGTCGTTGATATTATCAATTCTATAGTGTACCTGTTTAACAAAGTACGATTTTTATAACCAATAAAGTAAGGAGATATAAAAATATTTATAAAGTAAAAAAAATATGGTACTATAAAGACGGAAATTGTAGGGTAACGCAAATCTATCTCTGTTACTACATTGTGAAACTCTCTTCCCAAGAAAAAATTCACAATGTACGATAACCTATAAAGAAAAGAAAAATAAATCACACCGAATACAGTTTCTCTCAACAAAGACCTGTCTATTTTGGACATCAACATAACTGTATGATATTTATTTTTTTTACCTTTTACTGGGAAATAAAATAAAATAAAAAATCCAAAATTGATACCTACATTAATAACAATAATTCCGCGCTATTCAGATACAAATGAAGTATGTATCAAGATACTTAACAGACCAATACTGGTGTTACTATTTATATCATGTCTTATTATTATGTCTTTTACTTTTTTGCAAAATTCTTTTTGCAAATTAATCCTATTACTTCAAATTTCACTCCAAGTACTTTAAACCTATTCTAAATAGTTAATATTGGGAATGATTCTAAAGTACTTGAAATATTTTATTATTTTTGTGATACTGCAAAATATTGTAAATTACTTCACAGGATGTTATTGCTCTTTTATTTACATAGGTGGCCTAATATGTTCTCCTTGGACAGGAAAACATCATGAGTTTTTTATTTTCAAAACTGCGATAAT
This sequence comes from uncultured Cytophagales bacterium, assembly GCA_946409305.1. Lineage (GTDB taxonomy): Bacteria > Bacteroidota > Bacteroidia > Cytophagales > Amoebophilaceae > CAMJVU01. Next base: position 1,740 of record CAMJVU010000010.1, read on the forward strand.
TGGTTTTGTCGTCGACGTAATTTACTCAACAACGTCGATACACACAATGGCATTAGTAGCGTTGACATATCTTAAACATTACATGATTTCTCTCATTGTTCCCAAGAATGTCAATTATATAGATATTTCCATAAATGACCAAGGAATAGCTTTTGTATCATTTATTGATGTTGCATTAGTACTGTTATACCATTTATTAGTCTTTACCATATATAAAATCCAAAATATTTTTTCCCCGTTATCACTTTATGATATTTCAATAGGATTTATGTTCTCGACATTTACAATATTATTTTTTCACTTTGCAGAATATACTCTTGATATAATTAATGGAAAAAGATCAAATTAAAAGAATTAAAATAATAAAAATTTTCATTATAGTGTTCCTTTTGTGTATACTCATGAGAGTATACTATCTACAAAATATTTGTCAGGATTATAAAAAACTATCAACTAAAAATTTTGTACGAGCATCTAAAAATCAATCTATTCGTGGAATTATAGTTGACAGAAACGGGAATATTCTTGTTAGAAACAAAATTATTTACGATCTATTTGTAATTCCTAGAAATACAAAAAAATTAAATATAACAAACTTTTGTCTTGATCTTGGAATACCACGATCGGTGTACGAATACAAGATAAAAAAAGCCATCAAATATTCACCATTCAAGCCATCGGTATTTATAAAAAATCTTACAGATGTGCACGTAGCAAAAATAATCGATAAAATAAATGATTATCCTGGTTTTTATATTAAACATAGATTTATAAGAGATTATCCTTCAAAAATACTTAGTTTAATTCTAGGTTATGTGTCTGTGAATAATGATGGTGAATGTATTGGAAAAACTGGTGTAGAGAAAATATACGATGAACAATTAACTGGAATAGCCGGAACGATGCATAATATAGTTGACGTAAATGAGACTATTGTAATGAAATACAACGAAGGAAAAGATGATATAGATCCTGTAAATGGTAAAAATTTAACATTGACTATTGATTGTAAATTGCAAGAATTCTGCGAAGAACTATTACAGAATCTTACTGGAGCCATCGTTGTTATTGATCCACGTAATGGAGAAATACTTTCGATTGTTTCTTCTCCTAGCTATGATCCAAATCTACTGAATAGAACCAATGATTTCACAGATAACTATTTAAAATTAACAAAAGATAATAATAGTCCACTATTAAATCGTGCAATTATGTCGACGTATCCAATGGGGTCAATGTTTAAAATAGTACAAGCATTAATAGCATTGAATAATGGTATCATCAATCCCAATGATAAAATCATATGCTCTGGTAAAAAAATTAAATGTCATACTCACCCCAATCCTGTCAATATGCACTTAGCGATAAAATATTCATGTAACGAATATTTTTTTAACATTTTCCAAAAAACATTAACCCATAAATCACATGAAGAAATTGAGAACAAAATTGATACGTGGCACAACAATGTTACAACCTTTGGATTGGGTAAAAAATTGGACATAGACTTACCTTACGAAAAATCGGGATTTGTTCCAGATTCTGACTTTTATAACAAATTGTATGGTAAAAACAAATGGAATAACATGACTGTCAGATCATTAGATATTGGACAAGGCGAATTACTTGCTACACCTCTACAGATGGCTAATCTAGCAGCCATATTGTGCAATAAAGGATTTTATTACAATCCTCATATTGTAAAACGTGATAATAATGAAAAACATATCATTCAAATTGAAGAACGTTTTTTTTCGTTTATATCTGACATAATGAATAAATGTGTTACAAGTGGAACAGGTCAAAATGCTTACGTAAAAGGACTAAATGTACATGGTAAAACATCAACGATACAAAATACGGGTGATGATCATTCGGCTTTTATAGGCTTTGAACCAAATTGTAACATTGCTTTAGTCGTTTTTGTTGAACATGGAGGTTGGGGATCCGGTAAAGCAGCTACATTGGCTGGAAAAATTTTTAAATTCTGTAAAGACACCAACAATATGTCAAATTACAGATAATTAGAAACGTAAATAACTACAAATATTTTTTTAAAGTTTTACAGAACAACATTGGCAATAATTGTTTTAAGTGAATATTTTTCTGGGATTAAAGATGTACCAATTCCCTTAAAACATTCATCAATACATTTAAGTTTCATTATCGCACATTTTATACCTTCAATTGTGTAATTCTTTTCAGCCTTTCTATACTTCATTAACATAAAATCAGTCGTCGGTAATTTATCACTTGTTTTTGCGATTAAAAGTTTTGAAAAAAACGAATACAATAAGCTTACAACCTGAAAAATATCATTAACATCGTTAAGTTTCCCTAATATGTTACGTACAATTGTTTTATTATTATTGGCTAATGCATCCAATAAATCAAACGAGCTAAACGGCTTTGAATATTCAATATTTTTCAATAGCAAATCATAAGTTATTAAACTCTGTTTTTCAAAACCATTAATAGTATTTGTAACTTTATATAAATCATTTCCTAGATAATCATACAATAACGATATAGCCGCATCTTCGATGTTAACTCCACATTCCCCACAGTACTCTCTTATAAAAACTGCCACCTGTGACTTTGTTAACTTCGTTGAATGAAAAACCACAGCCTTTTCAAACATCTTCAATATCACACTATTAGTCGGCAAATCTTTAGAATATATAAACACCAAAATAACACTATTATTGATTCTACTAACACAATCCCTAATAAATTCATGTTTTCTTTTATCGTTCAATGACACACAATTCTGCGCCCCCCTAACTATCACTACTTGTTTATTGGAAAACATTGGAACCTGACATGATTGCGCAATAATTGTATCTATATCAACATCATCGCCAAACAAAGTCCCAACATTGTAATCTTGACATTGCGCAAAACTGTTTAAATCAGTCAAAAATAAATCAAAAAAGAAAGTCTCCTCACCATATAAGAAAAACTCCCCCCTACAATCACCCGAAATACAACTACTTACACGGCTTTTTAAATCTCTAAAATTAACTAACACACCAATCTAGCGTAAATCTTTCACGGCATCATAATAAGTCCCATCAACATCAGCCCTACGATACTCAAGCGTATTGAGATAATGCAACTTACACTTCTTGCCATCGTTATCACCTCCACAACAATTATTCATGTAGTTACGAATAGCCCCTTCACTCTTATTACCAGGCAAACCAATTTCCATCATAACTAAAGTAGAGCCCTTCCATACCCGGTACACTTCCAATCTATTCTCAAAATGATTCACCATGTATTCCAATGATATCTTACTGTCACCAGCGCAACCAACTTTACTCTTACACATATTTGCAATAGCTCCATAAGAATCCACCCCATGCCAAACTACATAAATCCACATCTTCACATCTTGTCCAAAAGCACTTACCATATTCATTGGCAATTCGCCATCAGGCTTATTAAAAAACGCATCAACAATCTCATCACAAGTTTTGTTTAAAGAATCACCTAATATAGCCTTTACTCTCTCATCATCGGCGTAAAAATCACTCAAACTATCGCAATGCTCATCACCCGTAAGTTTATGAATAAAAAACTCTTGTATATAATATTCCATCAAACCATTACCGCCGCCACCGACACTTCTTGCACCCCTAAAATGATTAGCAGAACAACACACAAAAAAACAAAAAAACACCACTACAAAAGGTCTTACAATTTTTTTCATAGCTACCATAACTATAATATTAAACAAATATTGGCATTATTAACATTTCAACAAAACAATCTTCTACCTGATCTGACGGATGTACGACAGCTGCTTTATTCGATATTCCACTCTCATTAACATCTGACAACCAGAATGTTACTTCATCAGAATTTACACCCTGCAATATCTCTTGCAAATATTTAACGTTAAAACAAATACTTAACGGAAAACCGAAATTACATGAACACTCAATAGTTTCTATAGCTTGATTGTTAAGGTTTAAATCATCAGCAATCACCGTTATCTTATTGTTTTCAACAGTCATCTGAACCTGCTTTTTAATCATATTGACATATGTAGCTACTCTTTTTAACGTCTCAATCATGTCAATACGACTAACTTTTAACTGATTTCGATATCCCTTCGGAATAGCTCTCTCATAATCAGGAAATCTACCATTTAATAATGTCGAGAATAGTAATATCTTGTCATTCTTTATACAAACATAATGAGAATTGAATGAAATAGTTGTATCGCAATCAGCATTAATCAAATTAATCAATACCTGAAGAGACTTTTTAGGAATAACTAACGTAACAATTTTGTCATTAGCAATGTTACAACAGCACTTTATCAATCTATGTGTATCCGTAGACACGACAACCATTTTATTAACAGAAAAATCGAAACATACACTGTTTATGATCGGTTTCAATGGATCACTACTTGCCGCAATTATCGTCGTTTGTAATGTTTTTTTTAAAACACCAGAATCAATAATTATTTCATCATCTGCATTGTTCATCTTTACACGTGGATAACTTTCAGCAGACTCTCCAACTGTAGACTCTCCAACTGTAGACTCTCCAACTGTAGACTCTCCAACTGTAGACTCTCCAACTGCAGACTCTCCAACTGCAGACTTTCTAACTGCAGACTCTCCAACTATTTTGTACTTTCCATTACTTGTTATTATTTCGACAATATTCGTATCATTGGTAATTTTAATCGCAATTGGCTGATCCGGTAAATTCTTCAGAGTATCAATTAATATCCTTGAAGGTATGGCAATTTTAACATCACCAGAAGATTCTACGCTCATCTTTGTTACGACAAACGTTTGCAAATCAGATACTGTAATAGTCAAGACATTATCGTCTACAGAAAAAAGAAAATCTTCCAATATTGGAACAAGCGGACGACTACTGATGACACCGCTAATACTAACGAGCTCTTTACATAAAACAGACGACGACACTCTTATCGTTACACATGAACATGAAGACATAGATATATTTTATGCGTATAAGACCTTATTGTAGAATATTGCTTATTGTTCTGATATTTCTTCTCAACATAAATGCTGACGACAGAGATACATGGGACATAGATGCTTATGAATTGAATTTTTATGGATATTTAGGATTAGACGCAATATTATGTAAAGCTGGATTAGGTGGATTTCATCACACATGAAAAAATGTAATTGGAAGATAGAGTTATTTGCAGGTTTGAATTGTGGAATGTACATTCCGTACAAAATATTTAATAAAGCAGACAAAAGCATTGGTTTTAGAGTTTTTACTGATCTTCCCGATTTTATATTCAAGTATACTGGATATTCTAAAAGTCATAACAATGAATTAAAATATTTTTTTCTGATGAAGATGGATATGATGGCACCTACAAAGAAAACCATGATTTAGCTAACAGACTACAAAATAAGTAGGTGTTTGATGTTTTTGAACATAAGTCTTCTAAACTTTAAATACAAATGTGTCACGTTAGTTTTCTCTGTTTCAACATCGGAGAAAATTTTAGTGTCATTGTATTCCCTATTAGCACTGGAAATAACTGGAAAGGACTATGTACACCACTAAGTGTAGGTTGTTTTGATAAAAGCCCTAATACGAAGACCCCTACCCTAGCACATCATGGTGGACAACTCATTTGATATATTTTGCTCACAAATTACTCTTACCAAAAGTTAGTATTGATTTAACATTTTTATTTGACCAAAATAAAGATTTGATAAAAGAAGACATTCATTAACACATCCTACCGTTCAGGAAGTGTAATCTTGTGACGATAAGAACGAACCTCTACGAATAAAAATCGCACTAAACATCTACCCACTCCGTAAACGTATAGAAAAGTATGGAGAATAAAAAAGGGTTGAATAATTCTAAGATTGGTTTTTGGTCGCTTCTCTCGATTGTAATAGGTGCACAACTTGGAGCAAGTATTTTCCTTCTTCCATCTCAATTAGCTCAATACAGAACTCTGGGATTATGTGGTTGGATAATTGGTGGAATTGGAGCAATATTGTTGACTATCGTTTTTTCATTTTTATGTACAGAAACTGGGAAGACTGGTGGTCCTCACATATATGCAAGAATGTTTTTAGGAGAAAAAATTGGTTTTTTTATAACGTGGATATTTTGGTGTGGAGCATGGGCTTGTAACCCAATATTAATTACAACAGCTATCAATTATCTTACGTCATGTGTTGGAGGTATGACACAAACACAGAAATTAATATGTGAAATTGTGATGGTAGGATCTTTGACGTACATAAATTTACGTGGTGTCAAGACTACTGGTGCATTTGAAATAACATTAACTGCGTTTAAAATTCTGCCTTTGATCGTAATACCTGTACTGGCATTTAAACATATAAATTTTGATAATTTTAGCGAGATTACTCCAATTAACATGACACCACTAGATACAGTCATCAAAGCTGCAATACTTTCCTTTTGGGGTTTTGTTGGGCTGGAAGGAGGCACAACACCAGCAGATGACGTAAAAAATCCAAAACGTAATATTCCTCTCGCAATAATATTGGGAACCTCTATCGTTGCTATAATCAGTTTGATAAACACATTTGCAACATTTGGTATAATTTCACCTTCTGAATTGGAAAAAATTGGAGCTCCTTTTGCACAAATAATGATAAAGTTATTTGGAGGATCTTACGACAAAATAATAGGAATAATAACGTTTACAATGTGCTATGGATCGCTGAATGCTTGGGTGTTTTTTAGCGGACAAATAGCAAAAACAGCAGCGGATGAAAACATATTTCCTCATTTTTTTGCAAAGAAGAATAAATATAATGCACCAAGTAATGCTCTGATAACAGCATTTATAGGAACAATTATTATTTTATTTCTTCAAAAATCACCATTATTCGAAGACAAGATATGTAAATTTCTTGACATGAGCGTTTTAATATACATAGTTTTGTACACCATAACTGTTTTATGTTTTATCAAATTCATGAAACAAAAAAAAGTAAAATCAATAGTGAAATGGACCATATCAATTATGGCATTATGCTTCTGTTTTTTTATACTTGTTAATTCTAATTTCATCGATTTTTCTGCCGTGGTAATACTGTCACTTCTTGGAATTCCATCGTATATGAAAATGAGAAAAATTAAGGAACTAACTAACAACGAAAACTAATTTGATATCAATTGTTGTCTTACGATATCTATAAAATCTCCTATTTTACAACATTGGTTGCAGTTTTCTCCCTGTCTCCTCACCGTTATTGTATTATCATTCATCTCCTTTTCACCAACAACCACAAAATATGGTATTTTCATCAATTCAGCATCTCTTATTTTACGGTTTATTTTTTCATTCCGATCATCGATAACAGTCCTTATTTTATTGTCAAGCAAAATATTCGCAACACTTTTAGAATAATCTAAAACCTTACCCGATATAGGTAAAATTATAGCTTGTTCTGGTGATAACCATAAAGGCAACTTCCCTGCAGTATGTTCCAACAATATAGCAGTGATACGTTCTATCGATCCAAATGGTGCTCTATGAATCATTACTGGGATTTCTCTCTCATTGTTTTCATTAATGTAAAATAATTCAAAACGAATTGGTAATTGATAATCCAACTGAACAGTTCCTAACTGCCAATTACGTCCTAAAGCATCTTTAATAATAAAATCAAGTTTAGGGCCATAAAATGCAGCTTCTCCATACGCTTTTGTTATTTCTAAACCTTTATTCGTTGCGACAGATTCTATGGATTGCTCTGCGATATCCCAATCACACATATCTCCGATATACTTGGAATGATCTTTCTGATCTCTTAACGACAAACGTGCGACAAAATCATCAAAACCAAGTTTTTTAAAACATATCTGTATCAAGTCTATAACATTAGAAAACTCAGATTCCACCTGAGACTTACGGCAAAATATATGCGCATCATCTTGCGTAAAACATCTTGTACGGGAAAGTCCATGTAATTCACCATGTTGTTCGTACCTATAAACCGTTCCAAACTCAGCTAAACGCAACGGAAGATCCCTATACGACCTTATTTCAGATTTGTATATTTCGCAATGATGTGGGCAATTCATCGGTTTTAGAAAATATTCTTCTCCGTCATTCGGAGTTTTTATGGGTTTAAATGAATCATCTCCGTACTTATCATAATGTCCCGATGTTACGTACAAATTCTTATTTCCTATATGCGGCGTAATAACCTGTTTATACCCAGCTCTAATTTGCTGATCTCTTAGAAAATTAACTAATTGGTCTCTATAGACAGTTCCACGTGGTAGCCATAATGGTAACCCGATACCAACCTTTTCAGAAAAAGTAAAAAACTTCAAACTACGTCCTATTTTCTGATGATCTCTTTTTTTCGCTTCTTCAATATTATCCAAATACTCTTTAAGCATCGACTCATCAGGGAAAGATATACCATAGATACGTGTCATCTGTTTATTATTTTCATTTCCCCTCCAGTAAGCTCCTGCAACGTTTAATATCTTAACCGCTTTTATTAAACCAGAACATTCAATATGGGGACCCTTACATAAATCTGTAAAATTACCATTTATGTACACTGTTATTTCTCCATCTTGTAATTCATTTATTATTTCTGATTTATACTCGTTATCCTTGAATAAATCCAAAGCACATTGTTTCGATATATTTTTTTTCAAAAATTTATCATTGCGTTGACATATTTCAATAAACTTTTTTTCTATCGCACTGAAAGAATCTATATCTACCCTAACACTACCTAAATCAAAATCGTAATAAAATCCATTCTCTATGGCAGGTCCCGTACCAAGTTTAATAGAATCACCATATAGTTCTTTCAACGCTGCTGCCAAAATATGTGAACTAGAATGCCAAAACTTCCTCTTATACTCATCATTAGTAAATACCTCATCACAATCCATAAAAATATGTTAATTACACAAATTAACCTTTAAATGCGACACATCATTTACCGAATGTATAAAAGCCCATCAGAAACTTAGAATCATGCATTAGAGTCAATATCACTGATTCTTCAAATATTTTACCTCTTCATCATTCAAAAATCTCCACTCCCCTCTTTTTAAACCATCCGACGAAATTCCAGCGTAATTTATTCTTTCCAACCTAACGACCTTGTATCCTAATGATTCAAATATACGTCTAATTATTCTGTTACGTCCTGAATGTATTGTTACAATAGCGTCACGACCATGCCTAACCACACAATCAACTCTTATAAATCCGTCTTCCAAATATATACCCTTTTCTATCTTTACAGCATCCTCAACTGACAGATTTCTATCTGGCGTTATTTTGTATACTTTTTTTATTAAGTTTGATGGATGCGATAATTTTTGAGTTAAATCACCATCATTGGTTATCAGTAAAACTCCCGTAGTATTCCGATCTAAACGTCCTATTGGGTACAACCGCCCCAATTTTTTTTTGTTAAAAAACTTGATGACAGTATTCCTCCCTTGTGGGTCATCGGTAGTGGATATACAATTCAACGGCTTATTAAGGACGATATACGTAAGTCGCCTACTATTGACACTTACAACAGTTCCATTGTATGTTATAACGTCACTTTCGTCAATTTTATAACCTAAACAATCAACAACCCGTCCATTTACACCAATACACCCTCTGCGTATCAAATCATCAGCACCACGCCTTGAACATAAACCAACATTACTAAGGATTTTATTTAAACGAACTATAGCCATTCAGTCGAAGTACTCAACGTTAAAACTTATCCTGAAATACAACTATCCTCATCCGTATTTACAACATCAACAAGTATTGAACCACAACTTTCACACAAAACAATTCTATCATGTTGCAATATATCTAACCGTTTTTGTTTCGTTACTGTCAAAAAGCAACCACCACAAAATCCATCCACCACAGAAACAATAGCAATACCGTTAGTGCTGTTATTCTTCGTACTTTCGTACAATACTCTCGTATCACTCCCTAATTCATCTAACAAAGCACAACGCCTCTCTGCAAGCACATCTATTTTTTCATTACTATCAGCAAAAATCAATGATACTTGGTCTTCTATCTTTTTTATTTCATCGTTTATACACTTTATTTTAAAATTGAACTCATCAATTTCACCGTTGTAATCCTGAATAAGATCAACTATTCTCTTTATATTTTTTTTACACAATTCAATTGAAATAGTCGATACTTCTATTTGTTCGTTTAAAGCTTCAAACTCCCTTTCAGACAAAACATTATCTATTTTTGATTTAGCATTTGCTAATTGAGACTCATATACAGATATCTTATCATTTTCTACTGCAATATTTTTCTCTTCATTTTCCTTTTTCTTTTTTACTATATCAATTTTTTCCTTCAACTTTTCAACCAAAAGAATCTTTGAGTTAATAATCTCCTTCATGCTATTCACATGGTTACTTGAAAATGCGATTTCATCATCCACAGACATTATTTTCTTCAGAATCTCTACATCTCTACTAACACTATCCATATAAGTTCTATAAGGAAAAAAACGAATTTAAGTTTTTCAAAATACTCGACATGTTTTTACAATATCTTGCATTTTTAATACAAAAATAATATGAGTTTACCTATACTGACGGACGATTCAATAGCAAAATTTCCAGAAGATTTACATAGAAGAAATCACGCTCGTTTAATGATTCTACACAGAGATACTGGACAAATAGAACATAAAAACTTTGTCGATATAATTGACTATTTTAAAAGCGGAGATGTTATCGTCGGAAATGATGTAAACATTTTACCAAATGTATTACTCTGCAAAGGAAGAGGCTCTAATGCTGATACTAAGATGGTATTATTACGAGAACTTAACAGTTCACAAAAAATATGGAATGTTAGTATTGATTCCTGCAGACGGATTAGATCTGGATGTAGACTGTTTTTTGAATGTAACGAAATGACTGCCGAAGTATTGGATAACATTGCTCAAAAAACTAAAATAGTTAAATTTGATATTACATCTGAAGAACAATTTTATGATATCGTTGAAAAATTAGCAAAAATTCAATTACCCAAACAAATGAATCGTCAGAGTACTTATGATGACACGAACTGGCTGCGTAGTGTTTATGCGGGGAACAAACATTCAGTTATTTTTGATATTTCAGGTTTACATTTTACCAATAAAATCATTGTCCAAATGAAATTAAAAAATGTTAGTTTTGTAACACTAACGTATGTTGGTGAACCCAGAGTAACTATCGGAGGAAAATTTTTATTTGATGGAGGAGAAGTCTTTTCTGGATATTGTGATATTGGAAATAATGTCCTTGAGAAAGTTGCAGAAGCAAAGGGAAAAAAAAATAAGGTTTGTGCTGTAGGCAATTACACCATGAATAGTTTAGAACTACTGGTTAATTTAAATCCTAAAATGTTAAAAAAAAAAACGTTAATTAATGTTAGAAATATAAAGAAATATGACATAAGTATATGCGACATGCTTCTTACTAACTTCTACCCCCTTAAAAGTGAACAAACAAACAACATTTCACTATTTTGTCCTCGAGATCTATTGGAATTAGCATACAATGAGGCAATTAACAAAAAGTACAAATTTCTAACATATGGTGACTCTTTACTGATTGTATGAATTAAGCATATAAACGTGGTAAATATGAAGCGTATTTTAGTTCTTCTAATTGGGGGAGTAGTTTCTTATGAAATCATAGATCATTACAATAACTACAGAATAAACGATCTAACAAAAAATGGGAAACAAGCGTCATGTTTTAGCAAATTAAAAATTCCAGAACATGTCTCTATTATCATGGATGGAAATGGGAGATGGGCAAAAAAAAATGGTTTTGACAGAACATATGGGCATTCACATGCTGATACTGCAATAGAAAACAGTGTAGAAATGTGTATAAAACTTGGTGTAAAGTACTTAAGTCTTTATGCTTTTTCTACAGAAAACTGGAAACGACCTAAAGAAGAAATTAACAATATCTTCAAAATCATAGAAGATTGGATACACGTAAACAAACAGAAAATTTTGGACAATAAAATTAAAGTTTTGTACTGTGGAGACATTTCACAGATACCACCAGCTTGCCAGGACTCAATTATAGATCTCGTTAAAAAAACGAGAAATAATGGTAGACTAACTATCGTAGTGTATGTAAATTACAGCGGAAGATGGGACGTTGTGCAAGCTGTTAATAAGATCATTAACGATCGATATAATTATATCACATACGATGATATTGAGCAAATGTTGTCTACGAAAAATATTCCGGATCCGGATATCGTTATTAGAACAGGAAACATGCATCGTTTAAGTAATTTTACTCTTCTACAAATGGCATATTCAGAATTGTTTTTTTGTAAAAAGATGTGGCCCGACTTTAACAAAAAAGATTTTTGCAAAATTATATTGGAATATCAAAAACGGAACAGAACTTTCGGTGGACTGAAATAACCATTAACCGAAACGCATTAGTCTATCTCTATATAATTTTTGTTTTTATCCTTGTACCACAATTTAACAAGAATGTATGCAACCATAATTCCGCCAACATGCGCAAAATGAGCGATATTATCGAATATGCTTCCATTAATCCCAGAAAAAAACTCATACAATCCATAAAAGATAACAAAATATTTCGCAGGAAACGGAATAGGAAGTAATAAAAAACTTACTCTTGCCTCCTTGTATAACATTGCAAATGCTGTTAATACTCCAAACACTGCCCCAGAAGCACCTATAATCGGTACATCTTTAATCGTATATAATTGAGCAATTATTGACTTACTCTTCTCGATTAAAGCAATGTTATTACTGTCATGTAAAAAATCATATATAAAACCGTAATAATTGTTGTACAAATTAGGAAATTGTTTAAGATAATCATCGAAAAACTTAGGATCCGGATTCATAAAATAATGCATATATTCAGCATGAGTTCTGTACTGCATTATATACGATACTATCAAATAAAAAATAGAAGCACACACTCCAGTAATCAAATAAAAAATGACGAATCTTTTAGACGACAACTTATATTCCAATGCCGGACCAAAAGATAATAGTGTCAACATGTTACTAAACAAATGTCCAACATTAGCGTGAACAAACAAATGTGTAATCAATTGATAAACGTGAAAATTTTGGGACGTTACATTGTACATTCCAAACTTGCTAACAAGATCAATATTCAACACGTTATATACGACAAACACGCATACGTTAATTATTAGTATTTTTTTCGTCACCTGTGATATGTCGTTCATAAAAACTCTACAATATTAGTTACAAGCTATTTAGGATATTTAAGTACCTAACAAAACACTATTACACCTACTAAACGGATTAAAAACAAATAATTGCAATTTTATATTGGCATTCCTCATTATGTTGTTGTGGATATTAGTCAACGAACTTTGAACTAATACTATATCCTCAAAACAGAACATTTCCGACATTTTTTTTAATACCATAATCTCTTCTTCTGGTAAACATACAAGTTCCATCGCTCCAACCTTTATGTATAACATTCGTTGAAACATACGTGAACAATAGTCAATAAAATTATTGACATTTTCTCTTCCTAAATCAGATAATTCATTTATCAAACATGTTATTGTTAAGTAATCCTCTTTGTATAATGCCCTCATCCATCTGATAAAGTAATTCCAACACTTATCGTTTGCTCCAATACTTTCCGAATAAATCAACGACGCATTTCCGTAAAAAGAGTCAACAATTCTATCACACTCTTCATCTGGATACTTTTGTTTTAACAAGAGTATCATATCATCTCTAGATAACTGTGGAACGTGTATAGTTACTGCCCTAGATACTATGGTAGGAAGTACGGAATAAAAATCGTTAGTAATCATGATAAACAACGTGTTATTATTCGCATCCTCCAAAATTTTCAACAAAGAATTAGAGGCATTAGAATTCATAAATTCTGGCATCCATATTACTGTTACCTTGTATTTTCCAACAGGAGGGAGATTCATGTACTCGATGATTTGTTGTATATCATCCTTTGATATTATTAACTGTTTATTATCACTCTTCATTACCAATTGCCACGTTCGATAGTCTAAAAATGGATTATTTATAATTGTACTATTAAATAAAACATCACTCGTTTTCGAATCTAACTTAGGTTTTGGGAACACTATTCTAAAATCTGGATGTTTCAATTGATTAATCATTGTACAATTGGTACAAACTTCACATGGGAATCCATTGTTAGTACTTGAACAATTAATCAACTTTGCAAAAAACAATGATATGTCGAATGAAGCATTTCCCGGATCTCCGTACAATATTATAAAATTTGGAACCCTTTGTTTGACAAACATCTGTAGGAAGAGTTCATATAAATGTTCGACACTTTTCATCCTATAGTAACTCATAAAATTTAAACAATATGTACCATTTGCAGTAATTATAATAGAAATTAATTACCTTCTAATTTTAACATAAATCGGTATATTATAAGTATTCGGGATGTAGCGTAGTCCGGTTCATCGTACATGCTTTGGGAGCATGGGGTCGTGAGTTCGAATCTCACCATCCCGACTTTATTTTTTGATGTGAAAGCCATATATAAAATTCTATTAGTTGTATTTTTTTCTAATTACGTTGAAAAAGTAGGAGACAATGTTGATGTCGCGAATGTTGTGAAAGAAAACCCAAGCAATATTTTAGATAAAACAAACAATCTCTTGAACAACATGCCTGGAAGTATTGATTCTGCGTCACTTGGTCCCGTTCCGAAACATAACGAAACATTGTCATTTTTTTTTAATTTGCGATTACCATTTAGTATTTTGGGAGCTAGATACCTTGAAGATATTGTACCATACCCGGGTTTTGCATGTTTTCGAAAAATAGCCCAGAACTATGTGAGACGTTACGTGCTTCATTGGCTTAAATATGATCTTTTATATGTTCCCCCTCAAAGACCTAGAGTTGGTTCTACCGGGCCGGCGTCAGATCCTAATGCTTTTATAAACAACCTACCTTATACGGTCAGTAAAAGAAAGTCCAAAGGGAGAAGAATGTTTAAGCAGATAATGAAAAAAATACCACTCATTAATAAAACTGCATGTGCAAATCGTGAAGATGCACCCGATATTGCAGACACAATATTAGACCTTATTTACCCAATCCTTGAAAGAACAGGTCTTGTAAGTGATTATATTTTGTTAACACGACACGACGAGCCTAATTCGTTAACACGATACAGTAAGTTTAACGAATATCAGAAGAAAATATCTGTTTTTTGGGGAAATAGAATGGCTGAAATGATTTACGCTCGGTATGTTACTCCTTATGTCGGAATATGTATTTACGTAGCTTTTGGAACTTCATTTATGATAAAAAACTTAGAAGATCCGTTAAATAAAATCATTTACTCTATATTTAATGACGATACTGCACATGCTGGTAAGAAACTTTGGACAGGATTTAGTGGAGCTAATTTCAATGATGTATGGGGTAAATTAAGAAAAAAGATTAATGAGATATTTGCATTACGTCATTTCGATTACACATCAAAAAAAAAAGTAGTAAATTCAACATTAGAATCATACGCGGTGCGTAATGGCTGCTATAGAGTTCAAGTGATGGTAGGGATCCCATTTAATCTTTCCGGGAAAAAAGGATTTGATTTTAAAGAGTATAAGTTAAAACACTCAAGAAAAGTGCTTAGTTTCCTAGCAGGAATTACGATTGACACGTACAGTGAAGTAATATTAGATGAAAAAAACTCTGACATAAAAGATGAAGAAATTTTAAGACAAAAAAATAGATACATGGTACGGCCATGTATTGGATTCTCGTGGTATGTTACATTTTTTCACGGATGGTTAACGTTGCAAACTGAATCATGCGTTGACCCTACTCACTGCATTAGAAAAAAAAATGACTGGATTATAGAGGACGGGAATAACTTAAAATTTGATTACAGACTACCAGAATTATCCAATGTTTTTGTAAGACTTGCTCTTGAAATATTTATAAATTGGTCTACCAAAATGGGAATAGATATTTCGGCATTCATTTTTGGGTACAACGACAAAGAAACTTTAGAAGAGAAATTATTAGATGACTATGACAGGTTTGATAATCCTAAACATATCGTAGAAGAACATCATGTATACACAATGTACTAATATGCGACAACAGGTACATTTATACAATTCAATAAAAAGAAAAAAGGAATTGTTTGAGTCAATAAACGACAAGAGAGTTGGGATTTATGTGTGTGGGCCGACTGTTTACGGCCCCGCTCATGTGGGTCACGCTAGAAGCGCCATAACATTCGATGTGATAATCAGATACTTGAATTGTTGTGGATACAATGTAAAATTCATAAGGAATTACACAGATGTTGGTCATTTAGAACATGATGCGGACGATGGCGACGATAAAGTTGCCAAACAGGCCAGAAATGAACATGTCGATCCGATGGAAATCGCTCAAAGATATATCAACAGTTACAGACGTGACATGCAATTACTCAATATTTTACCCCCAAACATAGAACCACAAGCCTCTGGATATATCCAAGAACAAATAGCTATTACAGAGGATATAATATCTAAGGGATTCGCTTATGAACGAAATGGATCTGTGTATTTTGATGTTCGAAAATATCACAATGAATATGGAACTTACGGAATTCTCTCCGGTAGAAATATCGATGAATTACAACAAGAAACAAGACGACTGAACAATCAAAGTGAAAAGAACTATTTTGCTGACTTTGCATTATGGAAGGTTGCGACACCACAACACATTATGCAATGGAAATCACCTTGGGGAATGGGATTCCCAGGATGGCACACCGAATGTGTCGCTTTAGGATATAAATATCTCGGAAAATTATTTGATATTCATGGAGGTGGAATAGATTTAAAATTTCCACATCATGAATGTGAAATAGCTCAATCACAAATTGCCTTTGGGAGTAATCTTGCCAAATATTGGATACATAATAATCTGGTTAATATAAGAGATCAAAAAATGAGTAAATCGCTAAATAATTTCATAACGCTTCAAGATTTATTTGATGGAACATCGACCGTTTTGTCTAGACCATTTGCCCCTATGGTACTTAGATTTTTGATACTACAAACACATTATAGAAGCACAATAGACATATCAGAAACGGCTCTAAAGTCAGCAGAAATTGGATATTACAAACTTATCAATTCACTAAAAATATTAGAAGAAATACAATCATGTGATGATAATAAAACATCAGAACAAGAAATAAACGAAATAATTACAAATAATATAGAATCATGTTTTGAATCTTTAAATGATGATTTTAATACTGCAAAATGTTTGGCATCATTATTCGACATATCAAAAATACTTAATGACCTTGCTAATAGTAAAATATCAATTCATGATCTCGGGAATAACAATATGTCATTAATTAAAGCTAATTATCCATTTATAATCAAGGAAATTTTAGGATTAGACGCTCATGATCTTGTCAGGCAAAAAGAATATATCGACCTGATTATGAAATTATACATTCAAGCAAAAAATGATAAAAATTATAATCAAGTTGATTTTATTCGCAACAATCTAAGAATGATGGGAATAAAGATATGTGATTATAAAAATTCTTCATCGTGGAACTATGGAGAAAAATGAACAATAAATATCTAATTCCATTTCTACGAATTAGAGCATAAAATGTCGTGATAAACAATTAATATCACAACATTGGAACATCCTCAAATTGGCCCATACTCCCATAAATTGACAATTAAAAATCAAAAATAAACACAATTAAATTCCCCAACTGCTCCTATCTAAACTTCTGTAATGAATAGCTTCTGCTATATGTTCTTCTGTTATATTTTCTACTCCTGCCAAATCTGCTATCGTTCTTGATACTTTTAATATCCTCGAGTACGCTCTTGCTGAAAGCCCTAACCTTTCCATGGCATTTTTAATCAGAAGATTTCCTGTCTTAGATATTTCACACATATCCTTAACCATATTTGAAGACATCATAGCATTCGTGTGTATATTTTTAAAGTTTCTAAATCGTTGTGTTTGTATTTCCCTAGCCTTAACAACACGCTCCTGTATATTTTTACTACACTCAGCTCTTTTCTTTGTTGATATAGCATCGTACGAGACCGGTGTAACTTGTATATGAAGATCTATCCTATCTAACAATGGACCACTAACTTTGTTTAAATATTTCTGCACAGCGCCATTAGGACATACACACGATTTTGTAGGATGATTATAATACCCGCAAGGACAAGGATTCATACTAGCAATGAGCATAAAATTAGCAGGAAATTCTATGGATACCTTAGCACGAGAGACTGTTACCTTCCTTTCTTCTAATGGTTGACGCATAACTTCGAGAACGCTACGCATAAATTCTGGCAGTTCATCTAAAAATAGTACCCCATTATGTGCCAAGGATATTTCTCCAGGTTGTGGATTTGTTCCCCCGCCTACCAATGCCACATCGCTTATGGTATGATGAGGTGAACGAAATGGACGTGATACCATCAACTGCCCCGTACTCAATTTCCCAGCAACAGAATATATTTTTGTGGTTTCTAACGCCTCATCTATGGTTAATGGTGGAAGTATCGATGATATACGTTTTGCCAACATTGTCTTGCCAGCACCTGGAGGACCAACCATTACTAGATTATGACCACCTGCTGCCGCTATCTCTAACGCCCTTTTAACATCCTCCTGTCCTTGCACATCTGCAAAATCTAGATCGTACTGATCGACAGGTTTGTGAATTAATTCTTGTATATCTATTTTCACAGGATCTATACTTTTTGTATTTGACAAAAATTGAATAGCATCTGTTATATGACGTACCGGTATAACGTTTATATTATCTACTATTGCAGCTTCTTGAGCATTTTCTTGAGGCAATATGAATCCTTGTATACCGACATTCCTAGCTGCAATGGCTATCGGCAAAACACCTTTAATCGGTCTCAAAAAACCATCCAATGATAATTCTCCAAGTATCATGTACTTATCAAGATCAAAAAGTGGATGTTGATGTGAAGCTTTTAGTATTGATAACGCTATTGGAAGATCGTACGACGCTCCTTCTTTTTTGATATCTGCTGGAGCAAGATTAACAATAACCCTTTGTCGAGGCATCTCACATTTAATATGTTTCAAAACGGATTCTATTCGATGTTGACTTTCTTTTATGGCATTATCTGGTAAACCAACAACGTACAAATTCATTCCCTGAACGATACTAACTTCTATTTGAATTATCTTAGCATCAACTCCGTAAATGGCAGCTCCATTTGTTTTCGTTATCATTTCGTTTTGTTAATACCACTCTTAAGTGTTATAAATACTTTGATGCAAAATGTAACAACACAACACATTCATTAGCATAATTATATAGTTTTACAATGACATTAGAACAACAATCTCTATTCTACTCTGAGACAAAAAAACCATTAGCTGAGCGTTTACGCCCAAAAAATTTCTCAACATTCTATGGGCAAGAACATCTTGTTGCTAAAAACAAAATACTTCTAGAAATGATATCTAAAGACGAAATACCATCAATGATTTTTTGGGGACCTCCAGGATGCGGCAAAACAACATTGGCAAAAATAATATCACAACAAACACAATCAAGATTTATTGAATTCTCAGCAGTAAATACAGGCATAAAAGAAGTCAAAGATATAATAGAAAAGTCTTCCAATGACAGTTTGTTAGGTACTAAAACCATAGTCTTTATTGACGAAATACACCGCTTTAATAAGTTACAACAAGATGTATTTTTGCCCTATGTTGAAAATGGAACAATAATATTAATCGGTGCAACAACAGAAAACCCATCTTTTGAAATAAATAACGCTCTTTTATCACGAATGAAAGTCTTTATTCTCAACAAACTAACTGATAACAATATATTAGAAATACTTAAAAATGCAATTAAAAATGGTTTTGATAAATTACAAGTGGATATAAATGAAGAAAACTTAATTTTAATTGCAAAAAATGCTAATGGGGATGCACGTTATGCACTTTCTACGCTAGAAATGATAATATTAAATAGCCACAAAAATGATAACATCATCACAATTGATGATTCTATTCTTAAACAGTGCTTATCAAAAAAAACATTAATGTATGATAAAAATAAAGAACTTCATTACGATTTAATATCAGCATTACACAAATCTATGCGCAATTCTGACCCTGATGCAGCAATATATTGGTTAGCACGTATGCTTGAAGGAGGAGAAGATCCTTTGTTCATTGCACGAAGACTAATACGTTTTGCCAGTGAAGATGTTGGTTTAGCCTCTAAAAGTGCATTAGAATTAGCTGTTAACGCTTATACGGCTTGTCACTATATCGGGATGCCTGAGTGTAACGTGGTTTTAGCACAAGTTGTAGTCTTTTTATCTTTATGTCCCAAATCAAACGCTTTACATACAGCTTATGAATTTGCCAAAAAGGATGCTAACAACGATTCGAATAACTCTGTGCCTTTATGGTTACGTAATGCTGCAACAAAATTAATGAAAGAAGCTGGATATTCTAAAGGTTACAAATATGCGCACAATTACGATGAAGGAATAACCAATATGCAATGTATGCCAGATAACCTAAAAGACAAAAAATATTATAATCCCACCGACAGAGGAGAAGAAAAAAACTTAAAAGAAATTCTAAACAACATAAAATACTTAAAAAACAAATAACATTTATCTTATTTCTCCGTACAACTTTAATTCTATTCAGAATCTTTCATAACCGTCGTACGTAAAATCCAGAGAAGAAAATATTAAAGAAGAGACCGTCATCCTAGCTAAAAATTTTATACTACCAAATGTGTAAATATAACAATATGGAAATAAAGGGTAGTTTTACGCTAAAGTTCAAAATAATAAAGTATTTACTTTTTTCAAAAATTTTATGGATATCTGCATTGTTGCCAATGTGTGATCTCTGTGGATGTGGAGGAAATGGTAATGAGTCGCCATTAAAACTTGTTAATAACGACTTTAATGCCAACAATAATAATCAGCTAAATATCCTTCAAGATGAAAATAGTAATCTTAAAAAGAATAATGAGCAACTTTTAAAGAATAACGAAGATCTTAAACAACAACTGGACAACCTTAAAATCGACAATAATAATCAACTAGATATCCTTCAAGATGAAAATAGTAATCTTAAAAAGAATAATGAACAACTTAAAAAGAATAACGAAAGTCTCAACCAACAACTGGACAACCTTAAAATCGACAATAATCAACTAGATATCCTTCAAGATGAAAATAGTAATCTTAAAAAGAATAATG
>CAMJVU010000011.1 GCA_946409305.1 uncultured Cytophagales bacterium
TCACTTCAGAATCAACACTCTTTATCTTCTCTATCAATTCCTTCCTCTTATTTTCATCTCCTAATACCTTCTTTCTCTCCTCCTCCTCCTTATTCTTACATTCTTCACATAAACCATCAGTAAGTAATCCATTTTTACCACATTTAGTACAAACTACACTCTTCCCTCGTGTTTTATCTTCTGGCGTCGGAATTCCACTCCCCCCCCCTAACAAAGTACCACCACAACAACAGAAATTACAACAAACCAACCAAACACCCAACGACAACATAAACCTTCCCATAAATAAATAAATAAATAAACCTAAAACCAGATAATAACTGACATAAAAACTATAAAATTATCTTTAAAACAAAAAGAACACACCTATCAATTAACAAAATGTTTCAAATACGTACCATTTTAAAAAGACAAACAACATCAAGAAAATGAATAATTATAGAACTACGACATGAATATTGAACAAGATTCCTACTTTTCTTCTCCATCAGTAGAAACCTCTTCAAAATCTGCTTCAGTAGCATTAGCAGCTCCATCACTATTACTACATTTATCTTCATTACAGGTCTGACAATTAGAAGTATTTCCTTGTTGTTGAACTGCTGAATATATAGCTTGCAGACTATCCATTAGTTTTTTCTTTGAAGCATCTATTTTTGTGATATCTCTACTATCTTTAGCCGTTTTTAAATCATTAACGGCGTCCTCTATTGTCTTTTTCATATCGGATGGAATCTTGTCACCATATTCTTTTAGTTGTTTCTCTGCCTGGAATATAGTGGCATCAGCGTCATTTATCTTATCTACTATTTCCCTTTCCTTTCTATCATTTTCAGCATTTGCTTCTGCTTCCTGTTTCATTCTTTTTATTTCTTCCTCAGATAGACCAGAAGACCCCTCTATCCTTATACTTTGTTCTTTTCCTGTTCCCTTATCTTTAGCAGATACTTTTAATATTCCACTGGCATCTATATCAAACGTTACCTCTATTTGTGGAATTCCCCGAGGAGCAGCAGCGATCCCATCAAGATGAAAACGACCAATACTCCTATTGTCTTTAGCCATCGGTCTCTCACCTTGTAGAACATGTATTTCAACGGACGTCTGATTATCAGCAGCAGTCGAAAACACTTCAGATTTCTTAGTAGGGATAGTTGTATTGGCCTCAACTAACTTTGTAAACACTCCACCCATAGTTTCTATCCCAAAAGATAGAGGAATAACATCTAGCAATAAAACATCATTGACTTCACCAGTCAAAACACCACCTTGTATTGCAGCGCCAACAGCAACAACCTCATCTGGATTAACACCTTTTGAAGGAGTTTTTCCAAAGAAATCCTTCACTATTTCCTGGATTTTACACATTCTTGTTGATCCACCCACCAAAACAACCTCATCGATATCACTGATTTTCATTCCAGCAGCTTCCATCGCCTTTTTGCAAGGTTCCAAACAACGCCTATTAAGATCATCAGTAAGCTCGTCGAATTTCGCTCTCGTCAATGTTTTAACTAAATGTTTAGGTCCAGAATCATCCGCCGTGATATACGGTAAATTAATATCAGTATTAGAAGCACTAGATAACTCGATTTTAGCTTTTTCTGCCGCTTCTTTCAACCTCTGCAACGCTTGAGCATTACTTTGTAAATTGATACCAGTTTCATTCCTAAACTCCTCTATTAACCAATCAATAACTTTTTGATCATAATTATCTCCTCCTAAATGAACATCTCCATTAGTCGCTTTTACCTCAAAAACTCCATCTCCCAACTCTAAAATAGACACATCAAAGGTTCCACCTCCTAAATCAAAAACAACAATCTTTTCATTACTACCCTTCTTGTCACAACCATATGCCAAAGCAGCAGCCGTAGGTTCATTAATAATCCTCTTTACATCAAGGCCCGCTATCATACCTGCTTCCTTAGTTGCCTGACGCTCAGCGTCACTAAAATATGCAGGAACTGTAATCACTGCTTCTGTTACCTTTGTCCCAAGGAAATCTTCAGCTGTACTCTTCATCTTCTGTAATATCATTGCTGATATCTCTTGAGGAGTAAAAAACCTATCGCCTATCTTTACCCTACACAATCCATTTTCACTTGGTTCTACATCGTATGCAAAAGTTCTTGCCTCTTCTTCCACTGTTTTGTAATATTTGCCCATGAACCTCTTGATGGAATTAATTGTGTTCTTCGGATTAGTAACGGCTTGACGCTTAGCCGCATCACCTATTTTCCTCTCTCCATTACTTAAAAAAGCAACAATAGAAGGAGTCGTTCTCTTCCCCTCACTATTAGCTATAACAACAGGTTCATTCCCCTCCATTACCGCAACACAGGAATTCGTAGTTCCTAAGTCGATACCTATGATCTTACCCATAACATTAAACAATGCAATACAAACAGAAGCAAATTTTATGCCATTACTGTTAAAATTAAATTAACCACGTAATATTTTACAGGATAAACTAAAAAACAATTTAAACACTGCGATTTATATTCAACACTAAAATGATATCACCCTGATAACTAATAACATCCACACCATTCAAAAATAACACGTAAACATTCAAACTACCAAAACGACACCACCTTTATCAAGAAAAACGAATACAAACGAACTACAATAAAAGAACATCCCCACCAAAGCAAGGATACGAAAAAATCACAAAACGCTATACCAAAGAAATACCAATATTAGCAAGGAAAGCAATCCACGCTCTTACTACTTTCTTTGGATTTATCCTGTTCTTTAGAAGTTATATCAACTAATTCTTCTTTATCTTTATTTTTACTTACAGGAGTCGTCTCATCTTTTTTCCCTTCCTTTTTCTCTACAGGGATCGTCTTATCCTTTCCTTCTTCCTTTACTTCTTTTTTCTCTTTCTCCTTTTTATCTACCTTTACTTCTTTTTTCTCTACCTCCTTTTTATCTTTATCTGCAGCTGTTTCATCAGCTGGGACACTAGAGTTCAAACACACTGAAACACTAGCTAGTCCGAATCCCGCACCAAACACAAGACTCACGATCTTATTATCCATAGGTATAATAATAACAACGAAACAAAAAAAACAAATATTTGTAATATTCTGACATACAATTTATTCTGTCTCAATACAGATAAAAAACGCCATTATAGATCATAAATTAACTAACGTCTTTATCAGAATTCAAAAATATCCGAAAATACTTACAATCAAACTCATAATCAATCAGTTAGTGTAACGTTAAAACCTACCCTTAGCTTAAGGCCATTTAATGTCGCATCTAATAACCACATCTTAAAATTCCCATAAAAAATCCATTCTAAAAGATCTACACATCCACAACAAAAATCTAAACTAAAATTACCTCTAGTAAATTTTAGTGGCACTATCACAATATTTGCTCCAAAACTATACGAACCAAGAATATTCACAACTACGCCTCCTCCAAAAGAATTACAAGTTTCCTTAAAATTACTCCCAACATAATTGTAACTCCAAATTAATCCTACCCCAAGACTTGCAGCATCGCCTGTCCTACTCGAAATTTTTTCGAAATCCTCATAATTACGATAAATATAATCCAAAACTCCTAAACTAACTGTAAACCCAAAGTAAGGACCAACATAATATTCATATTTAACCGCAACTTGAAGCGGTACAAGATACCAATAACCGCTTTCATATAAAACTGAAGACATATAACCAACACCACTCCATAACAAGTGAAGTCTACCAAGCGACCTGCACTTATCAAATGATCTATATTTATAAAACTGTCTATGCGTTATTTTTTTATCACCTTTTTCTTCTTCTGACGTCAATTTTGATTTTGGTAAAGAAGCAACAGCCACATCTGCATCTATATCACGATCTTCTTTTTGATTAATCTCGTTAGTACCAACAACTAATTTATTGACTACTGGTTTATTAGTATCAATAACTTCGCTAGTACCAGCGACTGATTGCCCTGATGCACCGTTCAAATAAATAAATAAATAAATAAATAAATAAATAAATAAATAAATAAACAAATAAAACACCTCATATTACCTCATACTACTATCTACAAACTTTAGAAGTTTCAAAAATAGAATATTTACGGAGAGATTTCGTTAAATAAGAGACCTAAATAAAATAAATTATGTAGAAATAATTGTAAAGTAAATCAAATAAACGGACACTAAATAATAAGAATACTAGCAGTAGATAGGAGAATAAATATTGTTTTTTTTAGATTATTGTAAGAAGAATAATATTTATAGGTTGTTTTTATAATTTTTTAATTATGTTTGATCAATTGGAATCAGTGTGTCAGAAGTATGATGATATATTAGGACAGATGCAGAGCGATGAGATTATCGCTGACTACGTAAAATATTCAGAGCTAAATAAAACACTTAAAGAGATAGAACCAATTGTAATTTTATATCGACAATACAAGACTTTTACAAAACAATTAGCAGAAAATAAGGAGATGTTGATTGAAGAAAAAGATGACGACATGAAGGAAATAATAAAAGAAGACATATTGCGATTAGAAGATAATGTATCCAAACTAGAAAGAGATATAAAACAAAAATTGGTACCACAAGATCCTAACGATATTAAAAATGCTATTTTGGAAATTAGAGCGGGAACTGGTGGTGATGAAGCTGGTATTTTTGCCGGAGATTTATTCAGGATGTACTGCAGATATTGTGAAAGGAAGAAATTAAAGGTAGATATTGTCAATTCTGTCGACAGTGCTTCCGGCGGATATAAGGAAATAGTTTGCAATATAATGGCACAGGGAGCGTACGGAATATTAAAATTCGAATCAGGAGTACATAGAGTACAACGGATCCCTATTACAGAAACACAAGGAAGAATCCATACCTCCGCGGCAAGCGTTGTCGTTCTTCCAGAAGTTGATGATATAGACGTTCAAATAAATATGAATGATATCAGAAAAGATACTTTTTGTTCGACAGGAGCGGGAGGACAAGGAGTTAATACAACATATTCTGCTGTTAGAGTAACTCATATCCCCACAGGGTTAGTTGTAACATGTCAAGATGAACGGTCACAAATAAAAAATTTTGATAAGGCTTTAAAAGTATTGAGATCAAGATTATATGACATTGAATTAGGAAAGCAACAAAACGAAATAGGATCTCAAAAACGATCCATGGTTAAACACGGAGATAGATCCGATAAAATAAGAACTTACAATTATCCACAGAACAGAATAACTGATCACAGAATAAACCTAACAAGTTATAACCTGGAAACTGTTATGAATGGTGAATTAGATGATTTCATAGATGCCCTTCATGTGGCAGATAATGCCTCAAAATTAGAAGAAGAAATAGATGTATAAATGCTATACCAGCACCTTCCGCTAATTATTCGCTAAACTCATGAATCCACAGTATAACATCAAACTATTCCATTGGAGTTCCAGCAACACGAAAACAACATCCACCAAATACAAACATGTTATTCTTACCACTCATTCCTCCAATACAATTACATTTCTCCTCAGACCTCTCCACTTTTTTATCACCCGCTACCTTCAAAGACCGCCCATTCATAATCGAATATGCAGTTAGAAAAACTTCTTCACACCTCTCCACAGAAACACTATTACTTTTTCTAATATTTTCAATATCACTCTTGCAAGGTTCGGAAAACAAATACAACAAACAACAAACATCATAAGATGTACTTGACAAATCTATAGTCATTCCATCCTTGCAATCACTTTTCGCCATTTTTCCAACATTATTACTTTATCTTTCGACATTTTACGTGACATCTTCACCTTATCTTTCAACATTTCATCTAAGGTTACGCCTTCCTCTTTTTCACAAAACTCTCGTATTTCCTTGACACTCTCCTTAAATAAAACGTACAACATTTTTTTTTCAAAACATTTTTTTATCACTTCATGATAGTGTTTAGGATAAATAAGCAAAAGTGCCTCTTTTAATTTTGACCTAAATAATGCCTGAATACTATCCTCTGTTAATTTAACATTATTTGCAACATTATTACGAATCCAATCCGCTTTTCCAGGATCTATATTTGTGTATTTTTTTTCATGATAAAGATTAAAGACAAATCTGTTAACGTTAGATAATAATTTCTTCATAATCGCAAGATCATCACATTCCCCCTGCAAACCTCTTTTAGGTTTTATTTCCAAATAATCAACATAACCTTTAGCCAAATCCCTGTATCTAGACTTGTACCCATCATCTTTTTTAAGGGAGGCAATATTTTTCTCCAAACTGTTTTCACCAAGAACATCGTCCCATTTACCATCTACATACTCAGAGAATAACTCTCCATAAGTCATATCAAGTACACTTTTTAATTTAGACAAACCTAAACTTGTCGATAATTAACCTGAATTACAATTAAAGTAACCATTTATCTTATTACACAGAACCTTATTCCTATCAATGTCATGTTTTACTATTTTATTACTAAAACAAATAACCTCCGATACTTTTTTGCTGAATAAAAATCTGTCATAACTAAGCTTCCGAGATGTATTATTATCTAAGAAAAATTTTACAAAATTTTCCTTTCTTTTAACCTTAACTTCACGGTCAATCAATTTTTCAGAAGATGATCCTAAATTTTTCGAACGCTCTTCACGTTTACTAGTAAGATCCGATTTCGATTTTACCAAGTAATCATTTTTCATTTTTTCAAATTCTTCAATGTGACTTTTTTCCAAAAGTTTATTCAACAAAATAATTATAGAACGATTAAAACAAGTCTTTATTACCTGCCTTATATTAGAATCTCTATGCGCACCTTTCGGTAATGCTTTACTTTTTTCAAGTTCTTCGTTTTTTCTACGTTTTTTCCATGTTTCCCTGTTCCTCTTTTCCCCAACGCAAGAAAAAGATTTTTCTTTTTGCGTTTTACATTTCCATTTAGCATCATTTCGTGCATCACCTATCCCCAGTATATTACTGCAGATCATTGCGTTATTATTATCGATCACTGCGTTACCTGTATACTTACCGTTCGAGGCTGATGTACCAAAAAACTCAATGTTATTATTACTCAACGGATTTCCAAATTTTGGGAAAACGAAAAAATTATTAATAACTACACTTCTACCTCCGTTGCCTACCGGCATCTGTTCGTTAATTTTGTTGTCATTCAAACCAAGCATACTTGCGCAACCACGTAACTGAGATAAATTATAACTGTGAACACCAGGCACAACATTACCTCCAACAAAAGGAGCCCCAATACCGCCTATCGACATCTGTTCATTAATTTCATTACCATTCAAATCAAGCATATCTGTACGACCAGGTAACTGAGACAAATCACAATTAGGAACACCAGACACAACATCACCTCCAACAAAAGGAGTTCTGAAATATTCATCATTACCACCATCATTACCACCTTTAGAGTTAAATACCAAACAACCACCTACTAAAAGCGCAAAGAATTTCCGACGCGTAGTATTAGTTATAATCATTGTTTTCACTATTTTTTATCATGTCTGAAATACAATTTACTCATCTACATGTACACACCCAATATTCATTACTTGATGGTGCTGCTTCTGTTGAACGCCTAATAAAAAAAGCAGTTAATAGCAACATGAATTCACTGGCAATAACAGACCACGGAAACATGTATGGGATTGTTCAATTCGTAGAAATTGCCAATAAAAATGGAATAAAACCAATCATCGGTTGCGAATTTTATGTTGCTAATGATAGATTCGATAGAACGAACCGTGCTCGTTATCATCAAATACTTCTAGCTAAGAACGAAATAGGTTACAAAAATCTATGTAAACTAAGCTCATTAAGTTTTATCGAAGGATATTATTACAAACCACGCATAGATAAGGAACTTCTAAAACAATATCATGATGGGATCATAGCTACATCGGCATGCATGGCGAGTCAGATTAATCAAACATTTTTGAGTGGTGATGAGAAAATGGCTGAACAATATTTCCAAGAGATGCACGACCTATTCGGAGATGATTATTACCTTGAAATACAACGATTTAACAATTTAGAACAAGAAAAATGCAATCAATTTCTCCTTAAATTGGCAAAAAAATATAATGTAAAGATAATCGCTACCAATGATGTGCATTACGTAAACCAAGAAGAATCAGTAGCACATGATATACTGTTATGTATACAGACAGGTTCTGATTACAATGATCCAAATAGAATGCATTTTTGTTCCGACACCTTTTATTTAAAATCTCCACAAGAAATGATGGAATCTTTTAATGATATTCCAGAATCTTTATACAATACCCAGGAAATTGTGGAAAAATGTTGGGAACCACACTTAGAACGTGATGTACTCCTACCCCAATATGAAGTTCCAGATCAATTTAATTCTCAATCTGAATATCTAGAGTATTTGACATGGAATGGTGCAAAAAAACGGTTTAATACAATAACGAGAGAAGAAGACGAACGTATTAGGTATGAACTAGAAATGATCCACAAAATGGGTTTCGATGGATATTTTCTGATCGTTCAAGACTACATAGATGCTGCAAAAAAAATGGATGTAGTTGTTGGTCCAGGACGTGGATCAATTGCAGGATCATTAGTTGCTTACTGTATCGGCATAACTGAAGTTAACCCGCTAACATATGGTTTATTTTTTGAACGATTTTTAAACCCGGAACGAGTATCTATGCCCGACATAGACGTTGATTTTGAAGATAATGGCCGTGAAAAAGTTATCGAATATGTGGTAAAAAAATATACAAAAGAACAAGTTGCTCACTTAGTTACATTCAGTACCATGGCTGCTAAAGTAGCTATAAAAGATGTTGCAAGAGTCCTTGGAATGTCGTTTGAAAAATCAAACAAATTAACAAAATTAGTACCTTTTAAAATCACAGGATCACTTGCCGACATGTGTCAGGATGTTCCGGAACTAAAAGCTTTGTATGACAATAAAGATTCTTTGGAACATAAAATACTTAAAATAGCATCCGTACTAGAAGGGTGCAAAAGACAGACAGGAATTCACGCCTGTGGAATTATAATTGCTCCAACTAAACTGACAGATTGCATCCCTGTTAAAGCGGATAAAGATTGTGATTTACTTATAACACAGTATGAAGGATCTTTAATTGAACACGTTGGAATGCTAAAAATGGATTTCCTCGGATTAAAAACACTCACAATAATCAAGAATACATTGAGACTAATCAGAGAACATCATAGCATTGATATAGACATAAACAACATTCCTCTAGATGATAAAGAAACGCTGAACTTATTTTGTGATGGTAATACAATTGGAGTATTCCAATTTGAATCTAATGGAATGAGACAATGGTTATCTAAACTTAAACCTGACAGGTTTGAGGATATAATTGCCATGAATGCCTTATATCGTCCTGGACCTATCCAGTTTATTGATGATTTTATAAAACGTAAACATGGTAAGCAGAAAATAGAATATCCACATCCACTACTTGAAGATATATTGAAGAACACGTATGGAATAATGGTATATCAGGAACAAGTTATGCAAGTCGCACAAATTATCGCAGGATATAGTCTTGGACAGGCAGATATATTACGGAAAGCAATGGGCAAGAAAAAACCAGAAGAAATGGCAAAACAAAAAAAAGTGTTCATAGAAGGGTGTTCAAAAAAGAACAATATTAAAGAGAATGAATCAACAGCCATATTCGATATGATGGAAAAATTTGCGCAATATGGATTTAACAAAGCTCACGCAACAGCATATTCTGTTATAGCTTTTCAAACTGCTTATTTAAAAACACATTATCCAGTCGAATTTATGACTGCTTCTATGATAAATGCAAAAACAGATACTGGAGCACTAACCCCATTAATTCAAGATTGTCATAAAATGAAAATAAAATTACGTGGACCAAGTGTAAATGATAGTAATTACGATTTTGACGTTAATGATAATGGAGAAATATGTTACGGACTAGCAGGAATAAAAGGAGTTGGAGACGCTGCTGCAAATTGTATAATTGAAGCAAGACATAAACATGGATCATTTAAGGATATATTTGACTTTGTTGAAACTGTTAACTTACGAACAATAAATAAGAAAACATTAGAGTCTTTAGCTTTATCTGGAGCATTTGATTGTCTAAATAGTGGAAATCGAAGGCAATACGTATATATCGAAGATGATTGTTCATTCATAGAAAAATTGGTAGAATACGGCAGCAGATTGAACGATAATAAAGAAGAATTAAAAAACACACTGTTTGATGGATTATTTGATTATGGAATGTCTTTAAAACGTCCTGAAATATCTCACTGTATTGAATATCCACAATTAGATTTATTGAATTTCGAAAAAGAATACGTTGGTTTTTACATATCTAGCCATCCATTAGAACAATACAGAAAATGCATGGAAAAGTATATTACAATGACAAGTAATGACATACAGAATGAGGAAATCAAAAAAGACATGGAAGAATGCGACGGAAACAACAAAAAAAACATTTTAGGTGGTATTGTCACTAAAAATACTATCAGACTGTCTAAAAACAACACCCAATATATGGTCGTAACTTTGGAAGATTTTTATGGTGATATCACTTTTAGTATTTTTGGTAACACTTTCAACACATGTAAAGACATGCTAAAAATAGGAGAATGTGTATTTGTCATCGGTTACATTGAACCGAAATATAATGACCCAGACAAAAACGAGTTCAGATGCAATAATGTGGTTTTAATGAAAGATGCCATGAAGAGAATGAAGCTTAGTAATGAAAATTAAAAAAACATAACACCCTCGATTAAAAATGTGTTAATTTTCTGATCTATTCCCACTAAGATTTCAAAACTTTTAATTTTTTGAAAAAATTAAACCATTAAATATTTGTTATGAGTTTATATTGCAAAAAAGTTTTTACTATTTGTATCTTAACAAGTTTGACCCTAGGAAGTAAAATTAATGAAGATTTAAACATTCATAAGAACAGCGATCCAAACACAACAAATAACTATTTTATCAACTGTATTCCAAAATCAGATCTGAATTCAAGTTCAAATCCATCTAACAATTGTCCAAATTTAACATCTAATGACACTAGCCAATTAAGGTCTAAGGTTGACGCAATATTAAAAAAAAATTACATCAGTTTAAATTGGGAAGATTTTGAATTCTTGATTGACACATTGTGGAATGATAATTACCAAATCTGTTCCTATAAGAGAGAAAAAATTTTAGAGACACTTTACAAGAAGACTATTGTCACTAAAGAAGACATATTGGAATTGTACAACCTAGGGAAAAGTTATCAAGATACCAAACAAAAATCATGTATCGAGAAGATGATCAAAGACGATAATGAATATTTGCAGAAAGTCTTCAGTAATAATTTTTTTTATAGATTCCCAGAAGAAACCCCGATGATCAGTGAATGTATTATCTTACATACATTTGTACTAGCCATAAAAAAAAACGAAAAAATTTGTAGAATATTCTACAATACATTTAAAAGAAAAAATTTAGTATTTGTCCTGTGCGGACAGATTGAAGAGAAGACATATATTAAAAACACCATTGATTATGTGCTAGAAAAGTACAAAAAAAAAATCACTAATTATATGGGGAAAACTTATGATTATGTTCTTGATAAAACTTCTACTACTCCGTACATTAATTTCTTGGTGGTTAATTTTATTAAACAACGTTTATTCCCAGAACTTTGTGGAAGATATAGTAAAATGTTTTGTGATCTATTTCATTCAGTTCATAGATGTGAGTCTTACAGAGAATATGAAAAAGAATACAATTTCCCTGTATCTTCCCATGATTTGTTAAACGTAAATTTGAATTTTGAAGACGGATTTGCAAGATTTTGTTCACATCTAATACTTGTTACACTGCATGAAATTAATCATTGTATTTTTAGGTGTTGTTGTGTTTTAGAAAACAATACTGATTTTTCATTTTTTAAGAACAATAATCTATGTTATGATGACCCAAAATTTATAAAATGTTGCGAACAAAAAAACTTTAGGAGTCTAGAATATCTTAAATATTTTAAAACTTTCGAAAATTACATTTACAATGTTCCTACAATTGATGAAATATTAAATTTTAATATCAATAACAATATTCTTAAAGGTCACACTTGTTATTCATTAAAAGCTATAAACCAAGATAAGAATAACAGTAAGGAAGTTAATTTTCGAGAAATCATTTGTAATTATTTTTCAATATTACGACTTTACTACAAGGTTCTTTTCTCAATTGACCATCCAGACTTTTACAAGTTTTTAGAAAAAGAACGAATAGAAATTAATAAAGACACACCATTGGATGATTTTAAGAAATACTATGATTCTTATTTAGAATATGTTAGTCACCCTTACCGTAAATCTAAATTAGGATTCGAATTTCTCATGTTTTTGAATAAAGAAGGAATAAAAATTGATAAAGACACGTCAAGTGATGACTTTGAAAGGTATTACAATTTTTACCTTCAAAAGACCGGTAAAACTTATCGTTCTAAAATAGATAAAGAAACTTTTCAATCATTTATATCTGATGTTAAAAATTTTTGTATATGTTCTCCTAATTCAAATTATATCAAAGCGTATGACAAATATGTGAACGAATTTAGGGGCCGTTTTTATTCTAATGAAATAGAAAAATGTAAGAATGAAATAAATGAATGTAGAAAAAATTTAAAATCTTTAGTATTAGAAACTAATTTTAATGAATGTTTGGCTGATACTTTTGCATTAGTAAATATGCCTTCACAACAACCTATTAAAGGGATGTTTGCAGTCAATATGATGATGAACAAATATTTTGAGTCATTTTCGTGAATTACTTTAACTATTCAACAATCACTCTCTGTTAGCCGAATTATTCTAATTTTAAAAATTTTGATGCCTTAACTTATATATATGAGTAAAGAGCAAGATTATTCAGCAAAAAATATTCAAGTTTTAGAAGGATTAGAAGCAGTTAGAAAAAGACCTTCAATGTATATTGGAGATACAGGTGTTAGAGGTTTACATCATCTTATTTGGGAAGTTGTTGACAACTCTATTGATGAAGCCTTAGCAGGTTATTGTAAAAATATAAAAACAACTATTGAAGAAGATAATTCTATTACTGTTTTAGATGATGGTAGAGGTATTCCTGTAGATATGCACCCTAAAGAACATAGGTCTGCTTTAGAAGTTGTTATGACTGTATTACACGCGGGAGGTAAGTTTGATAAAGGTTCTTATAAAGTATCTGGAGGATTGCATGGAGTAGGTGTATCTTGTGTTAATGCTCTTTCAATTGAATTTGAAGCTACTGTATTTAGAAATGGTAAAATATATAATCAAAAATATAGTAAAGGTAAACCATTAGAAGATGTCCATGAAATAGGAGAATGTGGAAATCAAACAGGTACTCAAATACATTTTAAACCAGATGCATCTATATTTGAACAAACTACAATATATAATTTTGAAACTGTTTGTGCTAGATTACGAGAATTGGCTTATTTAAATAGTGGAATAACCTTAGAAATAACTGATAAAAGGAATATTGATGAAGCTACAAATAGTTATCATTATAAAAAATTTCATTCAGAAGGTGGATTAGTAGAATTTGTAAAATATTTAGATAATGGTCGTGAAAAAATAATAAAAGATCCAATTTATATTGAAAAATTAGACACAGATGTACCAATTCAAATAGCTTTAACTTATAATGATGGATATTCTGAAAATCTTATTTCTTATGTAAATAATATTCATACTATTGAAGGAGGTACTCATGTCTCTGGATTTAGATCAGCTCTTACTAAAACACTTAAAGATTACGCAGAAAAATCCAAACTCTTGGAAAAAGCTAAAGTGGATATTATTGGTGATGACTTTAGAGAAGGGTTGACGGCTGTTATTTCAGTAAAAGTTTCAGAACCACAATTTGAAGGTCAAACTAAAACTAAATTAGGTAATAGTGATGTTTCAGGGAAAGTAAGTTCAATAGTAAGTTTAAAATTAAAAGAATATTTAGAAGAACATCCAACAGAAGCTAAAATAATAGTAGATAAAGTTATATTAGCTGCTCAAGCTAGAAATGCTGCTAAAAGAGCTAGAGAATTAGTACAAAGAAAAGGAGCTTTACAAGTAGGTGGTCTTCCTGGTAAATTAGCAGATTGTACAGATAAGGATCCAGCTAATTGTGAGTTATTTTTAGTAGAGGGTAATTCAGCAGGAGGTACAGCTAAAGACGCTAGAGATAGAAAATATCAGGCAATATTACCATTAAGAGGTAAAATATTAAATGTTGAAAAAGCTCAAGAACATAGAATTTATGAAAGTGAACCTATTAGAAATATGTTTACTGCTTTAGGAGTATCAATGGGTACTGAAAATGATCCTAAAGAGTTAAATTTAACTAAATTAAGATATCATAAGATAATAATAATGGCCGATGCTGATGTTGATGGTAGTCATATTAGAACTCTTATTTTAACATTTTTCTACAGATATATGAGATCTTTAATAGAAAACGGTTATGTTTATTTAGCTCTTGCACCTTTATATTTAGCAATTAGAAATAATAATTTTAGATATTGTTGGACTGAAGAAGATAGGGAAAATGCTATTAATGAATTAGCTAAAGATGGTAAAAGAGATTTAGTGGTTATTAAAAGATTTAAAGGATTAGGTGAGATGGATCCAGAACCACTTTGGGATACTACTATGGATCCTATGGGTAGAATATTACAACAAGTTACATTATTAGATGCAATGGAAGCTGATAGAATAATATCATTATTAATGGGAGAAGAAGTAGAACCTAGAAGACAGTTTATAGAAGAAAATGCCCATTACGCAAATTTAGATGTGTAAATCTTTGTGTTAAAGAAAATTATTATAACAAATGAATTTACAGTTAACACTTGTAACATTGATTTCTGGTACATGTATAGGTGCTGGAATGATGGCTTTACCTATGACTTTAGCTAAAGTAGGTATTGTTCCAAGTTTAATAATTATAGTTTTAACGTGGTTTTTTACATATTATACATCATTGATAAACGTCGAATTGACGTTACACTGTAAAGATGTAAGTCATTCAATAAAGTTTTTAAGTGAAGAACTTTCTGGTGTAAAAGCAAGAGCTATTGAAGAATTTACTGTTAAATTGTTGTCATATTCTGCTTTATCGGCTTATATCTACGGTTGTTCATCTATATTTCAAAAATTAACAGATAATAATTTATTTTTAATACAAACTGTTTTAGCGGTTTTTGTTATTACCTTGTTTTTATTTCCAACAAATATAATATCAAAAGTCAACAATTTTGTTTTTTTTATATTTATTTCACTTCTGTTATTTATAATAATTAGACTGGTATTTTGTGTTAATTTTTCAAATATTCCGTTTATTGTAGATATTAACTTTTGTAATATTCCCTCTATAATAATATTGGTTTTTACATCATTTGGCTACCAATTGATTTTTTACACAATAAGAGATTATTGCAAAAATGATGTAAATATGATGGTCAAGGTATTTTTTTACGGTAGTATTATTCCAATGTTTGTTTATGCATTATGGGCATTCAGCTCTGTAAGTGTTATTTATGATAGGAATATCGATTTTTTTAATTTAATGACTACTAGTGACGTTGATGTAGGAGATTTTATAAAAGAATTATCAAAGATATTTAGTTTTCAAGGGTTACAGATAGTGTTTTATTGGATTTGTATATTTACAATATTTACGTCAATTATAGGTGTAGGATTGAGTCTATTAGAACATTACAATTCAAAATTAAAAAATAAAATCAATCAGCCAAAATTATTATCTTCTCTAATAACCGTTATTCCGCCATACATTGTATCTACGTTAGTTCCAAATGCTTTTACAAAAATACTTGATTTTGGAGGAATCCTTTTGATTATAATAAGTATTTTGATACCGATATATTTGTATTTCAAGGCTAATATTGAACAATCTTATTTGAAAATATTTAATAAATGTTCGCTAATATTATGCCTTATTGTCTCTATTCTAATCATATTTTTATCTTTTATTTATTAGTACGCCATTTTAGATTTTTTTGTGAATCAATATATCGTTATTCGAGGACACGTTAGTCTTTGTAGATTAGGCCTATGTAGAAAATTAACAAAAATAAAAAGTATTGTAACTCACCTTCTCCGTTTCATGACATCCGTGCTGCCTTGTGAAATATTTCCGTTTTTCATTCAATCTTATTTAGTTTTTATAAAGTTTTTATAAAAAAGTTTTATTATGGATGATTTAGTTTCTTTGGTTTTTAATCCAATATTCTTTTGTATAGCTACAGTATTTTTTTTGAGCATCATGAGGCTTAATGTCTCTGTTTCTTTGCTCATAGGCTCTGTTCTTGCTGGTTTTTTGAGTAGCCAAACTATTGGTAGTACGTTGTCACAATTCTCAAATGGTATAACGGCAGGTGCTGAAGTTGCGCTTAATTACGCGCATTTTTGGGAGTATTCGCAGCGTCTCTGTCAAAGATAGGGTTCACTGATTATATATCCAGCGTAACATTGAAAATGTTTGTCAAAGATAACGCAGGTGATCCTAAGAAAATACGAACAAAGGTTATATTTTTGGAATTGTTCCTGTTAATGTTCGGAATTTTTTCCCAGAATTTGATACCGATACATATAGCATTTATCCCAATTTTTGTACCTCCGCTTATAAATATTTTCAATAAAGCGTGTATTGATCGTAGGAAGATCGCGTGTATTTTGGCGTTTGGGCTCGTCACACCGTATATATTTTTACCAGTTGGGTTTGGTGAAATATTTTTGCGAAATGTTGTGGCAAAAAACATGGCTATTAATGGAATTAGCGTAAACCTATCAAATCTTGATCTTGTAAAAACAATGGCATTGCCAGCGCTCGGTATGCTAATTGGTTTGCTATTTGCGGTATTTGTATCCTATAGGAAGGAGCGAGAATATTCAAAGACTGTAGACATTGTAGATGATGGGGAAAAGGAAAGCAATGCGTCCCTAAAAAATTTTGTAATTGGACTTATGGCAATAGCTGTGATGTTTGTTTTACAAGTAAAATATTCGAGTATATTGCTCGGTGCATGCGCTGGATTTTTGTTCCTCTTATTTACTGGTGCGATAAATTGGAATGCTTCTGACGCGATGATTTCTGATGGGTTTAAAATGATGGCTGGCATAGGCATAGTGATGATAGTCGCTAACGGATCTTCGAGAGTGCTGATATCTACAAATGCAATAGATCCATTTGTTAAAGCGCTCCTGTCAATAACTTGTAGCAACAAAGTTGCCACGATTTTAGTATTGTTAGGGTTCGGATGGATGCTGACTACTGGAATAGGATCGTCATTTTCTACCGTTCCGATAATTTCTGCAATATATGTACCGATATGTATACAATTCGGAATGTCAACTAGTGCCATATTCGCACTGATTGCAACGGCAGGAGCACTTGGAGATGCTGGCTCTCCAGTGTCAGATACTGCCCTCGGACCAACTATCGGCTTGAACATCGATGGGCAACATAATCACTTCAAAGACACGATCATTCCAACAATGCTACACTTCAACATTCCATTATTAATATTTGGCTTAATAGCAACGTTCGTTCTATAAAAATACGAATCAGAAACATAAGGTTAAAGTTTCTTTTATTTGATTGGGAATTTGGTATTTTAACCCTTAAAACGGAAGTAGAAACATCCAGCATAATATCATTTTGATCGATATAAAAAGAGTCCATGTTCGTCTTCGCTCTTGAGCGAGTGTCGTCAAGAGAGACAGAAATAGTGTTCACGGGTCTGGTAGTATCACATTCTTCGATAGTGCCATATTATGATGGGTGTCTCAGTTCTCGAAGGAATTTTGATTTCGTACTAGCTTATTGATGAGCTTACTTCGCCAGCAATAGATCTATCTCTTTTGTGGTTAACTTTTTGCATCGGCCTAGAGAAATTCCTCACAAAGTTAGGTTGCCGATTGTGGTCCTTTTAAGACTTTTAACGAATATCCAAAAATATAAAACGAGTACTGTAGTGACATTTTTTTCTCGACAGATGATTTATTTCTAGAGATGGACGTTTGTCTCTTTTACCATCATGTTTGATACCAGGAATAATGATTTCACATATTAATGTGGTAAAAAATCGTATGACGTTACTATCAGTAAGATAAAAAGTAGATCTTAGATATCAAATTATGAAAAAACACAAATCATACTTAGATCTAGGTATGTGAATATGAAGTTTCAAAATTTTATTTTTTTATTACTTACTAACGTC
This sequence comes from uncultured Cytophagales bacterium, assembly GCA_946409305.1. Classification (GTDB taxonomy): domain Bacteria; phylum Bacteroidota; class Bacteroidia; order Cytophagales; family Amoebophilaceae; genus CAMJVU01. Next base: position 18,313 of record CAMJVU010000011.1, read on the forward strand.
GTTTTTGGACACAATAATATAGAAAAAATTCATATCCCTATAGTATATGCAACCAACGACAACTACGTCATGCCAACGATAGTATCAATGGAGTCTGCTGTAAGATCGATGAAGGAGTCTTCTTTTTACGAATTCACAATACTAGTCCCTGACGAAATTAAAGAAGAAAATATAAATAGGTTTGACATATTCAAGAATAGCTACGAGAACAGATGTAGTGTAAATCTTATAAAAATGGGAGATGCTTATGATGATTGTTTTACTGGGGAATGGGGGAAAGTTATGTATTACAGACTATCTATTCCGTATATTTTAAAAGATGCAGATAAGGCAATATATCTAGATGGAGACACTCTTGTACGTCATGATTTGCAGGAAATGTATAATATAGATCTAGAAGATAATTTATGTGGTGGTGTTATTGATTGTAATTTTGACAGATGGAAATCTTTAAAGATTTTTAATAATAAAATGGATAAATACGTATGTAGTGGTGTATTATTAATGAATTGCAAAGCATGGAGGGAAGATACAGCTATTTACACAAAAATAAGGGAACTTTGTAAAAACATACAAGAAAATAAATTTAATTTTCCAGACCAAGATGTTATAAATACGGTTTGTGGCGGAAAAATTAAAAAATTACCTTTTAAGTTTATGCGTTTCAATATGTGGGGAAATATTGAAAACGAATATGATAAAAATGAATATGCTAAAAATTTTTATTCTAAAGAAGAATTTCTAGAAGGGAAAAACAATCCAGTAATAATGCACTTTTTTTATCCAAAACCATGGATTTTAAAAGGAACTCCAAAAAATTTATATGAAGAATGGTATAATTTATTTAATTCGATCAAAAATAGGTATAACTTCAAAACTTTAGAACTTCAAAATACGGTAAAATACAAAATAAAAAATTTTTACAGGAGAATACTTAATAAAATAAAAAT
>CAMJVU010000012.1 GCA_946409305.1 uncultured Cytophagales bacterium
AACTACATTACCTGATATATCTAAATGGAATACTAACAATGTTACAAATATGAGTCATATGTTTTATGGATGTTCTTCATTAGTTACATTACCTGATATATCTAAATGGAATACTAATAATGTTAAATATATGGGTTCTATGTTTAAAGGATGTTCTTCATTATCTACATTACCTGATGTATCTAAATGGAATACTAGTAATGTCACAGATATAAGTTCTATGTTTAGTGAATGTTCTTCATTAACTACATTACCTGATATATCTAAATGGAATACTAATAATGTTAAAGATATGAGTTGGATGTTTTATAGATGTTCTTCATTAACTACATTGCCTGATATATTTAAATGGAATACTAATAATGTTAAAGATACAAAATTTATGTTTTATGAATGTTCTTCATTAGTTACATTACCTGATATATCTAAGGGGGATAAAGGTGATGCATTTGGGGAATGTTGTTTTAAACAATAACGTTCAAAGTTGTGGATTCAGCAATCGTAAGAATTTTTTTAGTGGAGACGTTTACTACTTATTCTAAGTATGAATGGTAAGCAAAAGTTTTACGTATTAAATATGTTCCCATACCCGTCTGGTGATGGATTACATGTTGGTCACGCACTTGGTTACGTTGCTAGTGATATATTTGCCAGATATAAAAAAATGAAAGGGTTCAAAGTTATTAATCCAATGGGATTTGATTCTTTTGGTCTTCCAGCTGAACAATTTGCTATTTTAACAGGTCAACATCCCTCAATAACAACTGACAAAAACGTAAAACATTATATCGAGCAGATGAAAAAGATGGACCTAGATTTTGACTGGGACCGAATGATAAAAACTTCAGATTCAGACTATTATAAATGGACGCAATGGATATTTACTCAAATGTTTAATAGTTTTTATTGTCTAAAGGATAATAAAACCCATAAAATTAGTGACCTTTATGAATATTTTGATCAAAATGGAACTAAAAACATTAATGATTATGTATTTTTCAAAGATTCTAGATATAACTTTACAGCAGATCAATGGAATAGTTTTAGTGAGGACAAAAAATACAAAATAAGTTTGGATTATCGAATAGCCTATTTGGATGACATTGAAGTTAATTGGTGCGAAGAGTTAAAAACAGTATTAGCCAATGATGAAGTTAAAAATGGTGTTTCTGAAAGAGGAGGATATCCAGTTATTAAAAAGAAAATGAGACAATGGGTCTTAAGGATAACTGCTTTTGCTGATAGATTACTAAATAGTTTGGATTATTATTATGAAGATTTTACAAAATTAAAAAGTGGGAGTATTGATTTTAGTGAGGAAGATATTTTGGGTAATGATTTGCCTTTAGATAAAGCATTTAACTTCGGGATAAAACAAGGATTACCAATATCAAAGTCGAATATAATATTGGCCGTCATAAAACATTGGGAAGAAAACAAATATTTGATATTGAAATATCCTATTGATAATTCCACCGGTTTTTTAACTGGAAAAATAGAAGAGAATGAAACTTCATTAGAAGCTCTAAAGAGAGAAATTAAAGAAGAAACTGGTTTTATAAATATAAAAAGAATTGAATTTTTGTGTAAAACAAAGTGTACTTTATACGTGAATAGAAAGAACGTAAATGCAGAAGCAAATACTATAAACTATTACGTAGAATTGGAAAATGATCAACAAGTTCCTATTAGTGATGATGAAAAAAATAAACAGACATATTTTTTTGTAGAAGAAGATGATGTTGTGCAACATTTGGAAGATGAGGATTTTGTTTATATCTTCAACAAAGTTAAAAACAACTTAAAAAAACATAAACTGATTTGGCCAGAATCTACCAAAGAGATGCAAAGAAATTGGATAGGAAGATCTAAAGGTGCAAACATTAGGTTTAAAGTTTTAAATGACGATAATTTTACAGATAGTTACGAAATTATCATATTTACTTCAAAACCAGAAACTATATTTGGGGTAACATTCTTAGCCATTTCTAAGGATCATGATTTTGTAAAAAGATATTGCAATAATTTAAATTTAACCAATATTAAAGAGGATTTAGAAATTAAAGCTGGTGTTAATACAGGTTTTTTTGCGATTAATCCTATTAATAATGAAAAAGTACCTATTTGGATTGCTAATTATATTTTAGGAGATTATGGTACTGGAGCTATTATGGGAGTACCTCAGTTAGATGATAGAGATAAAGATTTTGCAGAAAAATATGGTATTGATATTAGATATATTTTTGAAGATGATCATTTTATAAATTCTGACTTTTTAAATAATTTAGATGTAGAAAATGCAAAAGTAAGCATTTTAAATAAACTTGAGCAGTTAAATATAGGTGAAAGTAAAATTACCTACAAATTAAGAGATGCTATTTTTAGTAGACAGAGATATTGGGGAGAGCCTATACCTGTTTATTATAAAGAAGTTAATGTTGATGGAAATGTTGAAAAACTACCATTTACTATTGATGAGAATGACTTACCTTTAAAATTACCAGATATCGATGATTATAAACCTACTGGGGAAGCTCCATTAAAAAGAGCTAAAAACTGGTATTATAAAGGATATGAATTAGAGACTAATACTATGCCAGGATGGGCTGGAAGTAGTTGGTACTTTTTAAGATATTTGGATCCTAACAATAATAAAGAGTTCTGTTCTAAAGAGAAATTAGAGAAATTCGAGAATGTGGATTTATATTTAGGAGGTTCAGAACACGCAGTAGGTCATCTATTATATTCGAGGTTTTATACTAAGTTTTTATATGATTTAGCATATATAAATTTTGAAGAGCCTTTTAAAAAGTTAATACATCAAGGAATGATTTTAGGAGAATCTGCAATAATTTATAGAATAAATGGAACCAATAAATACATAACCTCTGAAGATAATTGCAGTAAGACCACCGAATATAAGGATGGTACAAAATTAATTTGTGAGGAATCAATAAAAAAAGAATATGTAGATTTAGTAGAAAAAAATGGGATTACGCCTATACATATTCCCATTAAATTTGTAGATGATGAGGATTACCCTGAAAACAAACACAATGACATAACAGCCAATTTAGAGGAATTAAGAAAATGGAGACCTGATTTTAATGATGCAGAATTTTTAAAAGGTGAAGGAACATTAACTGATGAGCAAAAAGGGGTTGTATATAGATATCCCTTTTTCCAAGTTAAAAGAGTAATTGAGAAAATGTCTAAATCTAAATACAATGTTATTAACCCTGATGATGTAATACGCAAATACGGCTCTGATGTTTTTAGAATGTATTTGATGTTTTTAGGACCTGTAGAGCAGCAAAAACCTTGGAATACTAAAGGTGTTGAGGGTATTGCTAGATTCTTAAATAGAATTAACAATATTGTAAACAAAGTTATTGATAAGGAATCAGAAATTAATGAACTAAGAATTATAAATAGATGTATTAAAAACGTTGAAAGGAACATTGAAAATTATTCATTTAACACAGCTATTAGTTCAATGATGATATGTCTTAATGAACTATTAGAGTTAGAAAATGTTAGTAAAAGTGTATTTAAAGATTATTTGTTACTATTAAAGCCTTTTGCCCCTAAAACTGTTAAAATTATCTGGAGCAATGTATTACAAGATAATTTAGATGAGATGAAATTCCCCCATTACAATGAAGAATATATAGAGGAAGAGACTATTCAATATCCAGTAATGATTAATGGGAAAACTAGATGTAAAATTATTATTAACAAAAACACAACAGATAAAGAAATAAAGTATATAGTTTTGAACAATGATACTGTAAAAAAATGGATAAATAATAGTGAGGTGAAGAAATTTATAATTGTTAATGGCAAAGTTATAAGTATTGTCGTATAACTCTGATGATACCTGCTACTCAGGATTCCAGGTATTCTGTTTTTTTTGTAGTCTACCTCAATGTAATAAAGGAACATGGATAATTTTTATAAAAAGTTACTTTTTGTAGCTTTCCCAATAATAATTAGGACTACAGTATCTAGTTTTTCTGGGTTTATAGATAATTTGATGATTGGACAATTGGGAAGTAATGCTATAACTGCTGTGTCTGTAGTTAACCAAATATTATTCATTTTTATTTGTACAATTACTGGTACCATAGCTGGTGCAAGTATATTTAGTTCTCAGTATTTTGGCATCAAAGATTATAATGGTGTTAAAAAGGTTTTTTATATAAAATTTACGCTGTCTATCGTAGTATTTTTATTGTATTCGTTATTCGTGTACACTTTTTATGACAAACTTATATCACTATTTACAATTAATGGAGACGTAAATATCAAAAATGAAGTAACATACTCATGTAATCAATATTTCCTTTTTTCGTTTTTATCATTAATCCCATTTTGGATAGCAAATATATTTTCAACGACGATATCTGAATCAGGAGATACTTTAAAGCCAATGATGATATGTCTGTTATGTGTAATTTTAAACACATTTTTAAATTATTGTTTTATAAATGGAAATTTAGGGTTTCCACAAATGGACATATATGGCGCTTCTCTAGCTACTTTTATATCAAGATTTATTGAGATGATTTTGGTGATTATATTGGCGCTAAAAACAAACTTCTTTAATGGATTTTTTAGGGAAATTGCAATAGATATGAATCTATTAAAAGATGTATTTAAAAAATCGATACCATTATTTATCGATGAATTTCTATTTTCATTTTCTTTAGTTGTAGGGATTCAGATATATTCATTACGAGCTGTAGATAATGTCACTATAATGTCTATTGCAACGATCGTTAATGCTTTTTTTATTAATTTAATGGTTTCATTAGGTATAGCATCCGAAATTATTTTAGGACATGAATTGGGACAAAATAAACTAGAACAAGCTAATACTTATGCACATAGAATTATAAAAATTACAATATTATTAAGTGTAATTCTATCATTTTTCATATACTTACTATCGCTACATATTCCATATTTTTACAATGTAAAAAATATTTTACAGCTACATACAACAAAATGTATTCAGGTGTATGCATATTCTTTCGTAATAACATCTCTATCATGTGTATTATTTTTTATAATACGTTCTGGAGGGAATACTTTAATTTTATCACTGATTGATGGAGTCTTTATTTGGTTAGTAGAACTACCTCTAGAATATTTATTAATCAATTTTACATCGTTAGATCTACATACAATATATTTCATAATTCTATTATCAGCTATTTTGAAGATTTTTATTGGATTTATGTTCATAAAGAATAAAATGTGGTTGACAAATTTAATAAAAGAAAAATAATCTTTAATTGAATATTAACGATTAACAATAAAACATAAATACATTTAAAATTCATTACAACTTTGTATCCATTGGTTTTGTAGTAAAATAAAACTACTAGTTATCACACGTTTTGGACTACATGTAGTGACATAAAGTATGCTTTAATAAAGTATTATTTTGCAAATTATCACGGTTATGCAAAAATTTTTAATATTTTTTATTGAATCTAATCAAAATTAATAGCTTTTTAAACTCATTAATATTGAGACAGTTTGTAACATAATTAACAACACTTAATAAAATTCATTTGAAAAAAGTCACAATTTTATCATTGACTTGGTTAGTTAATAAACCCAATTAATGTTAAAGACTGAAACTATCACTTTTGAAACCACCACCACAACTACTACGGTCATTAATATAATCCGATAAACTCTTTTCTGATTCACTGTCAGTCTCATCTTGCTCCAAATTCACCACGTTGCAAAAACCCAACTTAGAAAAATCTGGAACAAGCACCAAAGATTTACATCCAGCAATTATACTCTTAGCATTTCTGATATTACTCGCACTCCATCTACCAACTATATCAGGTAATACTTGTAATGAAGAACATCCATAAAACATATAACTAATATCTATAGCATTACTAATATTCCATTTGGATATATCAGGTAATGTAACCAATTTCTGGCAATCACGAAATATACCACTAATATTTGTAACATTCTCAGTATTCCACTTAGATATATCAGGTAATGCAGTTAATTTCTTACATCCATCAAACATATGACTCATATTTGTAACGTTACAAGTGTCTAAGTAATGTACATTTACTATACTTAATTCTGAAAATCCAATAAAAAAATTACTTAAACTTGCGCATTTTTCTATTCCATTTCTTAATACATAAAATTCTTTTATAGATGAGTTTAAAATGTTTCCATTGTATTCTTTACCTTTTTTTGGCATAAATTGATAATCACTACCCAAACCTATCATAGGTGCTGATATAACGTAATATTCATTTTCATAATTCTTTACTAGAATAAAATAATTGTTTACTAATAGGTAAAGATCATATTGTCCAATATGTTTTCCGATTAACGATTCCATTTTCTGTGAATCATAAAAAATTTTACCATTTTTTATGATTTTTAACGTATCATCAAGAAGTGTTTTACCAAGTTTTAGTATATAGAAACTATCGTATCGTGGCCGTTCCCTTATTTCCAATAAGGTATGATTTTTAAACAAATTAACATCAATAACAGTAGAAAATTTATTACAATTTCCCTTAGTTAAATGTTCAAAACAAGGCCCATTTACATTACTGTAGTATTCTTCAGTAGCACTCTTTATCCTTTCTCGACATTCAGTAATTCTCCTCTCGTATTCATCTTTGGTTTTACCTCCATTTCCAGTTTCTACCACGTTACCATAAAAATTATCATAATATTCATTAAGTTCATTTTCGTCATCTCTTTCGTTTAACATATAATCGTTTCCATCACCATTACCACTTATTACCCGATCCACTCCTCCATTAGTTTTAAACTCTTTACGATTCAAGCATTCACCATCATATTTTTTATGACCATTTTCTCGGGGTTGATCATTTTGATCATTAATCTGGTCTTCTTGAGGTTGATCACTAATCTGGTTCACGCACGTGCAAGGCACTGTACACAACTTGCTACACACATTCGATACAACAAAAAGCAAAAACACCCCTACATCCCTTTTACTAACAAATTTGCACATCATATTTACCGATTAAAAATGTATTCAAAAAACTATCATACTTAATGGAGAAATATTTCTGATTTTTTTATTACCACACTCTTGCCTTCTTTTTACTACCAATGGTTCAAATCAGTTATTTCTAATTGAAAATTTTAATTTGATACGGCAAATTTACTTTTGTTTTAGAAATCATAATTAAATCGTATTTTGTAATAAACATTACTCATCATTATTACCGAAATATCCTAGCAAACGAATATACCTTTTAATTTACCATATTTGGAAGAGTATACTAAAAACCAAATTAACACTGCATTTTTCAATACCTATTTAGCTATTTCTGCTAAAGATCTAAAAACTAATAACAACAGGTAACTCACTGTAACAGAAATATTAAACGTACAATTAAGTATGTTTATACTAATATTAAAAAAAATAGACGTTTTAAAAATTTTTATATTTTTTTCGTTTTTTTTATTACATAGCGATATTTCGATGACAAAATGCTTAGTTTCCAAAGTACCGATTCCCGAGATTGTTCGATATGCAATTGAAGAACATGTTAAGAACAAAGAGTACTCCGATAACGAATTAGTAACGGTAAATATTTTAAAAAAAATTCTTACTACGAGTAGAGTATTTCAACGTTACATGTATCACAATGAAAAAATCATAAATGCTGATTTTATAAAAAAAATGCACTTATGCGACTACAAAAATGAAGACATTGATTTTATTAACACTTTCAATAACGTAGATGAAACGTTATCAAAAGCAGGACAATTATCCAGATGCCTAATGTTTTGTTTCCCCATAACAGACGTAAAAGTGTTATCTGATAGACAAGCAGTAATTAAATTGTTTAAATCAAAAAAAATGACAGATTTACGTGACTACATCGATGAGTACAAACAATATGAATCCGATTTTATTTCATTATTCGATGATACCGACATAGATTCACTAAAGTACGAAGGAACAATAAAAAGATTGAGTAGTTTACAGAACGTTATATTCATATTGCAAAAGATTAACAAATTTGTAATGAGTAATAAAAGAGTAAACGATATACTTCTAAAACATACTAAATCTTTTAGAATACCTTTCAACGACAAAATAATCACGAACGACTTGTACAAGATCATGCACTATTTGACTCATAAAAATATTCGTAGTCACTTTTTGTTTTTCAGAAAAAACAAATTTAATAAAAAAGTTTTACATACATTTAAAGAGTATAAACAATTATTCATAAACATTGTACATGAAATTGGGGTTCTAGATTTGTACATGGCAAGCGCAAAAATTATGCGTGAAAATTCTAAAAAAACATCATTTGTTAAATTTTTAGACAGAAATAAGAAAGATGTTCCATTTTTTAACATAACTGGAATGAAAAATTGCATTGATGACGTTGACATAAAAAAAAATATTTCATTCAAGTCTTTACAGAGCGGTGGAATTAACATTATATCTATTAATACCGATACTGATAAAGATACAAGTATCGTAAAAAATATTTTTTTAAACATATTACTTGCACAAACCATTGGAATATCGTTCTCAAAAAACTGTATGATGACACCATTTAACGAAATATCAACACACGCATACAATATCCAAGAAAAACAATAAGTCATTTACAGAAACTTTTGTAAAAATTTAAAAATTTTACGACACAATATTTATACAATTAGTATTGGTAGTGTTGTCAAAATGGGAAGATACCAGAGTGGTCAAATGGAACTGACTGTAGATCAGTCGCTTTTTAGCTTCGTGGGTTCGAATCCTACTCTTCCCACCATCGCGGGAATAACTCAATTGGTAGAGTGCTAGCCTTCCAAGCTGGATGTTGCGAGTTCGAGCCTCGTTTCCCGCTCGAGTAGATTTGCCGATGTAGCTCAGTGGCAGAGCACTTCCTTGGTAAGGAAGTGGTCATGAGTTCGACTCTCATCATCGGCTCTACTTAATACTATTTTTACTGGTTTAATATTGATATATAAAATTATGGCGGCAAAGGAAGAATTTGATAGGTCTAAACCTCATCTTAATGTCGGGACTATAGGACACGTTGATCACGGGAAAACTACGTTAACAGCAGCGATTTCTTATGTATTATCAGAGAAAGGGTTGGCTGAAAAGAGAGAATTTGAGACAATTGATAATGCCCCAGAAGAGAGAGAAAGGGGGATAACAATTAACACTTCACATATCGAATATCAGACTGAGACGAGACATTATGCTCACGTTGATTGTCCTGGTCACGCAGATTATGTAAAGAACATGATTACGGGTGCTGCGCAAATGGATGGTGCCATTCTTGTTGTAGCAGCTACTGATGGTCCCATGCCGCAGACTCGTGAACATATATTATTAGCTAAACAGGTGGGCGTGCCGGCAATGGTTGTGTTTCTAAACAAGTGTGACGCGGTTGATGATGAGGAAATGATTGATCTTGTCGAAGCTGAAACCAGAGAGTTATTGGTAAAATATGGGTTTAGTGAGGACACTCCCATTGTAAGAGGATCTGCACTGGGAGCATTGAATGGAGAAGCTGAGTGGGAAGAAAAGATTGACGAATTGATGGACAACGTTGACAGATATATTCCGTTACCTGTAAGAGATGTAGACAAACCATTTTTAATGCCTATTGAGGATGTAATGACAATTAGCGGAAGGGGAACTGTAGTGACTGGCCGTATTGAGAGAGGAGTGATCAATTTAAATGATCCTGTTTCTATCGTTGGAATGGGAGCTGAGAATTTAAATTCTGTTGTAACTGGAATTGAAATGTTTTGTAAAATTTTGGAAAGAGGTGAATCAGGGGATAACGCCGGAATTTTATTAAGAGGCATAGAGAAGAAAGATATAAAAAGAGGAATGGTTCTTTGCAAACCGGGAAGTGTGATTACTCATAATCGATTTAAAGCGGAAGTTTACATTTTAACGAAAGAAGAAGGGGGAAGGCATACTCCATTTTTTAATAAATATCGTCCACAGTTTTATTTCAGGACTACCGATGTTACTGGTGAAATTGGATTGCCAAGTGGGGTTGAGATGGTAATGCCAGGTGATCATATTACTATTGATGTGTCTTTGATAAAGCCTATTGCGTTGGAGAAGGGTTTAATGTTTGCTGTTAGAGAAGGTGGGCATACTGTAGGTTCCGGCAAAGTTTCAGAAATAGTTGAGTAATTTTTCTTGATACGGGTGTAGCTCAATTGGTAGAGTGGTGGTCTCCAAAACCAATGGTTGGGAGTTCGAGTCTCTCCTCCCGTGCGTACGAGTATGTTGAAGAGGTTTTTTTTGTTTTTTTTAGATTCGTTCAGTGAGGTGAGACATAATGTCATGTGGCCAACTGTCGATGTTTTAAAAAATACTTTTTTAAAGTTTGTTGTGGGGATTATTGTAATGATGATTGTTATATCCACTATAGATTTTTTTTTAAAAATCGTGGTAAGTTTTATTTACAAAATTTTTTAATATGTCTGATCTTAGGTGGTATACGTTGAAAGTAAAAACAGGAAAGGAGTTATACGTGAAAGAATGGTTAAAAGAGAACAAAAACGAGATTGAGATAGATGATGTTATTGTTCCGGTGAATCAGAAATATAAAAAAAATGGAACCAAGGGTGAGGTTGCTGCTTTTGGTGGTTACATTTTTGTAAAAATGAACTTATTTAATTACGGAATTAGTGATTTAAAAAAAATTCCCTACAGCAAAGGATTGTTGGGAGTTAATAAAAATAATGATATTCGGGATGCGATATCTGTCAAAAAGAAGGATATTGATAAGATTCTAAATTATAATAGGAGCAGTAGTACTTCAAGTGTTGGCGGGACTTATCACATTGGTGACGAAGTTAGCGTCATAGCGGGTCCTTTCTCGAATTTTAAAGGAGTTATTGACAAGATTTCTTATGATTTGCAAAAAGTACAATTGTCAGTTATGTTCTTTTCGAGACCTACTATAATCTCTGTAGATCTAAATCAGATACAAAAGTGACTATTATAGATGTTATGGGCAAGAAGATAATCGGTTATATAAAAATGCAACTTAAAGGAGGGAGCGCTAACCCTGGTCCACCAATTGCTCCAATTTTGGGGAGTAAGGGATTGAGTCAACACATGATGAATTTTTGTAAAGATTTTAATGCGAAAACTAAGGATAAAGCGGGTCAAGTGTTACCTGTGGTTATTACGGTGTATGATGATAAGACTATCGAATTTGTCGTAAAAAATGAGGTTTCTTCCGTTTCTATATTAAAAGCTGTAAAAAAAGATAAGGGATCATCCGTACCTAATAGAGACAAAATAGGACAATTGTCAAAAGTTGATCTTGAAAGGATAGCTAGGGAGAAGATGCAAGACTTGAACGCGTATGACCTTGAAGGTGCAAAAAAGATAATAGCTGGAACTGCTAGAAACTTAGGTGTTACAATCGAACAGTGACCACGTTTTTTTTCGTAAAATCATTAACTATTTACCAAACTATTTTAGAAGGAAAAGTAGTTGGAGATGATAAATTTAAATTTTAGGTAAACGTTTATGTGTTTTTTTACGGAGTTATGATTTTATAATGCTGAGAGTATTCTAGTTTATCGTAAAACACTTCTTACCTTCCATGAGATAGTAATTATTTTTGACAAAGTATTATTTTTATCATACGACTGCAACCACGAGTAAAAATACAAAAGAATGTTCTAACGTAATTCAATAATCAACTTTAAGACAGAAATGTCACAAATTTTATTTCAAAAACGGTAATTACACCGATTATTTCATGGAAATAGCCTCAACTTCTAAACGAAAAAAATCTAAATAAGTTTTATTAATAAATTCATATAACTTTTGTCGTAAAATAAAATCCTGTGCCACCTAAACAGCAAATAAATGTAAACTTGTCAAACGATTAATTTTATATAAACTATCACTATTTGTTACACTTGATTTAAACTTCAACTATATGTTGCGTGACATTGATTTAGGAATAGAAAGAATATCAAAAGTAATGAAATATTTTGATAATTGTCATTTAAAATACCCTACCATTCATGTTTCTGGAACTAACGGAAAGGGTTCTGTTGTTAAAATGATTTCATCTGTATTTCAATACTCCGGTTATAAAGTTGGGTCTTTTACTTCCCCTGGTCTAATATCAGACTTGGATGACATAACCATAAATGATAGAACGATATATAGTGATACTTTCAGTGATATACTTAAATCTGTATCAAAAGTAAGTAAGGAAATTGAAGTTCAATTAACACATTTTGAAATGCTGACAGCTATATCTTTCATATATTTTTATGAAGAAAAAGTTGATGTAGCTGTCATCGAAGTCGGAATGGGGGGATTATTAGATGCTACAAATATCATAAATCCTCAACTATCAATTATAACAAACATTTCTGATGACCACTGTGATTTTTTAGGAGGATCCATAGAATCAGTATTGGAACACAAACTAGGGATAGTAAAAAAAGGTACACCACTTGTAACTGGACATATCGAAGATAGATACTACGATAAAATAAGCAAAGTATGTACTAAAAAAGGATCAATATGGTATAGATACGAAGAAGATTTCTATAGTGAAGGTATTTTAGCTTTTTCTGAAATACAAATGCTAAAGTTTGTTGATATAAATTCATCAACACAATTTGATTACAACCTAAAACTACTTGGCGAGATGCAAATTAAAAACAGTGCAATAGCCATAAAAGCACTGTTAATTCTAAAAAGGTATTTTGAAAAACTAGATAAGGAAAAGATAATTTTTGGAATACAGGAAACTTTTTGGCCATGTCGTTTTGAATTTTTAAAATATAGGAACCACGATGTTATTTTGGATGGAGCACATAATGTTGATGGAGCAATAATGTTACGTAAAATGTTAAATAATAGGGGAAAAACAAGATATGTTTTTATCATTGGTATGTTAAGAGACAAAAACTATTCAGAATTTGTGAAACAGATTTTAAACCAAAATGACATAGTTATAGTAAGTAAACCGCAGTCAGAAAGAGCTTGTGATCCACAAATAATCTACAATTGCATACAAAACGAACAAAAAATCATAATCGATGATTACATAAAGGCTCTACATGAAGCATTAAGCCTAGCTGAAATATTTTGTTGTGATATTTGTATTACTGGATCACTGTATATGGTTGGTTTTTTTAGACAAATCATTATAAATAAGGAATAGTATTATCTAGAAGTTTATTTGTAAAATGATATGGGAAGAAAGGATTTGGTCATAGTGGAATCTCCTACTAAAGTAAAGACTATCAAAAAATATTTAGGAGATGGATATGAGGTAGCATCATCTAAAGGACACATTAGAGACCTTCCCCAAAAAGATATCGGTATAGACATAAAAAATAATTTTGAACCGAAATACATAATCACATCTGATCATGTAACTGTTGTCAATGAATTAAAAAAAAGAACAAAAGAAGCAAATGTAATATACTTAGCTAGTGATGATGATAGAGAGGGTGAAGCAATATCATGGCATATAAAAGAAACATTAAACCTAGATAATAACAAAACAAAGAGGATAGTGTTTCACGAAATAACAGAAAAAGCCATTAAAAATGCAATAAATAATCCAAGAGATATAGATATAAATCTTGTCAATTCACAACAAGCAAGGAGAATATTAGATAGAATAGTTGGATATGAACTCTCACCTGTTTTATGGAAGAAAATACAATCTGGTTTATCTGCAGGAAGAGTACAATCTGTGGCTGTGAAAATGATAGTCGAAAGAGAAAGGGAAATAAATAGTTTTACCCCAACAAAATCATTTAAAATTATCGCACAATTCGTAACTATAGACAATAAAAACATATCAGCTGAACTTAAAAAGACAATCAACGATAAAGATATTGTTGAAGATTTGTTTAATAAGATAAAAAATGATGATTTTAAAATTGTCAAAATAGAAAAAAAATTGGCCAAAAGGAAACCTTCACCGCCTTTTACTACATCAACGTTACAACAAGAAGCCAGTCAATTGTTGGGATATAGCGTCACTAGGACAATGTTGTTGGCACAAAAGTTATATGAAGCTGGTAAAATATCGTACATGAGAACAGACTCTGTAATCCTGTCTGAAGATGCCATAGAACAAGCCAGGAATGTTATTGTTAATGATTTTGGAGAAGAATACCTTAATGAAAGGCAATATACGAATAAATCTAAACTATCTCAAGGAGCCCACGAAGCTATACGTCCTACTAATTTCGCAAATGTTGAAGCGAGTGAAGATTCAGGAGAACAGAAACTGTATAGTCTAATACGTCGTAGAGCTCTAGCCTCACAAATGGCTGATGCCCAGATAGACAAGACTACAATAACAATAAATGACTCCACTGACATTGACACTATTTTTATAGCTAAGGGATCGCTAATACGTTTTGATGGATTTTTAAGACTATATCAGAGTGCTTTCGCTGATGATTCAGACGATGATGCAATACTACCAAAAGTCAGTGAGGGTGATATTTTAATTTTAAAGAATGCTACTGGTAGGGAAAAATTATCAAGAGGACCGTCACACTATTCAGAAGCAAGTCTAGTAAAAGAATTGGAAGAAAAAGGTATTGGAAGGCCTTCTACTTACGCTCCAATAATTAACGTTATTCAAAAAAGGGGATATGTCTTATTATCTTCGAAAGAAGGGAAAGTACGTGATTGTAATGTAATAACACTAAACAATGGACAAGTGTCTACCACCATAGAACAAGAAGCATATGGTAGTGAAAAAAATAAATTGTTTCCAACAGATATCGCTATTGTAGTAAATGATTTTTTAGAAAAGTTCTTTACCGATATAGTTGATTATAATTTCACTGCAGATATCGAAAAACAATTAGATGACATTGCTAACGGAGAAAAAATGTGGACCTCGATGTTACATGAATTTTACGATAAATTTTCAATAAAAATTGACAAATGTCGTGATGAAGAACACGTAAAAATGGTACCTAAATTGTTGGGAATTGACCCAACCACAGGGAAAAACATTTACGTTAGAGTAACAAAATACGGTTCTGTTATTCAAATCGGAAATAAAACTGAAACAGAATCTCCTAGATACATAAATTTACTAAAAACCCAAAAGATTGAGGACATAACGCTAGAAGAAGCCATAAAAATGTCTACATTACCAAGGAAAATAGGAGAATATAACGGAAAAGAAATTATCGCCAATATTGGGATATATGGTCCATATGTCAACCATGATGGTGTATTTGCCCCTATAAAAAATGACTGTGATTTATTCTCAATATCCTTGGAGGAAGCAATAAAGTTGATAGAAAACAGAAAAGAATACATCAAAAATAAAAAAAATGAGAAACATTGCTAATCAGATGTGTTTTCTTAATCGTTCTTTTTATTATCTACAATGAAACAAAATTTTCTACCCAAAATAGCTCTTAATCTACATCCGTTAATGTTATAAACAATTGTTTTTACTGATCAATTTTAGACCATCAAAAATCCCTTCTCACTTTGTTTTACAAAATCATTCAAAAATTACAAAAGAACTATAATTCACCCTTTATAGTTTTAGCTTTACGTTCCAAACTATAAAAACCTACAACAGATATCACAGTTAATGCCGTACCTATAATTTTTGACACTGTAGGAACATCGTGCAAAAAAACAACACTAAAAAATAAAGTAAAGAATACTTTACAAAACCTTAGCAATTCAATCGCAACTATTGAAGAAGCGTTCCTTACACCATGTGTCAAAAATATCCTGTATATAAACGCAAGTAAGGCAATACAATTTACATATGGACATGTCAATATACTCAAAGAAAAAGATCTTCTAGTAAAAAGTATTGCAATGGAATACACAGCAAATAACACAAACTCTACCCCCATGGCTTCAACAGGATCTTTACACTGCCTGCAATAATATCTTGTTGTTATATCTCCAAATGATGACAAAATAACAAACGAAATTAAAAACCATAAATAGTCAATGTAAATTTTTGAATAGTTTACAATAACAAAGCCGAAAAGAGAAAGTAAAACATACTTTACGTAATCGCTCCTAAACCTTTCTTTCAATAAAAATACAGCCAACATCCATGTACACAATGGCCTTATTATCCCACTTATTGCAATATTCGATATCTGAATAAACCCCATCATAAATGTCTTATAACATGCAGCAATTATGGGTATTGCAAATAAAAAAACTTTAACAAGTTCATGTTTATCACTAAAAGTATGTGATATCCTAAACTTTAACTTATTCCGCGATTTTAAATGAAGGTACATAACGATGAAAAGAAAAAAATTGATTACATTAACGTGTAACATTACATCGATTACCTGACTTTGTTCTACTGGTATAAATCTATACCGAATAAAAAAAACGCATAAAACATCAGATAACGCACTTGTCATCATTGCAATTATGTAATTCCACATATAACTTGTGTAACATTACAACATCACACAATTTGTTACGCAACTTGATTATCAATGTCTTATTATTCACTATTTAATCATTTCCCTTGCAACAATTTATTCTACTATAATCCCAAATCCAATCATCTCTAACAAATTTTGTTTTATTTATTTATTTATGAGAGCTAAAATTTTCTGTGCATTAATTGCCATTACTTGTTTAAATTCTATTGATATACTCAACAACAATATGATTCTCCCAAAGGGTAATGTAACCAGATCAGGAAACATTCGGGAATACAATGGTAGACGGGAATACAATGGTAGAAACGATATTGTTCCTAGAAGTAATCGTTGGGTTTCTATTGCGTGGAGAGG
>CAMJVU010000013.1 GCA_946409305.1 uncultured Cytophagales bacterium
CCTTCAAGATGAAAATAGTAATCTTAAAAAGAATAATGAACAACTTAAAAAGAATGTTGATTCTCTTAATAAGGAGGTGACTAATCTTAAGAAGTATAACAATGATCTTTTACAAGAACAGTCAGATATATCAAAAGGAAATCAAGGAGAAATGCTACGTTTAACTGAAGAAAATGGCAAACTAAAGGTTGAAATAGAAGAATTGAATCAAAAAATTAATGAAAGTAATATAGAACACGAGAAGTATAAGATTAGTACGGAAAATCAATCTAATTTAAAGATTCGAGATCTTGAAGCCAAAAACAAAAAGTTAGAACTTGAAAGAAACGAGCTTGCAAAATTGAAAGACAATTACGAAAAGGAAAGTGTAAGATTTTCGAGTGATTTGCAAAAATTAAAATTAGAGATAATGGAGAAAGAACAACTTATTAAGGAAGAAAAACATAAATTAAGTTCTGCTTTGTTAGAAAATAACGGATTGAAAAATAATTTAGAACATCTTAATTTTATGATAAAAGATTTAGAGAAAAAAAAGAGTGAATCTGAAAACGAAAGTAATAAATACAAAGAAGATATTTTAAAACTGAACAGTAATATTGAAAGTCTTAATTCTGAAAATAAAAGGCTCAAAGAAGAAAAACAGAAATCCCAAGAAAATGAAGAAACTATCAAACAACAACTCATAAAAATAAGTGAACTAGAAGAACAAGTAAAAAATTTAAAGAACGAAAATTCTAAACTCGAAAAAGAAAAACATCAATGTGACATTGATATCATAAAATTAAATAGTGAAAAAGGGATACTAACTGATAGTGTAAAACGTTCTGATGAGAAGATGGAAGGTCTTAAAAAAAGGATAGAAGAATTGAAAGAAGATATAAAAAATAAAGATGGACAAATATTTCAAGCTAAAATTGCATCCATCGGTGCATTGTCAAAATATGAAAAAATTGAAAAAGTAGACAATATCGGTAATCTTTCTTGCGGAGATGATGTTGTATTTGATTTGTATTACCCTGACAATACGACGTTGTTCGGTGAAGTACATTTTAAGATCAACGACAATAGCAACATTAACGATTGTAATGGTGAAATATCTAATCAGACGTTTAGATCTATGTTAGAAAACAAAATGTGTGTGTATTGCGACAATGGTTCTTATAAATTTCCGGGCATAAATGCATCGTTTAGCGTGGGAGAAAATTATAGCGGACCTTTGCATTTGGGTTGTAAATTTAAATATTGCCTTAGATGTATTGGTACGAAAATGTTGATGGGAGCTTTTACCGGCAAGTAGTTTTTGAAACTGATTATAAACAAAACTTTAGTTGTTTGTTTTATGCCGTGTTAATTTTGGCATGTTGGTGATATAAGTTAATCTCATAAACATTTCAGTTGTCATGACATCAATTCGACAAATAAATAATTCAAAATTTTGTTGATATTACGCATTATCCGTTTAAAATTCCATCTCATCAGACCTTGCCACTTATGATAAAATAAAACGACTAACAGTTCATTTAATTAACTTGATTGGTTTCTACAGGAATGTTTATTTTCACATCACTACTCTTATATTGTTATTATAGGTTAGCGTGTGTGAATATGAACAGTATCTTCAAACGTTTTATTTATGAAATGGTGGTAGCATTTGTCATCATTATTTGTGGAAATGCGGGAGGTGCTTGCATGAAATTAGATTTGAATGAAATTGACGATCTTTTTTGTCTAAAATGGAAAAGAGGTTATATCGAAGCCAATGATATTTGTGGCAAATATTTAATTATTGGCGGAGTCAGACACGAAGGGAAAGGATCGTTCGTTGATTTTACGAATTATATAAACGGAAAAATAAAGTTGCAATGTGGATTAGAAGTTCCTTTTTCTAATTTTTTTTACGGAAAGGATGAAGATGTTTCTAGTGGAGAACTCTTTACTAAAGTCCGACCGAGCGCATTCTTTTGTATTGATGAAAATTATAATAACACTACTTACAACGAGTACATATATTACTTACCAAGGGAAAATATTTCGGCATTTGAGAATAAAATAAATGAACATATTTTATGTGGATTGAATGAGTTGAAAAAATGTGAGGAAAAAATTGACGTAAACAGTTATGATATTAATAATGAAATTAGTGCTATCAAGACGGAACCACAAATAAGAAGTCGAACTTGTCTATGTTTTTAAACCGGAATTTTAACACGTCTTATTATTTCTCTTAAATTTTGTTTTGTAATTTGATGACAAGGTAAGTTTGCTAAATGATTTAACAAAAAACAATATAGTCATTTTTAACAAATTTGTTTTTCTACATTAACTAACAGAAAAATTGTGTCTTCCGGTAGACAAATAACTTCGTTTGTAGAATATTAGCAATATAAGATCGTCGTTACTTCCATGTAAAATACTCTCACATAAACGGACATCTTGATCGTAAAAAACATAACAGAACACCAAGCACGCATAAAGACCAGTAATTCCTTACCACGCAGCAATAGTCCTGTCAAGTAATGTATCACAAAACTTTTTCACCAACTGTTCAATATTATACCCATGCTCATTTATTTTGTTTTCCATTATTTCTATCGATTCGACCATCTTATTTTTTTCAAAATCATGAGTACCATCTTTTTTATTGCAATATGTTGCTGTCACGGATAATTGAGCATTTGCCTTATCCTTATTATCTTTCCTTACTTCGGTCTTATACTCGTCGATATCACATATAAATTGAATATCTCCATTAGATTTAACCATCTTCCTTTCTGTACGATGTTCCAACTCACTTTTCAACACTTCATATAATCGTTCCCTTACCGCTTTGGTATTATTGTCCTGTTTAGATGATTCATTTACACTTATAGAAAAAGTTTTTACCTCTTTAGATATAGTTAATCCGTTAAACGAATAACCAAAAGAATGGAAAATGATCACTGCCTGTAATAAAAATGTCGTACATCTCTTAGCACAAAGCACGACACTCATTTTAACATTGGTAAAAACAGCTTTCCTATAATTTTTACGCCACAAAAATGCCCTCATAAACTAATTTTATAACTGATTGTAGACACTACATCAAAAAGTAAATGTTATCTCAAATCTTATCTACTTAACTATCTTAAAAAATTTTAATAAAAAGTTATTTTTAACATTCTAAAAAACGATAGCCATTCTAGAAACAGAATAACATCTGTACTCAATTAACAACATTGATGCTAGTTTTACAGTTAATACAATTAATAAAACACTCAGGACTAATTATTTCCAAAATTCTAGCAATTTTGGTTTATTTATTACTTATGATTACCTAAATTTGGTCATGGGAACAAAAAATTTATTGTTGATATTGGTAATGATGTTATTTATCGGTTGGTACTGCAGAGATTATGATTTACCTCTAAAGAAACCGGTAGAATATGTGGAGGACCCGATGGAAGAGAATGAATCAGTAACCCCTCCAACACAAACCGTACGACTCAGAGGTTTGCCTAATATAGGAAATAGTTGTTACATGAATTCCGCTTTACAAATTTTGTTCCACACACCACATTTTATTGAAGAGATTAAGAGTACAACAGAAAAAGATAAATTAATTGATGCAATTCTTGGAGTATATAACTGGAAAGACACGACTAATAATTTAGGTGAAATAAAAAAAATTATTGAACCTAAAGAGTGGAATAAGTATAAGGAAGGTGATAGTTTAGATTTTTTTTCGTCTCTAATTGATAAACTTCGTAAAATAATTTTGCGTATTGTGGAAGATGAAGATGATGAAAAAATCCTACGTTTTGAGCCCGAAAGCCTAAATCAGGAGGAAGTAAATAATATTAAGAAGGAGCAATGGAATAAATATAGCACTAAGTATGTATCGGGCTCATTCAACAATATGTTTGGTTATGCATTTTATGCAAGAAGAAGAGATAACGACAATTTAAAACAAGAGCATTTTCATTATAACGCGTATGATGTATTAGAAATCCCAGCGTCAAAATATAATAATTTAGCTAATGGTCTTGATGGGATATTTTGGAATACCACTTATAATTCGAAGAAAGAGAAGCATTTTATTTGTTACCTTCCTGCAGTTTTCCCGGTAATGATTATGAGGGCTACTCTGGGAAGCGGTTATTGCAGCAAAAAATTTTCTTTCCCTGAACAGTTAGATTTGGAAAATTTTGTCGATAAAGACATTGTTAACACAAATAATTTTAGATACAATCTATATGGTGTAATTGAAAAGCAAGGAGAATCAAAAGACAGTGGACACTATTATTCGATAATCAAAGTTGAGGACAAATGGTATAAGTTTAGTGACAGTAGTGTGAAAGAATGTGAACTTATTAAAGAATCTGATAAGGTTTGCGGACTTTTTTATGTTAGAGGGGATTGTCAGAATTAATAAATAGTTTTTCATTTTCAAACAAACATTAGTTCTTGTGTCGACTTTTATATTTGAAAGTAGAAATAAAATATTCCATTTATTTTACAATTCGGACTAAATTGTTTCGTCGATAATTTTTCATTAAAATCCGTAACAAACTTGTTTGTTCGGTCATTTGTTTCCACCGTAAAAACGCCGTTATTTTGGTATATTATTCCATTTCTATAGTTAATTTTTTCATCATAACTTTATTAACACTAAAAAAATAGGTAATCAGAAAATTCTAGTTTTTCCCGTAATCGAATCGTAAGATATTAAAGATGCTTATTTTAAAATTTTTATTTAAATCATTTAGTGGTGTAAAATATGCATATAAACCGTATAATTAACATATGATTAGTGGCAGTGGGCGGAGGTATGATTTTCAAACAGCGTCGATGTCGCAGAAGGATGTGAATAAGAAGTGGCTTTTGGTTGATGTGAGTAATGAATATGTAGGACGCATAGCTAGTAAAATAGCTTCCGTATTGAAAGGGAAAAACAAAGTAAATTATACTCCCTTTTTAGATATGGGGGATAATATTGTTGTAGTTAATGCTGGTAGTTTATTGTTTAGTGGTGATAAGTGGAATAAGAAACAATACATCCGTCATACAGGTTATCCTGGTGGACAAAGGATTTCATTGGCCAAAGACATAAAAGAAAAGGATCCTTGTAGGATATTGATAATGGCAGTGAAGGGAATGTTACCTAAAAATAGACTGGGACGTAAACTGTTGAAGAATATGAGAGTTTTTCGTGACAACGAGCATAATATGGGAGCTCAAAATCCTATGAAAATAACATTATGACAGCTGCAAAATTCAAAGAGAATATATGGGCTGTTGGCAAACGTAAAACATCGATTGCCAGGGTTTATATGAGAAAGGGGAAAGGGAATATAATTGTAAATGGGAAAGCGTATGAACAATATTTTCCACATGGTTTTTATTGTTGGAAGGTACAACAGCCATTATCAATTACCAATACGTCTAAAAAGTTTGATATAAAAATAAATGTCTTGGGAGGCGGTGTGAATTCTCAGGCAGAAGCAGCTAGACATGGTATAGCAAGGGCTATTGTAAAAATCGATAACAATTATAAATCTGCATTAAAGGAATTAGGATTATTATCTAGAGATGCAAGAGTTGTAGAGAGAAAGAAGTTTGGTCACAAAAAAGCAAGAAAGAGCTTTCAGTTCAGCAAAAGATAGTTTATGGTCAATATTTGTGTTAAGGATTGTATAACTGCGCGCGTCCATATTGGGCATTTGTCGAAAAAATGGGATCCAAGAATGTCTAAGTATATATTCTCAAAAGTTGGAGATAGACATATAATAAATGTTCAGAAGACAATTGAGGGTTTGGAAGTTGCGTGTCAGAATTTGAAGGAGATTGTTGCTTCCGGTAAGAGAGTGTTATTTGTTGCAACAAAAAAACAAGTGAGGGATTACATAACTGGCATTGCGTCAGAAGTTAATATGCCTTATGTAACACAAAGATGGTTAGGTGGAACTCTGACCAACTTTATTACCATAAAAAAACTTTTAAAAAGGAAGGATTACGATGAAAAAACGATTAATAGTGAATCTTTTAAACTTCTTAACAAAAAGGAACGTCACGCATTTGTGAGACGACATAATAAGAGGAATACAATATTATCTGGTATTTCTGAGATGTACAGACTTCCTGGAGCTCTGATTGTAATTGACGTAAAGAAGGAGAAAGTAGCGGTAGCAGAGGCTAGAAGAATGAATATTCCGGTTATTGCAATCGTTGATACTAATTCAGATCCTTCGTACATAGACAACGTAATACCTGCTAACGATGATGCACTCGATTCTGCAAAACTTATAATTGAAGAGATAAAAAATTCAATTTCTGAGGGAAGACAGGTATATTTAGCTGAAAAAGAAAAAAATGACATATCCAACAAGAATGATGCAGATAATGAAGAGAATAAAGACCTGAAAACAAATCGCAAAAGTACTGATAGCAATGAAAAAAGAATAAAACGGAAGAGATGATGTTTCTATGGGTATTACTGTTGAATTAATCAGTCGTTTAAGATCAATGACTGGTGCTGGAATGATGGATTGCAAAAAGGCATTAACTGAATCCAATGGAGATATTGATGAAGCTATTCAAATATTGAGAAAAAAGGGACTAAAGGTGGCTGCTTCAAGATGTGAAAATTCAACAAATGAGGGAAGAGTGATATGTATTGCTAACAACGACAAACATTACGGTATCATTTTTTCTGTAAATTGTGAGACGGACTTTGTCGCTGATAGTGATGTTTTCGTTTCTTTCTGCGAATCATTGGAGAACTTGTTATCGAGCGAGTGTGTTGAAACAATCGATGATTTAAATAATTCTAAGATTAATTCATTGACAGTTAACGAGTACATGGTTGATCTAATGGGTAAAGTTGGAGAAAAGATTATTTTGTCGAATTATTGTGCTATTCATGACGATTATTTTACAAAATATATCCATAATGGTAACAAGTTGGGCGTATTATTGGCCACTTCTGATTTACAAGATTGCGATAAATTTGTAGCTAACAATATATGTATGCAAATAGCAGCTATGAAACCTTTGGGTTTAAGAAGGGACATGATAAGTCCTGATATTATAAACAAAGAAAGAGAAGTTGCCGAAGAACAAACAAAAGCAGCCCCCAACCAAGATATAGCTAATAAAATGATAAATGGACGTCTTGAAAAATTTTACAAAGAAGTGGTTTTATTGGAGCAACCATTCATTAAAGATGATAAAATATCCGTAGAAAAATATTTAAAAAACTATCCTAAAATCAATTTACATGACTTTAAAAGAGTATCTATATAGGATATTCACATTCTTCTCGTGTTAATTACTGATTAATCTTTCCGTGGGGTTATATTATTTCCATGGTGAATGTAGCTCAGTTGGTTAGAGTGCTGGTTTGTGGCACCAAAGGTCGCGAGTTCGAGTCTCGTCTTTCACCCTCTATCGAAAGAGTTGTTTATTTTGTTACAATCCTAAGTTTTACTGGCTTTTGTTGTTGTGGGAATGCTGAACCTGTAATCGATTATACTCCGGAAAAATCCATAATGACTGAAAACACTTCAGAGTGCGGTTACAACACAACATAACATAAGATTGACATAAATCAAGCACCTTTTGACAACAGCACGATTGAAGGATGCCAGGAAAATATAGATACTTATTACAATAAAGTGCCATATATTCCATGGGCATACGGATGTTTCACCTTTTCAATGGTACAATACATTTTACACGACCCAATATTGAAACACTCAATACAAAATGGAGATTTTACAAATTTTAAACTTAAAGTGCCTAGGGAAATAAAAGAATACGAAGAGTATAAAGATGATGATTATGATACTTGTTGTTTAAATGAAATGATTCTAGAACCTAAAAACGTTTATCAATGTCTTTACAATTGTCATGTTGCTTTTTTAAGAATGCTAAAAACAACATGGGATGACATTGACAAAAATTACGAAAACATGCGACAATATAAGGGACAATTGTGGCACAAGATTCAATATTTAAATTACCTAGCGCATTTTATAAGTAAATCTTTTAGAAAAGGATGGGATAAAGAAAAATTAGAAACAATTGAATATTTATACAAACTTGTTGGATATAAAGGCAATAGAAAGTGTTATAAGGCCGATTCTTTTTTTGAATGTTTTATAAAAAAACCTTTTAATTGTTTGGTTTGTACAAATAATGCTCCGGGGGGGGGAATAATAGACATTCTTTTAATGTTTTTTGTTCTAAAAACGATCCCAATAATGTCCATATCGCAGATGGATGGGAACAGTTTTGGTGGAATGTAAATAACAAGAAAACTTCAGGAGATACTATTGATAGAAAAATTTTTGAAAATAAAATCAAGAAACAAAATACCGCCACTATTACTTGCTTTGACTGTGAGAAAGAAAAAGGAGAAATTCTAAAAATAAATCAACAATACGAACGATCGAGGATATTGGAGCACCAAATTCCTCTTATGTCTACTGATAATTCTATAGTTAAAGAACAGTTACGTATTTACAATCAAATTCTTGATGGTATTCTTGAAGAAGTAAACTCAAAGATCGAGACATTAAACCACGGCATAAAAATTGGAAAAAAAACAAACAATTGAAAGAAGAAATTGTCCGCTTGTGTAGATATTATGGCCTTTATGGAGTTACTAATGATTGAAGAGGATTTACATGTGACAATAAACACGAAGGATATGAACAATGTCGCAAATACAACAATGATGTGAACAAACACAATTCCAAAGTATCGAAAGATGATGAGAAGATGTTTTGTAAAGTGATGTTTGTATTTGTTAAACACCTTGACTACAGCAACCTTGTGGTAAGTAACAATAGTGCTAACTCATAATTTGGTCATAAACAAGATGTCTTGAAGTTTGACTTTAATAAAATGGGAATTACGAAGGAACAAAGAAATAAAATTATTCCAATTTTCGAAAAGAAATATAATAAATTTAAACTATTTAATGGTGAAATGAGGAAACCAGTTGAATAATTAGTAAAGTAATTTTAATTTTACTGCATTAGACAATACTTCTTTGTAAGATGCAACTTCGATTTTGTAATATGTTAATGTGAAATTTTACTACGAACGTAGCATAACTACACGACAAGTCTTTTTTTCATCTTTTTACCGTCATTCGTTTTACGCTCAATATTTAAAGTTCCAGAAAAACTAAACCTCCAATTATTAAATAAAAAATCACCAAAACCAAGACTATCTCCAAAACAAAAATCTTTACCAAAAGTAAAAACAAAACCATTGCTCAATATGACTCGTATTACATCGAGATTTAACAAAAGGGATTTTATTGGATGCGAGTAAAACATTTGCGATACCTTACTTTTAGGACATACATAACTTCTCCAACCTATTCTTAATCCAGACTCGTAATTTTTTTTGCTTTCTTGATTAGGCTTCCACGTGTACGAAAAACCAAATGGAAACATGTCAATAAATAGTAAAAATACTGATTCATAGTAATATTCCTTCATTCCAAAGCCAATAATGAAACTATGACAAAAATTCCAATTACCAGTAATCTTGTATTGATGCAAAAAATCAATTGTTGCTGGGACTCTAACATTCTGAGTATCCCATTTTTTATCTAAAATATCTTCTCCAAAACGCCTAAAAGCCCCAAAACAACCATCATAAAACTGAATACAATTATCAAACAGACACACCCCCCCCACCAATCGTAAACCTATGTCTCTTTACCTCTGAACTTACCATTTCCATTGATATACAAACAATAAATATCAAATTCCTAATCCACCTCATCATCCTCTCCATTGTTAATACATCTATCTAAGTAACCTAAAATATCACCAACTGTTAATAATCGAACATATTCATCATTATCTATCTTTACCCCAAATTTCTCCTCTATCTCCAAGAGCAGATCAACAGAATCTGTCGAAAGAGGTTGAACCCCTAAATCTTCACTTAGTCTCTGTTCCAGTGTTATACTATCCTTGGAAATAGCTAACCTCTCAACCAATATATCAAACAGTTTATCTTTTATCTCTCTATTATCCATAATCTACCTTTTTCTAGAATTTGGCGTTAACCCTTTTTTTCGTAACCTTATACTCGAAGGAGTAACTTCAACCAATTCATCATCATTTATGTACGATATTGTTTCCTCTAATACTAATTTTTTGAAAGGAGCAAGAATAACAGCCTTATCTGCTGTTGCCGACCGCATATTAGTCAATTTCTTTTCTTTAACAGGATTAACATCTATATCATTTTCCCTTGTATGTTCACCTATTATCATTCCTTCGTATACTTTGGTTCTTGGACCGACAAACATGGTACCTCTATCCCTCAAACCATCGAGAGCATATGTGGTCGTTTCACCTGCACAATTGGAAATTATAACGCCATTACGATGCCTTTCGATGTCTCCTCTAAACGGTTCATAAGAATAAAACACTCTGTTCATAACTCCATTTCCCCTCGTGTCGTTCCTAAACTCAGATTGATACCCTATAAGACTCCGAGATGGAATATGAAATATCATTCTTGTTCTACCCTTTCCTGATGACTTCACCTCTTTTACCTCTCCTTTTCTTCGTGACAACTTTTCCATTACAACTCCACTGAACTCATCTTCAACATCTATAACTACCTCTTCTATCGGTTCCAATTTAGCTTTAGTTACCTCATCTATTTTAAACAAAACATTAGGTTTACCGACAGATAATTCGAACCCTTCTCGACGCATCGTCTCTATCAACACTCCCAACTGTAGTTCTCCCCTACCTCCAACTTCGAAGTATTCCTTTTGAGGGTCTACTGTGACCGTTATTGCCACATTTGTATCAGCTTCCTTCAATAATCGGTCCAATATCATCCTTGACGTGACCTTGGATCCTTCACGTCCCGCCAAAGGGGAATCATTGACACCAACCGTTATAGACATTGTAGGTGGATCGACAGGTGTAGATTTTATAGGTATACTGACGCTCGGGTTACATATGGTATCAGACACAGAAGCAGATTCAACACCTGCTACAGCTACAATATCCCCCGCTATGACCTCATCAATAGGAATCTTTTCTATACCCTTAAAGCTAAACAACTTAGTCAATTTAAAAGTTCCTTTATCATTACCATCTAAACTAAGTACCTTCACCTGAGAATTCACCTTTGCCACTCCATTATACACCTTCCCTATCAAGACCTTCCCAACATATTGATCTGATGTCAATATTGTAGCCAACATTTCAAACGGCTTACTTATGTCAACCTGTGGAGCAGGTATGTGACTGATTATTAAGTCGAACAAAGGTTTTAAATCTTTTCTTTCATCATTCTCCAAATCTTTTACTGCCCAACCGTCTCGACCAACTGCGTACAATGTAGGATAACTTAACTGTTCATCAGTAGCGTCTAACATCATAAATAGTTCAAACACTTCATCAGAAACCTCTTTTATCCTTGCATCCTGTCTATCCACTTTATTAATTACGACTATTGGTTTAAGACCCAACCGCAAGGCTTTATTAAGTACAAATTTAGTTTGAGGCATAACCCCTTCCGAAGAGTCTACGAGCAAAACAACTCCTTCTACCATCGACAATACTCGTTCTACCTCCCCACCAAAATCAGCATGACCGGGAGTATCGACTATGTTTAATTTAAAATTATTGTAGTACACTGATGTACACTTCGCCAATATGGTTATACCTCTCTCCTTCTCTATATCACCAGAATCCATCAACCTTTCCGCAACATCCTGGTTATCACGAAACGTATTAGACTGTTTTAGTATATTGTCTATTATTGTAGTTTTCCCATGATCCACGTGAGCAATAATCGCCAAATTCCTTATCTCTATCTTATCCATAAAATGAAAAATCTAAAACAAACTCGTATGATACAATTTAAGCAATAATTTGATCTATACATAATACACATATCAATAAAAATATCATCCGAATAACCCGTCATGGTGTACTACTCTAAAAACAAACAAAAATCTACAAATCTGTTCTTTCGCTAATTAAACAACCTTTAATTCTAAATTTTCATGAAAATTATAGCAACAGTTCATATATATTGTTCCAAAATCTCTAGGATAAAAACAATTTATCATGGTATTTACGAGACCTTAAAAATTAGAACAAAACATCAACCACTTAAAACTACAATAATAAAAAACAATTAACAACAAATAGTAGGATAAAAACGGCACCCCACCCTATTGTAACACTACCCACAACATTTGAACTTCGACTACAACCAAAATTAAAACACATCAACAACAAAACCATACAAAATCCGACACCTGCATACAATTTTCAAATAGCATCGAACACCTTCCTTTTCAATCTTAAGTATATCAATCCTTATCCTTATCAATTTTAAAATATTTCCTTCTTTATGGTTTTTTCATTTCCTAATTTACTAACATCAAAAGTCTTTAATGATCTACCATCAAAAGTCTTTAATGATCTACAGTCGTAAAACATTCTCTCCATATTATCAACTTTCCTAGTATCCCACGTATGCACGTTACGCACACTTCTCAATCTCAAACGGTAACACCTAAAAAACATGGCCTTCATATTCGTAACATTACTAGTGTCCCACTTATAAGTACCAGACAAGTAAGTCAAATTCTCACACCCTTGAAACATATGACTCATATCAACAACTTTTCTCGTTGACATTCCACTTAATCCAAAAATCGCACTTATATACTTACATTCAATAAACATTCCCCTTAATGAGACTACAGCTCCCCCACCTCGTGTATATATCGATATCTCCACCTTACCATCTTTAATCGTACCAACACTAACATACGTACACAAATCCATTAATTCTTTGCCATTAATAGAAATCTTTATATACCCCTTATATCTTTCCACAAAATTCTTTCCAAATATCTTTACTCGTGAAACATTTTTCAACTCTTTTAAATCAAAAACTTCGACAATCTCAGCATATTTAAATCCACTCCACTCATCAACCTCATCACCTTTGGCAACTTTTATTCTTTCCAAAAAACTAACTAAATTTTCTCTAGACCTCTTATCCAAACTACCACACAAATCACACATGTGACTCACATTACTCACCTTACCAACGTTCCACACTAAAATTTCTGGCAAACATACCAATGAGGAACATCCGTAAAACATATAACTCATATCGACGACACCACGAATGACATCACTGTTACAAAATTCAATAGCCTTTATATTTTCACAACGAGAAAACATCGCCTTCAAAGAAAGTAAAGGATTATCTCGAGTGAACATCCTGATACATAATCTAACTTGACTACTATTCATTTCATCCTTCTCGAAATCATCGTCACAAACAGCGACCATTATAACACTACCATCACTAACTCTATTTTCCTTCAATGTTCCAGGTCTCCTAATCACATCCCCCTGACACAAAAAGTAAACACCACTTGTCCTATAGTTGGGATACGCTTCAAAAAACTTACTTTCTACATCACTAAATCTCTGATTCTCGCTACACTCACACGCATAATCAACATCCTGATTAACGGACAAAAAACTTATGTGTATAGTTTTACCAGGCACTACAGTCCCCTCCCCCACTTTAACAACGTCTTCACTATCTACACCGTCTGGTTTTGGAAGAATTTTACTAACCTCAATACTTGAACAAAGACTTACCTCCTCACCACCATTGATACTCATTTTTAAACCTCTATTCAAACTGACAAAATCCTCTCCAAAAATCCTTACATGTTCTTTACCCTGCAAATCATCAACATTGAAAACTTCTACTATGTCAAAAGAGGACACATCGTCTCTTTTTATCTTCTCCGAATCTCTCGCATCAGAACCATACCCACTCCCCGTCACTGAACTTAAACCTTGAACACACAAAAACAAAGATGACAAAAACCAACCAATCTTCACCTTGCAATACATAATAAAATATATTTTACAAAAAAACAAAAAAAAATGACAGTATAATTTTACCAACAGTTAAACAAACCCACAAAAACTATCAATCACGACACAAACATAATAGACATATAAAATAACTAGATGTTTTATAGACATCTTCAAAACTATGTCGTGCACACAGACCATTTACAATTGAAAAAAGCTTTTAAGAATATTACGAGTATAAAAAATTACAAACGATTAAAGCGTGGAAAATTTGAACAGTTAGTAAGATTATGTGCACAGATTATATGTTTGATAAATGTAGTTCATTAATTATGTCCAAACGTAATACTAATGTGTTCGATATGTGTTATATATTCAAACAGAATCTTAGATTATTACGACATCATTGCATGTCTTAAATTTGTAGTTGGTAAATAAAAATTTGGTAAATAAGAATATTGTAATTAACTTATGTCATGCGTGTCGTTTTATTTTGTATAATTGGAATACTCGGAATTAATAATGTTACAGGATTCGTAAATGAAAACTATTACGAATGTAGTTGGGAAGTAGAATTAATAAATCCCAGCAAGAAAGTTGGATATATTATTAGAGACTTTAAATATAAAGAAGGGAAAAATAAAGGTGAACAATTAAAAGATAATGGTTGCGGTACTTGGATAATAGTTGAGGTTACTGGAATTATAAACAACGAGGGCAAAACTGAAACCAAACTTATATACATAGAGGATGCAAATACGAAAAATGGTAGGGGACTTTTTGGTTCATGTGAATCTATAATAGAAATAAAAATATTGTGTGGTAGTATTGGGGGCATTACAAATATGAGTTGGATGTTTTATGAATGTTCTTCATTAAAAACATTACCTGATATATCTAAATGGAATACTATTAATGTT
>CAMJVU010000014.1 GCA_946409305.1 uncultured Cytophagales bacterium
TTTCTTCTCCTCTTCTTCAGCTTCTTTTCTTTTTCTCTCCTCTTCTTCAGCTTCTAATCTTTTCTTCTCCTCTTCTTCAGCTTCTTTTCTTTTTCTCTCCTCTTCTTCAGCTTCTTTTCTTTTTCTCTCCTCTTGCTCAATTCCTTCTTCTTCCTCAATTCCTTCTTCTTCCTCAATTCCTTCTTCTTCCTTCGATCCTTCCTCTTGCTCATTTTCTTCTTCTCCTAACTGCCGAGGACCATCGTTACCACAACAACAACAAGGAAAAGGATCACCACAAATTGAATAAATACCCAGTAACAATATAAAATTCTTCATAAGATAAAATAAAATAAAAATTGCTAAAAGCATTACACTAAATCGCCAATAGAATTGAATATCAAAGAAAAAAATACCCAACACTCACCTAATTTAATCCTAACAAAACTCTGATATACACCGGTTAATTACCTAAAATAACCTGCTACTTTTATCCAAAGAAAACCGAACAGAACATACATTACATCCACTCAATAACCATAAATATCCCTCTGAGAAAGATGATGTACCCGCCCAAGCTTACTAATAAACTCACTGTCTACATCTTTGCTCCCTAATAAAATTAAATACCTCCGTGCACGATTTTTAATGTACCTTTTATGAAAATCAATAAGATCTTTTAATTTCATGTTTTTTACTTTTTCGTATACATAATAAGACTCAGGTTTCGATAATCCTTTCTTCATTGAGCTAATGTAACTCATTAACACTCCAAAACGTCTAATACGACGTGCAGCAATATTTTTCATTACAAAATTTTTAGAAAATTGAAATAAATGTTCATGAATAGGCATATTTTCTATTACGTCATCAAGAGCAGTTATACATTCACGTAGCTTATCATTCTGAGTAGCCACATCAGCCATAAAATATTGAGGTTTATTCTTGTGTGAAGGTCTATTCCAGTGTGCACTTACACTGTATGCCAGTCCACGAGCATCGCGAAGTTCCTGTTTAACAATATCGTAAATGTATGCATCGTAGACAGCTATCTTTGGAATTAATGTAATATCATAGTTTTGTCCTTCATTAAAATACACACCTACACTCGTACTTTCTGCATCATATGGAGCTACAAATACTTCATTCTCTGATGTTTCTACCATTGGATAATGATCACCAACATCTACGGCATCCTTCAAATCTTTATTTAAAATTTCCACTTTTAACTCATCTTCTACTTTATCTAAAGTGAGTGGACCGTAATAAAGTATTGTCTTCTTATATCCAAACAACGAAGAAATATTATCAAGCAACATTTGTGGGTCAATTGTCTTAAGTTCCTCCTCCGAAAGAATATCCGTAAATACATTTTTAGGGCCCCTAATTCCATATTCGACAAGATGAGAAAAATTATTTTCTCGTCCTGTTTTCATTGATTTTCTAGCTTCGATAGTATCAAAAACCATATTATCATATATTTTTTTGTCAACTTTAGCGTTCATTAACCATTCATAACATATTTTCATCGCTTTACTCATATTTTTAGACAATCCAGACAAGGTGATATAAGTGGCATCTACTGAAGATAAAATATCACAACTACACGCCAATTTATAAAGTTCTTCTTTTATCTCGATATTACTTTTATTAGGTGTACCAAGAAGTCTCACGTATGCTGATGCTAAATCGAGAGTTTTATCTACTTTCTGTCCTCTATAAATGATATATTGTGACACAAACAATTCACTATCTACGTTTTTTTTGTACAACAATTTGTCTCCATTTTTGAGATTTTTCACCGTAAGATCCTTTTTGTAATCGACAAAAACAGGTTCAATGGGAGCAACTTTCGTATTGATAATAGCATTAGCAAATGCACTATTTTTACCACGATTCATCTCAATTGGAGAGATAATAGGTTTTTCTACCTTTCCTTCACTACGACATTCCCCTTTCCTTTTATAGACACATACGTATCCATTAGTTAGATATTTATTTGCCCAAGAGACGACATCGTCCTTACTCGTTTCACGGAAAAGATTGGTTTCCTCAATCACTTGTTTCCATTCACGCTGATTTACAAAAGCATAAACAAAATTATCAACACGAAATTTGTTACTACCAAGTGCTTCCTCATATAAAAGATAAACGTTGTTGATAGTTGCAGTAATTAAATCTTCGTTAAAATCTCCTTTTTTTAATTTTTGTACTTCTTTAAGCACTATATCTTTTGCCTCATCCAGTGTCTGTCCACTTTTAGGAATTACTGAAATATTAAAAATGGAATAATCTGACATACAATCAATACAGAAACTAGCACCAAGAACCTTCTGATTTTGTACAACATTTCGATCAATCAAACCAACCCCACCACCGTTAAAAAGCATATTCCCAACAAAACCAGAATAATCTAAACCTCTTGACGACTCTCCAGGAATAGCCCAACCGATAACAACACTTTCCTTATCTGGGGTAAACACTTCCCTCTTTACTGGCTCGACTATTTTGTCACATTTAATACCTGAAAAAACATTATGTTGTTCTTTTATGTTTGGATTAGGCTTCCAATCACTAAAATATTTTTTTATTATTTTAATCGTCTTATTGTAATCAAGATCGCCAGACATACAAATTGCAACATTATTTGGGACATACCACTTGTTAAAATGAGTCTTAACATCTTTGATTGACGGGTTTTTAAGATGTTCCTGTTTCCCCAATGTACTTTGCAGACCATATGGATGATTTGGGAAAAGGACTGATTTTATCTCTTTCCTAATTTTTTCCTGACACCCCAAGAGAGATTTATTATACTCTTCATACACTACTTCCAGTTCTGTATGAAAACCACGTACAACCATATTTTTAAAACGGTCTGCTTCTATTTTTGCCCAATTTTCAATTTCATTAGATGGAATATTTTCAACGTACACCGTACGATCATAAGACGTATAAGCGTTACTTCCAGTTGATCCAATAACATCCATAAGCCGAGAGTATTCATTAGAAATTGCGTACTTGGAAGCATCACGAGACAATGTATCTATTTCATGATAAATATTCTTACGCTGCTCGGAATCTGTAGTTTTCCGATACACTTCATAAAGTTCCTCTATCTTATCGAGATACGGTTTTTCGGCATCATAATTCATCGTTCCTAATTGTTTAGTCCCATTAAACATCAAATGCTCAAGATAATGAGAAAGCCCAGTTGTTTCGGGAGGATCATTTTTACTACCGACTCTCACAACTATACGAGTCTGAATGCGAGGCTCATCTTTATTTGAAGATAGGTAGACTTTAAGACCGTTATTCAAAGTATAAATACGTGCTTTAAATGGGTCGTTAGTGGCATATTCATATCTTTCTTGTGAAATGAGTAAACTCACGAAGAGACATAATACCGCAACCAATAAACCAATAACAATCTTTCTATTGATAATCCTAAACATATTTACTCTGCTCACGAAAACTATCCATATATAAAATTCTCTTTCTTATATCCTAAACTTTTATCAGCGTACAATTTAAGAAGAAATTTCTCAAATATAGGTCTTGCCATAGCAGCTCCCTGACCTAGTGAAAGATTTCTAAAATGTATACACCTATTATCACCTCCAACCCATACTCCAACACACAACTTGTTTATGACCCCTACTGTCCATCCATCTGACTGATTAGAAGTTGTACCAGTTTTTCCTCCTATTTTGTTATCTTTTTTCAACTCAATTGACAGACCAGCAAAAGTGCCTTTCTTTTCTTCAGCAGCCCCCCTTAACATATACAACATTTCACTTGCAGTTTTTTTACTTATAGCTTCGTGCTTATCTGGGATAAACTTTGCAATAACACGACCATATTTATCTTCTATTCTCGTAATACATATTGGTTGTGTCCATATCCCCTGATTTACAAAAGGGCAATAAGCACTTGTTAATTCCATAACAGAAACATCGCTACTTCCGAAACAGATAGATGGAACTGCACTTATTTGACTACTAATTCCGAGTTTATGCGCGTACTCACATATAAGTTTTGGGGAATACGTCTTTACTAATGATGCAGCTATTGAATTAACAGATCTAGACAAAGCCTGCCGTAAGGTCATTGCTTCTCCTGTATATACATTGTTCGAGTTTTTTGGAGTCCATGGAGGCAAATTAGGTCCCATATCAAATGTTGTTGGCAAATCATATACTATATCATCTGGTGACATACCGCATTCTAGTGCTGTTGCATATATGAATGGTTTAAAAGTAGACCCACATTGTCGCTTCCCCTGTTTTACATGATCAAATTTAAAATGATCATAATTAATTCCACCTACCCATGTCTTAACAAAGCCAGAATAAGGATCTATAGATATCATTCCAGCGTGTAATATTTTTTGATTATATTTAATTTCGTCATAAGGAGATATTTCAACTTCCACATCCCCGTTCCATGAAAAAAGTTTTGTTTTACGTGGAATGTATATGTACCTGAGTGCTTCATCTTTACCATATTTGTCAATAAGTTCACGATACGTGTCTGTTGTTGGAATTATTTTTTCAATAAATCCATCAATTTCATTGCCATCTTCATCTATCCATGGGTTACTTTCTCCAATATGTTTCTCAAACTTATTTTGAAGGTTTTTCATATGTTCAAACACTGCCTCTTCAGCGTACTTTTGCATCCTACTATCAAGAGTAGTGAATATCCTTAGCCCATCTGAGAATATATCATATCCATGTTGTTTTCCCCAATTAATCAAATATTTTTTTATGTTTGCTCTAAAATATGGAGCTATTCCACTATTATAATCATCGTTTTTGTGTAATTTTATGTCTATTTCCTTACTGGTATAATTGTCATAGTCGTTTTTTGTTATGTAACCATGATTCATCAAATTAAACAAGATAACATTATCCCTCCTACTTTTTGCTCTGTCAGTATTTTTCACTGGGTTGTAATATGACGGCCCCCTCAATACAGATATCAATAACGCTGCTTGATCATATGACAATTCAGATTGATCAATTCCAAAATAAGTACGCGATGCAGCATCTATTCCATAAGCATTATTCCCAAAACACACATTGTTCAAATACATCGCAATAATCTCTTCTTTAGAATACATCCTTTCCAACTTTATTGCAGTTACCCACTCCTTTGTTTTTATTATCAACATGCGTAATACTGGTATTCTGACCAGCACTCCATCATAACACTGCCCTCTGGTTTGAAATAGGAACTTTGCCAATTGTTGTGTTAAAGTACTTCCACCACCCGCCTTTCTCCTAAGTATTATCGAATATATTCCTGCACGCAATAAACCGTACAGTGAGATTCCTGAGTGCTCAAAAAATTCATAATCCTCCGTAGCAATAAGTGCATTTACGACATTTTTCGACAATAAATTGTATGGAACATCCTTCTTGTTATACCTAAAATACTTTCCTAATAACACACCATCACTTGAATAAAGTTCACTTGCTTCATTGGTATTCGGTTTTTCTAGTACTTCAAATGATGGTAATTTACCAAATAAACCAAACAAATTTACACCAACTGACACCACATACACCGGAATAGTAAACACCGTAACAAAGAACATTAACCAATATTTTATCATTACTATGTAGTCCTACTCATCAAAAAATATCCGAAGAATCAAATTTTTTTAAAAATGGAGACAATTTAAAAGCTTCTTTTGCACTCTTACCTTTCACACTCTTGAGGTATCTATTCATGTTTTCGATTGATTTTATAAGTCTATTAACATCATCAACAGTTCTTCCACTTCCCTTGGCTATTCTAATCTTTCGACTTAAATCAAGTCTGCACTTGTTTACCCGTTCTTTATGCGTCATCGAGTTTATAATTGTCGTAAACATTTTTATATTTTTTTCGTTATCTTCTGACATTTTCTCATTCATTTTATCAACTCCTGGCAACATTTCAAATATTTTTCTTAAACCAGTATTACTAATTATCTTCGATAATTTCATAAAATCAGCGTATGTTACCCCATTTATCAATCTTTTCTCGTTAAAAAATCCCTCTTTATCCATCTCTTGTGTTTTTTGCACCTGTTCAACAAGAGAAATTATATCCCCCTTACCGAGTATCCTATTAGCTATTCGATCTGGATGAAATA
This sequence comes from uncultured Cytophagales bacterium, assembly GCA_946409305.1. Lineage (GTDB taxonomy): Bacteria > Bacteroidota > Bacteroidia > Cytophagales > Amoebophilaceae > CAMJVU01. The sequence goes on from CAMJVU010000014.1 coordinate 6,125, forward strand.
CATCAATGTCATCTAACTTCTCGCCAGTACCAATAAATTTGATAGGTTTTCCTATTGTAGCAGTAACAGATAACGCAACTCCACCTTTAGAATCTCCATCAAGTTTAGTCAAAATAACACCTGTAAGTTCTACTGTATCATTAAATTTTTTTGCAATATCTACAGATTTTTGTCCTATCATAGAGTCAAGAACTAGTAATGATTCTGTTATCCTGAATCTCTCCCTTATACTTTTTATTTCATACATCATCTCATCATCTACAGATTGTCTTCCTGCAGTATCCACTATAACAACATTATTACCGTCTTTCTCAGACTTTAACAGCGCACCTTCTATTATCTTGTTAACATTTTTTTCGTTTTCTATGTAAAACATATCTACTTGAGCTTGTTGACACAAAACTCTCAGTTGCTCTATCGCCGCAGGTCTATAAATATCACATGCTACTAACAACGGTTTCTTTTTATCTCTATTTGCTATTCTTTTTGCTAACTTGACTGCAAATGTCGTTTTCCCCGCACCCTGTAAACCGACAACCATCATTAATGTTGTAGGAGAAATAAAATTCAATTTATTATCACCACAAGACATTAACTTTACCAAATTATCATAAACTATTTTTGTAAACAATTCCCCAGGTTTCAAAGATGAAGAAACTTTTTGTCCCATAGCCTCATCTTTTACACGTAATGTAAAATTCTTCACTATCTTGTAATTTACGTCAGAATGCATTAACGTCCTTTGAATTTCCTTTACTGTTAAAGCCACGTTCGCATCAGTAATTTTACCATACCCTTTTAGCGTATGTATGGCTCCATACATGTTTTCTTTCAACGACTCGAACATACAAATGTATAAATGTAAACTACATGTTTTAACTATTATCTAAACCGATTCTACAAAACAAAATATTGTTCTAATTTTTATTTTTCCATCAAGGAATACCGTAGTTGTAACAAATTTAACTATAAAAAATTTTATAATTTTAATATTTAATTTAATATGAACGATGGACATGAATTACATTTTTGAATACGGGCACTACGAAGTATGTGTAAACAATGGTAAAAGAAAAGGAGAAAAAGCAATTACGTTTTACAACACGAATAGGAACAGTGAAAATCAGGTTCCATTTGTGGATGTCATAGTCGATGAAGACTGTGCAGAAGAAGTTAATTCGGCTATCAACGAACCTTCTAATTTTTGTTCATTAGCATTATCAAGAATTTTAGAAAGTTTCTTATCATCGACTTTCTACAGGATAGAAAACATATCGATATATAACAATAGCAGTAAAAAACGATCGTTTATAGAATACAAATACAATGGTTTAAAAGACATATTTAAAATTGAAATAAATATGACTGAGGCGGTAGTCATGAGCAGATTTCTCAAATGTGATATTGCAATAAGATATAGTAACTGCAATTTTTTAGATGTCTCATTTGAGCGAGAAAAAGATAGAGAAAATTTTGAAGAACAAACGACATATGATCATAACACCAACGATGATACTGAAATTATTCAGGATTTGTGTCTAAAAAAAAATTCTAAAAAAAACGTAGATAATGAACAAACTACTGCTACATTTAGGGATAAACAAAATCAGTATCCATGTCCAACAGAAGATTATGAAGAAGAGGATAAATTATATGCTGCAATATCCACTAAACTAAACCAAATTAAAGAAATAAATAATAAAGCAAAACGATATATTAGAAACAGAAAGAAAAGATAATCTGTCCGTCCTGACTAAAATTAAGGCTTTAAAAACACCACTCATCTCTTTTACTCAAGATTTCAATTAACTTAAACATGACAAAAAACTCGAAAAAACTAACATTTCAACCTTAAATCCTTAAGCATTGGTGCTGCAATAAATATCGAAGAATACATTCCCAACAAAATTCCGAACATTAACACAGTAGAAAAACTATTTAAAGATTCACCACCAAATAAGAACAACACAACAACTACAGTCCATGTAGTTACTGACGTCATAATTGTTCTTCCCAAGGTACTATTTATAGCACCATTAATGCGGGTAGTTGCGTCATCACCACCAATTTTTGAGAACTCTCTAACTCTATCGAATATTATTACTGTGCTATTTATTGAATATCCAATAACAGTTAGTACAGCTGCGATAAATATTTGATCAACATTTATTTTGTACCCACATAAAGCACACAACCCATAAAAAGCGAATATACAAACAACATCATGTGATAATGTTAATATCGAAGCAATTCCATATTGCCATTTTTTAAAACGTAAAATGACGTAAACAAATATCATCAAAAGAACAAAGAATACAACTTTCTTTGCGTTCTTTTTTATGCTCTCTGCCATACTTGATTCAACCTTATTTGAACTTACAATTGTAAAATTCTTTGTTCCATTCGTCAATTTTTCAACATAACTTAAACCACTTGCAGATGCAATATTTTTAGTAATACCACTAATAATCCCTTTTTCATCAGAATCGGAATTCATCATGTAATTTGTCGTAATTTTGTATACGTTATCTAACCCATAATTTTTTACATCAACTTCATCCCCAATATTCGCACTTATATTCTTCTTAAAAACATCCATATCGATACGCTCACTTGTCTTAAAAACGATTTCCCGCCCACCAGTAAAATCTATTCCCATTTGCAAACCATTACATCGATATAGCCCAAATAAACCAACAACAATAAACATTATTGAAATAAAATAAAGAATAAACCTTAAGTGTAAGAAATCGAACTTAGTATTAACCAGAATATTCTTAGTTATGCCACATGAAAATTTCTGATCTTTCAATGTCCTATTGTTTTCCTTCAGTCCATACACAAGTCTTGTTATATATACAGCAGTAAAGAATGATGATAAAATTCCAACTATCAAAATCGTAGCGAACCCTTTTATTGGCCCAACTCCATAAATATAAAGAACAATTCCTGTCAAAATTGTTGTAATATTCGAATCTATTATCGAACTAGTAGCCTTAGAGTATCCTATATTCAATGCATTACGGACAGATAAACCTTTCCTTAATTCTTCCTTTATACGTTCAAATATCAATATATTCGCATCTATAGCCATTCCAATTGTGAGCACTATTCCAGCGATACCAGATAACGATAATGCAGTATTCAATTGCGCTAAAGTCCCAAAGATAAACAAAATATTAAATAAAAGGGCCATATTTGCGATCAACCCACTCTTGTTATAAAAAACGATCATAAACACAAAAACTAACAATGTCCCAATTAACAGTGACAAAATTCCTTGTTTCTTAGCCAACATACTAAGTGTTGGCATTATCATTGACTCTTCTACTATGTTCATTTTAGCGGGAAGAGACCCAGTTTTCAGTACAGTTACCAAGTCTTTTGCCTCTTCAACAGAATAGTTACCAGAAATTACAGACACCCCATTCGGAATTTCAGTATTAACGACTGGAGCTGTATAAACCATATTATCTAACGTTATAGCTATACACCTACCAATATTCTTTTTTGTTATATCCCTCCAAACTTTGGTACCATAAGAATTCATGTATACGGTAACAGCGACTCTTCCTCTATCGTCAAAAGATTGTTGTGCATCAACTATAACATCACCTGTTAAAAGAGCATCTTCATTATCTGCCTTTACAGGATAAAACCTCACATATTCCTTGTCTTTCTTGTTATCGAACTCTCTAAAAAGCATGAAATCATCAGGTAAAAGTTCCTTTATATCCTCCCTTCCAAAAATCCTTTCAACAATACTAGCTTCTTCAACTTTATACAACATATCCGTAGTCACTCTGAATTCATGACCATCTTTACCTAAAATATTATCCTTTTTGATTACGGAATTTACCATTTCTACAACCTTCTTCAAATCACTCTCATCGTACACTAACCAAAACTGTAACTGTGCCACTCCCTGTAAAAGTTTCTTAAATCTCTCCGTATTATTTACTCCGGGAACTTCTAACTGCATTCTCCCCGAATTGCCTAATCGCTGTATATTAGCTTGAGACGTACCGTATTTATCTATACGCGACACGATAACCTCATAAGCCCTATTAATCGCCTTATTAATCGATTCATTTAAATACTTTTTTACATCCTCCCGCTTACTATTTTCATCAATAATTCCCTGAGTCATATTAGACATAAAACATTCATTAAGAGCTACATCCGTTTTGTTTATATCAAAATATTGTATCAATTCATCAACGACATGATCATTCCCAATATTTTTGAGTACATCTCTAACAAAAGCTCTGTTTTTTGGTATCGCAAGTTGACTTATAAAATCCTTTATATCCATCTCAAGGATAACACCCATGCCTCCTTGAATGTCTAGACCAAAGTTAAGTGCCTTACTTTTTATCTGTTCATAGGAAAAGCTTTTTCCTAAAACTTTATATGCTTCTTTATTCCACACCGAATTCAGATATTCGTTTTTCTTGTTAATATCGATGACTCCATCTTTTGATGTGGCCTGGATAGTCGCTTTTCGTTGAACTTCATAATCCAACCAAGTAAAAGATAAATAATAAAGACATATTATCGACATTACTACCGTAACCCCTCCGACAATTTTATTCCTCATAATTTTTATTAAACACCAAACTCTAGTTAAATGTCTACATATTTATTGTATCGCTATTATCTAAGTTTTATGAGTTTTAAAGATGAAACATCGAGGATAAGGAAAAGAATTGAAAACCTTAAAGACACATTTAAATACAATGAAATGTTAAAAGAATTAAGTGAAATAGAACAAAAAGTAAATGATACAAATTTTTGGAATAATTGTAATGACACAGAGGTTACTTTAAAAAAGATTAAAAGTTTAAAACAAGGCATAGCTGATTTCGATGAAATACAATCATGTTTCAGCGACGTTGAGACAATGTTATCGTTTCTGGAATCTGGTGAAATATCAGAGGATGAATTCGGAGCAGAAATAAATAACTTTAATAAAAAACTGAAAGCGTTTGAGATCGTAAAATTGCTGAATGGTGAAACAGACAATAACCCTGCTGTGCTGGAGTTTACCCCAGGCGCGGGTGGAACAGAAAGTCAAGATTGGGCAGAAATGTTGATGCGAATGTATGTAATGTGGGCTGAGAACAACAAATACAGAGTAAAACAAGTTGATTACCAGAAAGGTGATGTAGCTGGTTTAAAATCTGCGACATTGGAGATATCTGGAAAATACGCTTTTGGTTACTTAAAAGGAGAATGCGGAATACATAGGTTGGTTAGAATTTCACCTTTCAATGCTGCCGGAAAACGTCAAACATCATTCGCTTCCGTAAACGTGTACCCTTTAGTTGATGACAATATCAACATAGACATCAAACCATCTGATATATCATGGGACACATATCGTTCTGGAGGAGCTGGTGGACAAAACGTAAACAAAGTAGAAACAGCAGTTAGATTAAAACATGCGCCATCTGGTATAATAATTGAGTGTCAACAGGAGCGATCACAAGGACAAAATAAAGAAAAAGCATTAGCACTATTAAAGTCTAAACTTTACCAATTAGAACTTAACAAAAGAAACGAGGAGGTAAAAATCAATGAAAATAACAAAAACCCTATAAATTTTGGATCTCAAATAAGAAATTATGTTTTACACCCGTACAAAATGGTTAAGGATTTGAGAACTAACATTGAAAGAACGGATGTAGATAACATACTAAATGGAGACATTAACGACTTTATAAACTCTGAAATATTGAAAATAAACAAATAACAAAATCTTTATATTTATTTATGGGAAGATTTTTGATAATGAGTATTTGCCATATATGTACTAATTACATGTGTGGATTGTATGGGAACCAGAATATTGAGGTTTTACGTTATAATAATGAAGAAAATGATAACGATAAATTGATTGAAAAAAAAATAGATTTGGAACAGAAAGAATTGAAAAATAAAGAAGAGGAAATCAGAAAAATTAAAGAAGAAGAGGAAAGATTGGAGGAAGAAGAAGCAGCAGCAGAAGAAGAAGAAGAAGAAGAAGAAGCAAGAAGAAAAGCTGAAGAAGAGGAAAGATTAAGAAAAGAAGAAGAAGCAGAAGAAGAAGAAGAGAGAATTAAAGAAGAAGAGGAAAGATTGAAGGAAGAAGAGAGAATTAAAGAAGAA
>CAMJVU010000015.1 GCA_946409305.1 uncultured Cytophagales bacterium
AAGAAGAGAAGGAAGAAGAGAAGGAAGAAGAGAAGGAAGAAGAGAAGGAAGAAGAGAAGGAAGAAGAGAAGGAAGAAGAGAAGGAAGAAGAGAAGGAAGAAGAGAAGGAAGAAGAGAAGGAAGAAGAGAAGGAAGAAGAAGGAAAGAAAGAAGAAGAAGAGAAAAAAATCAAGAAAGAAGAAGGAAATTTTTGCTGTGCGTGTTTGTGCTGTTGTAACACGAATGATGAAGAGATAACTAGAACAGAAGACCAAGGTAAAACTGGATGTTGTTGTTTTTGTTGTAACACGAATAATGAAGAGATAACTAGAACAGAAGACCAAGGTAAAACTGAATGTTATTGTTTTTGAACAATATTTTTATTCTCTCTAAATTTTAACAAAATTATGTTTTATTTATTTATGAAAGCTAAAATTTTCTGTGCATTGACTGTCGTTGTCTGTTTAAATTCTATTGACATACTCAATAACAATATGATTTTCCAAAGAGGCAATGTAACCAGATTAGGAAACATTCGGGGATATAATGGTAGACGGGGATATAATGGTAGACGGGGATATAATGGTAGAAACGATATTGTTCCTAGAAGTAATTGTTGGGTTTCTATTGCGTGGAGAGGACTGGGTGCTGGAACTATTTTGGGAGGTATTATTTCTATAAAAGACCATAATGGTAATGCTTTAGGTGCTTTTATTCCATCACTCTTAAGTGCTGAGTCTTCATGTACGTATTGGCCCAATAAATATGTAGGATTTGTCGGTAAAGCTATTCTGTGTGGAGATATGTATTATTCATTTATTGATTATGATAATCCAGCTGTTGCTATGTTACAACTTGGTGTAGGAGTCAGATGGAGTTACAATGGTAGAGGAGGTAGGAGTAATGGCACATATTACGGTGGAAATGTAATGGTTAATTTAATGGGAGGAAGTTTTGCTGATGTTAGTAATGATGACCTCAAAATAGACTTCGACATTGTTCATTTTGGAGTAAATATTTCTGCGATTATATTTGAATGGGTTAATACTAAAGGTTTTTTTGGAGAAGTAGGTACCGTGTTTGATATTGGAGCTTTGAATGCTGGAAATTGGAAATGTCTTTTGGAGGCAGTTATTTGCAACATTAAACTATCTCTCGGTAAAAACTTTTACTTTTAAAAAAAATATGTTATTACTCTTATTTTTCCGCTAGCTACTGAGTGTATTAGTTCTATATTTCTATTCCCAATCATCTTTGACAAAATTTTGTTTTATTTATTTATTTATGAGAGCTAAAATTTTCTGTGCATTAATTGCCTGTTTAAATTCTACCGATATATTTAATAACAATATGATTCTCCCAAAGGGCAATATAACCAGATTAGGAAACATTCGGGGATATAATGGTAGAAACGATATTGTTCCTAGAAGTAATTGTTGGGTTTCTATTGCGTGGAGAGGACTGGGTGTTGGAACTATTTTGGGAGGTCTTGGTTCTATAGACCAACATAATGGTAATTGTTTAGGTGTTTTAATTCCATCACTCTTAAGTGTTGAGTCTTCATATACGTATTGGTCCAATAAACATGTAGGTATTGTCGGTAAAGCTATTCTGTTTGGAGATATGTATTATTCATTTGCTAATAGTAGTTATCCAGCTGTTGCTATGTTACAACTTGGTGGAGGAGTCAGATGGAGTTACAATGGTAGAGGAGGTAGGAGTAATGGCACATACCACGGTGGAAATGTAATGGTCAATTTAATGGGGGGGAGTTTTACTGATGTTAGTTGTAGTGATTATAGAACAGGCTTCTACCCTCGTCATTTTGGAGTAAATATTTCTGCGATTGTATTTGAATGGGTTAATACTAAGGATTTTTGGGAAGTAGGTACCGTGTTTGATATTGAAGCTTTAAGTGCTGGAGATTGGGGAAGTCTTTTGGGGGCATGTATTCTTAACATCAAATTATCTTTCGGTAAAAACTTTTATCTTTAGCAAATAGTATGTGTTTGTTCTTATTTTTATTTCCCCGCTTAACTGATCAAAATGTATGCTTCTGGTAGATTTACTTTGGAAGTAAACGCCTTGTGTTTAGATACAGGGAGTTTAATAATGGAAAGTAAAATAGGACTGGCGTTGTTGGTGAACACAATTATACTGTAGTTATGGCAAAATTGGGTATCGGAAGTGTATGTGTTGTATGTATATGTTTCTTGAATGATTTATCGTTTTCTAAATTAGAGGTATTGACTGGTGTTGGTTATGGCCACATCTATCATCCCTATCGTGGTGTAGAACTTGATGGTGGGGTAACTCATGTTCTACGTCTTGACGTATTCAGGAATAGTAACGTAAGATTTGTTTGGGGGATATATGGCACAACATCGAAATATTTGAAAGAAAAGTGGAATGATACGAGAAAATATACATTTAATTTTAATGTTCTTATTGGATTAAGATACCTTATAATTAAGGGATTTAGTTTAGAAACTAATGTAGTTTTGAATCCGTATATTTGTGGAAGAGGGGGTTGGGACGATCATCTTTTCAGTAATAATAACAATTTGAGGAGGTACAATATTTCATTATTAGCAATAGGAGGATTTGATATAAATGCTTTGTGGGAAATTTATGGAGGATTGTTTTTGGGTTTTGGATATAGTTGGAGACATAATTTCGCGCAAAATCGTTGGGAAGGAACAGCTAATGTTACAGAATTTTTTAGTGTAGAGAGTGAAACTAATGCTAATAGTATTTTCAGGTTTTTGGTAGGGTATAGCATAAATTTTGAAGACAAGAATGGAAAAGAAGGAATGAAGAGAAATATTGTTTTAGATGCATCATTGAAATCAATTGAAATAGGAGCTAATATCGATTACGGATCCATATGGAATCATTATCGTGGTGTAGGGGCTAATATTGGATTTACACATGTTCCATACTTGGAGGGAATATTCAGAAATACCAATTTAAGGTTCAATTGGGGAATATATGTCGGAATGTTGAAACAGCTGAAAAGCTACTGGAGGACTGAAGATTGTGCATTTGATTTAAATGTCTTTATTGGATTAAGATACCTTATAATTAATGGATTTAGTTTAGAAACTAATGTGGTTTGGAATCCATATATTTGTGGAGAAGGTAAATGGAAATATAACAATCTATTTGGTTATCATGCTCCGTCATTATTAGTAATAGGAGGATTCGATATGAAAGCTAAGTGGAGAATTTGGAAAGGATTATCTCTAGGTGTGGGATATAGTTGGAGACGTAATTTTAAAAAGAACGAATGGAATGGGGGAGCTGGTAATGTAGAGGCTATTGGGATAGACAGAGATGTCAATTATAATAGTACTTTCAAACTTTTAATAGGGTATAGCATAGATTTGGAAGGTAAGGAAGAAGAAAAACGAGTTAAAGAAAACAAATAAAAAGATAAAAAAATTGCTGTGAGTAAACGGGACGTATTTTTTTTATTTTACTATGTACAAATTGTCTTTATTGGACGAATTAATAAAGTATGTTAACTATTCTATCAAGTAACAATTCTATATTGCGATTTTGATGTGATGATATTGTTATAATATCGATTCCAATTTTTTTGAAGTCTTTTTTTATTTGTTGTAATAAGTCATGATCTATAAGGTCTATTCTAGAAATAGCTACAACAAAATTTTTACCGATGATTGATTTGTTATATTTCAATAATTCTGATTTCAACACTTGATAGTCATCAACAGGTATTCTCGAAGAAGCATCAATTAAGAACAATAATACTCTACATTTTTCTATATGTCTTAAGAATTGTAATCCCAGTCCTTTCCCACTGGAAGCTCCTTCTATTATTCCTGGGAGGTCTACCATTATAAAACTATTATTTTTATGTCCTACGACTCCAAGTTGAGGTGATAATGTTGTAAAAGCATAATCTGCCACGACAGGTTTAGCGTGCGACACAACTGATAATAATGTAGATTTTCCAACATTAGGGAAACCGACTAACCCCACATCTGCCAATAATTGCAATTCTACTATGACGTAATCTTCTCCTCCCGGTAATCCGGGTTGAGCATATCTTGGTGTTTGATTAGTTGGTGACTTAAAATGGCTATTTCCTAAACCGCCTTTACCACCCTGCATAACCACTATTCTTTCATTATGACGAGATATTTGTGCCAATATCTTACCGGTAGTTTTAGATGTTACGATTGTTCCAATGGGTAAATCTATCACGATATCACTCCCATTACTTCCAGAACTATTTTTTTCTCCTCCATTTTCTCCATCATGTGCCATGAAATGTCTTTTGTGATATAAGTGATATAGAGTAGAGATATTCTTATTTCCTATGAATATGACATCTCCTCCTTTTCCTCCATCACCGCCATCAGGTCCACCTTTCTGTATGAATTTTTCTCTTCTAAAATGTATGGATCCAGCACCACCATGACCCGACTTGATAAAGATCTCTATTCTATCGATGAAGTTGCTGGATAGACTCATTTACTTTGAAAAAATTTATTTATGATACTATCCGCTTGTTTAAACACTGACTCCTCATCTCCGTTCCCATCTACATTGTGTAATATCCCTTCTTTTTTGTACTTATCAACGACATATGATATCTTACCATGATACACCTCTATTCTTTTTTTTATAACGTTATCATCGATATCGTCCTGTCTTCCACTAATTAACGATCTTTTATGTATTCTCTCAACAACAATATTGTCATCGACCTCAAAAAGGATGACACATCTTATATCATACATGTTGCCGCACAATCTACGTAAAGATTCGTCTATGGCGACTGCTTGCTCTATTTCTCTAGGGAATCCGTCGAACAAAATATCTTTAATTGCTCCATCTCTATATTCAATCAATTTTCTTTCAACTACTTTCATCGCCAATTCATGTGGAGCTAACAGTCCTTTATTTACTGTTTGTTCTAATAATAAACCGATATCTGTCCTTTTTTTTATTTCTTCCCTCATGAGATCACCTGGCACTATGGTCGAAAAACCATAACGAGATACAAATCTATCTCTCTGTGTTCCTTTCCCTGCTCCAGGAGGTCCAATAAAAATACACGACGCCATAGTTACTTATCTAACAGTTTACACTCATATTTAGTACCATCACTTTGTAATTTTAAACATTTTGCTACGAAAGGAATAATAGTTCCTTGAAATAGCACAGAGATTATAACGACAAAAAACACTATATTAAACATTTCATCTGAACGATTAACCATAGATAATATTGGAAACGTGGCAAAAACTATAGATGTTGCTCCTCGTAAACCTACAAAGGATAGGAATATTTTCTCCTTTGTAGAGAATTGGCTACCAATTAATGAAACGAAAACACCAATAGGTCTTGCAATAAACATAAGAATAAATGATATTACAGTACCTTTTACGAATACATCAGGTAACTGACTAGGATTCACTAATAAACCAAGACTGATATACATTACCATTTGGAATATCCACGCAGTACTGCTATGAAAAAAGATCAGGTGTTCTTTATATTTAAAATTTTCTTTCCCTAACACAAGTCCAGCTAGATATACAGCCAAAAAACCATTACCATTTATATAATTCGTTACACCATAAGTAAGTAACGCCATTGAAAATGTTACACATGGGTAAAACAAATCGTTTTGAAAATCTATTTTTGTGACGATATACTGTATGGCAAATCCCATGTATAACCCTAAAAGGGCTCCAAAAAGTATTTCCTGTACGAAAAAAGAAATACACTCTAATGGAGACATGGAAACAGATGATTTTATCATTGTGGTAAAAAATACCGTAAGAAAATACGCCATTGCATCATTACTTCCAGATTCAAATTCAAGTACAAGTGATAGCTGATCCCTTATTTTAAGGTTACTCGATTTTAATATTGAAAATACTGCTGCTGCATCAGTTGATGCGACAAGAGATCCCATCAAAATACTTTCTGGTAAAGAAAAATTACATATGAAATAGACAAAAAAACCTAAAGACACAGACGTTAACAATACTCCGACAGTTGATAATAACAACCCTGAACGTATAATGGTCTTTATTTTTTCAAAATCTGTACATAATCCTCCATTGAACAATATTAAACTTAATGTTACGGACCCAAATACTTGCGTTGCATACGAGTTGTTGAAGACTATTCCGCCTATTCCATCAGATCCAGCTAACATGCTTATTCCAAGGAATATCAACAGTATCGGAACTCCAAATTCACTAGAGAATTTGCTAACAATTGCACTTATAAAAACAAGAAAAGACCCTACAATTATTATTCCTTCGACAGAAAAGTTCATAATAATATGTTAAGCCATAATGTAGCGCAACATAAAACAACCTCGCCGAATAAACATTATACAAAAAAAACAGGACAACAAAAATGAAAAAGTTTATAATATGGGGAAATGACCAAAATTTTCAACGCAAACACCCGCAAATTTTGGAATCTTCGCCTTTTGAACCACCACCTTGAAACTCATTCAATAATAGTCCATCCACTGTTCGTGGAACTTCGATTTCAAAAACACAAACAATGCTTAGAATTTTTCCCTTTAGTAGAATTTTCCTCTTCCAATTTAATAAGAATGTTTTTATGTTTTTGTTTGGTATTTTTATACTAATTTTCCGAATCGTTCAAATCATTTGCAATTGTTTCAATAGGGGAGACGTTGTCGTTTAAAAACCATGTTTTACCGATAAAAAATTCAAAATTACAAATAGATAATAACATTGTTTTCCCCAAATTGGTTTTCAAATCAGAAAGGTTGTTAAGAATGTTCACTATATCAATCACCCCAATATGAAAGCCCAATGTAAGGTCGTTGGGATAAATTATTTTTAATGGAGTAATAGTAATATTAAAACCCAAATTTGAAGATTCATCGCTGAAGTAAGGTCTTCCTCCTTCTATTGTTTTTTTCATCTCTTCTTGGTAACCATCACGTACTCTCCCTGTGTTAACAAGACCTCCTAAAAGTATATTAAACAAAATATCCCCGCTGAATTTCTTATTTTCAATATTTATAATTTCATTATATTCCCATGTCATTCCAATCCCGATTTCTAATATAGAGGTGAAGTAGCCACAATCATCTTCCAACAAACCCGCATACATGTCTCCAAATATAGTACATCTTGCAATAAGGCCTAAACTAGAATCCCTTCTGTAGTATTCATAACAGAAATTAGTTCTGAGAAAGTATAAAAAACCAATCCAACCTTTTTTTTGGTTTATAAAATTCCAAATTTCACCAACAGTATATGCAATACTGCCAATATTCATTCCACCACATGTAACGGAAAATCGATGATTTCCCTTTAAAAAGATATTGCTTTTATTGTTGTTTGAAGTACTTTTATAATGTTCGGGGTCATTACTAATTTCTGTATTGCTTTGATTAAAATCTTTTCCTTCAATACTATCTGTACGGTTTTCTTGATCAGAATTTAAGCACAAATAAGAAACGAACATAACAGACAATATTCTCATAAAACTATGATAATATTGCGTTTCGTTTTTGTTGGTTAATATATTGTTATATAATTAATATTATGTTAACTTCATACCATATCCAAAAACATCATCTCAATATAAGCATCAACTACTGAAAAGAAAAATACTTACTCTTTTGACTCAATATCAACCTTTACTATTGACTTAATACCAACCTTTACTATACCATTATGTCTCGATCAAATTGCACATTACATAACTACTAAGACCCTCAACTTTGCCATCCCCCTTATCTTCCCACCTAAACTTATTTTCTTTTTTTCCAATTCTTGTTACATTCACTGAAACAACCCCATGCGCCTCCACAGACAGTTACAACGCTGCACGCTGCCGATACTCCACAGAAATAGTACGAATAAGTAAATAAAAAACAATTTGTAAGAAGGAAATTTCATAAAACGAGAATGGGGTTGAATATTAAAACTCAAAAAGAATGAAGATAAAATAGACGTTCGACAACGCATAAGTAATCCTGGTAGAGATCCTAAGTATAGTGCTGACTTTGTTTTTAAAAAAAAACGGTGTTCTACAAACTAACATTGTGATATACGTTTTGAACATCGTCATTATCCTCAAGTAGACGAAAAAACTCCATAGCTGAGTCAGCAGTTCCTTCGTCCAAGTCGATTTGATTTTGTGGGACAAATTTCAAACATGAATGTTTTATTACAATTTTATTTTTTTCGAGGTACTGTTGAATATCGGCAAAATTATTGGCATTACCAATTATTTCTGCAGTATTTTCCTCTTTATTAGCAAAAACATCTTCACCTCCATATTCTATAATATCTAGGGTGAATTTTTCTATGTCAATTCCTTCTGAATATATTTCGAAAGAACTTTTTTTGTCAAAAATATACGACAAAGATCCAGTTTCGATTAACTCTCCACCATTTCTACTAAAAATGGACTTGATATCTGAAAATGTTCTGTTAACATTGTCTGTTAAACATTCAATAATTACAAAAATTCCGTGTAACCACTTTCCCTCGTATGTTGTCATGGTGTAGTTAGAATTATCGTCAGACCCCTTTATTGCTCTTTCTATATTTTCTTTAGGCATATTAAACCCTTTTGCATTTTGCACGGCCAATTTTAACCTCGAGTTATTTTCTATGTTGGGACCACCAATTTTAACCGCTACAGATATCTCCCTCAGCAACTTACTAAAATTTTTCGCCCTCTTGGAGTCTGCAATCCCCTTAGCTCTCTTGTTTGTAGCCCAATGACTATGCCCTGACATGTTAAAAATTTAAATACAAAAATAGATAATACTTTTATAACCACAATACAATCGTAGAAGACGATTTGTAGATATAAAAAATCTTACAACAATATTATATGTTTTTTGTTGTAACCACAACAAAAAAAACAATATAAACATAAACTTTAACGCACATGATAAAAATATCTGATTTTCAGGATTTTTATATTGTATATTTTATGTAAAAAAAAACAATAAACCTGTCATTCTAAATGTAGATATATTTTGTTAAACAGTAAACATCATTAGATTTACTTATGTCTTTTTTCCGCTGCGTAGGAGATTTTTTTATATTTATGTCGTCTATGTGGACTGGACCTATTTCAAAGCGTATTTTGATTTCTACTTTTGTGAATGAATGTTTTGAAATAGGGATACGTTCTTGCTCTTTTTTGTGGCTTATAACGTGTTTCATCTCAATTATAGTTTGTTATAATTTTTTTTCACTATCGAATGTTCCGTTCGTTTCAAAAACGATGATTTCACTTTCCATTAAGAATGTAGTTTTTTTAGAGGTGGCCCCTACCCTACCTGCGCTCGTTTTTATTGGACAGTGCTGCCTTGGAATAACAAATTCTATATTTAATATGAAAACTACAGGGCAATTAGATGCCATTTCTGTGGTCGGATTGAATAAATACAAATTTCATGCGATGCCAAAAATTATTGCCGTAACAATGATGTATCCACTTATGGCTATAACTGCATGTTTATTATCTTTATTAGTGTGTTTTATCATTCCAATTTTATTTTTTGACGCAAAAGCGGAGTCTATATTAGATGGATTTATGGACAAACATAATCATTGGTATATGAATGTTTTTTTACTTAAAACATTCATATACGGTTTTTTAATGTCATCTGTGTCTACATTTGTTGGTTTTTATTCAGACGAACTGACCGATATTGAAACCGTGAGTAAAAGATCTTTTAAGGCGTGTTGTTGTATCGTCCTTTTCGCTGATATATTGATTACATATTACATATACATATAAAAATAAGAAGCATGATTAGTGTGTCTAACTTGAGGAAGACTATATCTGGGAGGGTTATACTGGATGGTATCAGTACAACATTTGATCAGGGGAAGGTTAACATGGTTATTGGTTCAAGTGGAACTGGCAAAAGTGTTTTATTAAAATGTTTAACTGGGTTGTCGAATATTGATGGAGGAACAATTACATACGATGAAACAAAACTAGACAAAAAATGCAATTTTGATAAAATTAGGAAAACAATAGGTGTTTTGTTTCAAAGTGGGGCTTTATTTGAATATCTCACGGTTGAAGAAAACGTTAGATTTTATCTTGATACTTTGTTGGACATGGATAAATCAAGTAAAGAATTGAGAGTTCGTGAATGTTTAGAACAAGTTGGAATGTCAGAGTATTTAAATAGATATCCTAGACAACTGAGTGGTGGAATGAAAAAGAGAGTCGCCTTGGCTAGAGCCATATCACATAACCCTAAATATTTGTTTTGTGACGAACCAGAATCTGGTTTGGATCCACAAAATTCTTACAATGTTGTTAATTTAATAAGTTGTATAACCACAAAATATAATATAACCACAATTGTCATAAGTCATAACATAGACAGCATGATTAACATTGGAGAGCGAATAATATATTTAAAGGATTCTAAGATTGTTTGGGAGGGAACAAATAAGGATATTTTAAATGTAAACAATTCACAAGTATTACAATTTCTCAATACTAGTGTAATGTATAAAGAACTGCATTGTAGATCGTTAACGCAAGATTTGTAAGGGAAACATCTGAAAATCGACAAACAAATTATTTGTTTTTATACAAAGTTGTAGGATCGTTATCCTGATTTCAAATAGCAATAAAGATGATGTAGTTGATTTTATTCTTACATTGTTTTAATCGACAATAACGATTTCACACATATTATCAATATTCCGATCACAGCGTTCTAACTTCATTCATAAATAAGCGTAATTACGATAAAATTCCTCAAAAATACAGTTAATCATAGTTTGACGAAAATGAAAAAGCGACTCCAATAACCAGATGAGATGATATAGAACAATTACATGCTTATCTCCTAAAGATAAAAGTTTTTACCGATAGATAATTTGATGTTAAAAATAATTGTAATAAAAAGTTTTTCCCCATTACCACAACTCAAAGCTCCAATATCAAACACGGTACCTACTTCTCCAAAAAAACCTTTAGTATTAACCCATTCAAATGGAACCACAGAAATATTTGCTCCAACTTGAGCAATGTCGAAGTCTATTTTTGCGTTTTCATCACTAACATCAGAAAAACTTCCTCCCATTAAATTAACCATTACATTTCCACCGTGGTATGTGCCATTACTCCTACCTCCTCTACCATTGTAACTCCATCTGACTCCTCCACCAAGTTGTAACATAGCAACAGCTGGATAATCATAATCAATAAATGAATAATACATATCTCCACACAGAATAGCTTTACCGACAA
>CAMJVU010000016.1 GCA_946409305.1 uncultured Cytophagales bacterium
ACACTTCGTTTGTGGAGTGTTGGCAACATATGGATTAGTTGTTGCTTGTGGAAATTCTACTTCTTCGGATGAAGAAGAAGGAGATACATATTTTCGTATGATGGAAACTGGTGGATCAGATGATAAGCAATCGTGTTTGTCAAAATTGTACAAAAAAAATACGCCAAATGAGAATGATTTGGAAGTGGTAGAGGAGGAGGGTTGCTAAATATATCAAAGATCTTAACCTTAAATCTACATCATACGAAGAAAGTTTGCCATGCTTGCCATATTTATCGAATTTGTGTGGTAAAAAAGAGTAATAGTTAAACTAGTTGTCGTTAATATCATGCATCAAGATGTATACTCTTAGAGTTTTTCTTGATAAAGATTGTGGAGAATAACACAATAGAGTCGAAGGGGTGATAAATTGTGTTACATTGTTTGATATATCGCATCACGAATAAATTGGGTGAGTGTCTATCTTCGTTTAATATCGATGATGCGTAATGTAGGTTTGTCGTACGTGTCTATTGTGTAAGCTATAGTTATTATTTTGTTGTTTTTGAGTAGTTCTATTTTCTTGACGCTGTTTTCTGTTTTTGCTTGTATCGTACTATGTCCATCTGGAGATATTACAAGTTCTATAATGGAAAGATTAAAAATGGAGTATTTAAGACAGTACACTGTACTAATAAATACTGGATTTACATTTCCTTCTCCAAAAGGAGCCATACGTGACAATACATTGCAGAACTTATGAGTTATATTTTTCAAAGGAATACGCATATCGCAAATCAATTGACACGGACATTCGTATTCATGTTGAGAAACTACCATTTCGATTTTTTTCTTAAATGAATCTATGTTACCCTCTTCAATTACAAGTCCAGCGGCACATTCATGTCCTCCAAATTTTTTCAACAGATTAGAACACTGACACAATACGTTATGGATATTTAAACCACCGTTAGATCTTGCAGATCCAACAATGTCTCCTTCTACGTTCTTTGTTAATAAAACAGTCGGTTTATTAGTATTTTCAACACATTTAGTAGCTACTATTCCTAAAACACCTTGATGCCAATTTTGGTTATATAGAACTATAATGTTTTTCTGTTCGATATTTCGTATCATTTTCATGGCCTCAGAAGTAATGTCTGAACTTATGTTTTTACGTTCCATGTTTACGACGTTTATTTCTTCTGCTATTTTCTTAGCTTCTTGTTCATTTTGCGATATGAATAATTTTATTACCATATCAGCGTCGTATAATCTACCAACAGCATTTATTCTAGGCCCAATTACAAATTGTAAAATATTATCAGTAATAATTCCACGTATTCGAGCTATTTTTATCATTGATTTTAATCCTAGTTGAGGGTTAAAATTAATTTTTTGTAAACCATGAAATAGTAATATACGATTTTCATCCGAAACTGGAACAATGTCACATGCCGTACTTAATGCTACTAAATCTAAGTATTCATATGGCTTATTTTGTGACAACTTGTTATATTGTACAATCGCTTGAACTAATTTAAAACATACTCCACACCCAGATAATCCTTTAAACGGATAATTACATTTGTTTTGTTTGGGGTCAATAACAACATCGGCAGGATGAGTGACGTTATCATCAGATTCATGATGATCAGAAACAATTACTTTGATTCCATATTTTTTAGCTAATTGAATTGGATAATAATCTTTGACTCCACAATCAAAAGTAATTATCAGACCAATATTGTTGTCTATAGCACGTTGAATATTTTGTACATTTATCCCGTATCCGTCTAAAAATCTATTAGGAATAACGTATGACAGATTATCTTCAACGTTAAATGTAGACGTCAAAAAATTATACATTACAGCTACTGCTGTTGTCCCATCCACATCATAATCACCGTATAAAAGTATTTTCTCTTTACTTTTTATACTATCCATTATTATTTCGACAGCTTGTGTCATTCCGTACATTAAAAAAGGATCGTATAAATTGTCTAAAGATGGCTTGAAGAATTTGTAGGCACTGTCATAATTTGTAATTCCACGTTGAACTAACAATGTAGCTAAATACTCATTAATGTGTAAGTCTTTGGATAATTGTTTTACCGTGTTAGTATCGGGAATGTTTTTTAACACCCATTCATCATACATAAAAAACAAACATTACTCGTATAACATACTCTGCTCATAATATGGAATATTTGTATAATTTCGTATTCTGTCTTTTATATTCGCGTACTTAGGTTGTTTATTCGACTTTGCCAGTTTAAATCCTTTTACAAAAAATTTCTCTATGTGTCGCGATACATAAATTGGAGAATAAAAAGTACCAGATGTCTGATCAGGACATTTAACTTTATACGGTCTTGATTTTTTATCAAAAAATACACAAAAATATGATGCTTTTAAATCGTTAACTCCAATTAATGAATCCTCATTAAGAGCAAAATAATACGAAAAAACATTACCGCTAGACAACGCTTTATCAACCCTACCTTCTTTGAAACCGACTATTAATCTATCGCTAGTTATTTGATCATAATATCCCTTCCTGTCTTGCATTATAAATAAAGGCTTTTCATCAACTCTTAATCTGTGAATATTTTCGTTCTCAAATGATATAGATATATTTTTCCCGAACATTTGATTTTTGTTGTTCCATACGGTAGAATAATCGTAAAGGTATATGTTGTTGTTTTTAAATGTTATTGAATTGCTTCTACATTGAAAATTATTATTATATATCTGAATATTTCCAATTCCATTTATAAGAACAGTTCTTTTGTGTTCCGTCTTTTTTTGATTTTTTTTTGCCGACACTGTTGGGACTGTTACAGTATCATCTTCTTCTGCACTACTATCTATAATCTTTACATTACTAAGATCATTGCTTTTTAATATTTTGTCCAATTCATCTTCACTGTCATTGTTATCATCAGAACTATCCACATCAACTATCTCAAAATCAAATTTATCAGCAATTAAATAAATGTCGTCACCGTTATCTGATTGTTTGTGAATCAAAGGTCTTCCGTATAATTCTCCTCTTTGTTTTTTCATATCATAATGAGCATTATCACAAGTATAACGAATACCTCGTGTAATCATCTCTATATCTCCATCCACAAACATTTCATTAGTCTGAGTATTAACATTGAAACACTTACCGTATATTAATTGATCTTTTGAATGATATGTACACTGCCTAAATTTTAACTCATTATTTCTTGTATCAAATATTCCGTCATGTTTCGTTGTTATAAAATTATATTCGATCTCCTTTATACTTGCTTTTATGTCCTTTGATAACGTTATAATTCCAATATTCATGTTGTAATTCACGTTTTTACACACTGCTTCGATTGAACTGTTCCACATTTCTACTCCATTTGATAAGTCAATCATGTTAGTTTTTAAATTGACTGTCCCGTAATTGCATTTCATATTGTTGTCCTTATTTTTAATTGTTCCTCCTTCGTTAATGTATACCATTTGTTCATTTGCATTGTATTCAAAACCGTCCGTGTATAAATATGTGTCTTGGTTTCGTCCAACTACGTTTCCTTCTACGAACAATTTGTTGTCATTTATATTATACACCATTCCATCAGCATGTGCCTCGATGTCTTCTTTTTTATGTTTAAGCTCTACTTTCCCGAATGTTTGAATAATATTTTCATCAGCAAATCTTTTTGCACTATCAGTAGTTATGATATAATTTTCATGTTCGATTTTTACGTTACCAACCAACTGCTGATATTCATCTTGTTCTTTATTTTTTTCTCCACCTTCAAAATAATCCGCAGAAATTTCGATGTCTTTAACAGAATTACATATACATGTCAGAAGTGTAACAATCCATATTTTATCTATCAACTTTGACAGCAACATAAATAATATAATATTATGGGTTCGTTGTTTACACTGGTAAGTTTCATGTTTACCATATTGTTTTCTGTTTCTTATTTATTGTACGTTGCAGGTTGGGCTGATTTAGTATTGTCTACACCTTTCATTACTGGAATTATACTTTTTATAGCCATTGTAATATTCATTTATTTCATTCCTGTTAACTTGTGGATAGTGGCAATATTTAGTGGAGTGAAAATAAAACTAATAGATCTTGTATTGATGAGAGTACGAAGAGTTCCACCGAATCTGATTATAGATTCGTTAATTACTGCTACGAAAGCTGGTTTGGACGTATCGAGTACAGATCTTGAGACACATTATTTGGCAGGAGGAAATGTTCCTTCAGTTATAAAAGCACTCATATCAGCTGATAAAGCAAACATAAAGTTGTCTTTTAATAATGCTGCTGCCATAGATCTTGCGGGACGTGATGTTTTTGAAGCTGTGCAGATGTCTGTAAATCCTAAAGTTATAGATACTCCACCTGTGGCAGCTGTGGCAGCTGATGGAATACAATTACTTACTAAAACTAGAGTCACTGTCAGAGCTAATATACAAAATCTTGTTGGAGGTGCGGGGGAAGATACAATTATAGCTAGAGTAGGAGAAGGAATAATAACTTCTATTGGTTCTGCTGTAAACCACAAAGATGTCTTGGCTAACCCAGATCAGATATCTCAAGTTGTTTTAAAAAAAGGATTAGATATTGGTACTGCTTTTAATATACTGTCTATAGATATAGCTGACATAGATGTGGGGGAAAATATAGGTGCAAAATTACAAATAGATCAAGCTAGTGCTGATTTAAAAGTTGCTGAGGCTAAGGCTGAAGAAAGACGTGCTATGGCTGTAGCTTTAGAACAAGAAATGAAAGCTAAAATCCAAGAGGCTAGAAGTAAAGTTGTACTTGAAGAGGCGCAAATTCCAGATGCTATATCTGAAGCATTAAGAAACGGAAATATGGGCGTGTACGAATACTTAAAAATGAAAAATATAGAATCTGATACAAAAATGAGAAGTGCGTTCTCCTCCAACGATACTAATATAACGATAAAGTCAACAAATAAGGAAGAATAAACGGTTACACTATCTATTTTTCTTCTTCCTCATCTCCTTTAGAGTACAATTTTGACAAACACGATTGCTCACCATTTCCTCCACCAGTTTCTGTAGAAGCAAATATTTCTTCTCTTATATCATCCTTCATATTTCCACAAGCAACAACTAACCCGTATGTTGCCAACACTCCACAAACGAAGTGTAACATTTTATTTGTCTTCATAATTGTAATTTCTACAACCACAATAAATAAATAAATAAATACAAATATTTTAGGAAAATAAATGAGACTGAAAGTAATTACATGTTAGCATTTTCTACAGAATTATATTTACTAGAATAATTTTTACTCAAACAGTTTATGTTCTCTGCAATTTTTTTGTTGTTAGAATAAAATTTTTATAAACGGTTGAATGTTACGTAAATGCGTAATGTTTGTTTTAACGCTGTTAACATTACAATATCAAAGTTTAAGTAATTCTTATCTGGAAAACGTAAAAAAATTGTTATCTGAAAATCAATATAATGATGTGCAAAATCATATAAAACAACATGGGAATTTGCTGTCTTTGTATGAATTACAGACAATAGATTCATTTGAAAAAAAAACAATAACTGATATAAAACACTTTCTAAATGATAAATATTTTGGTATCACGGACGAATGGAATGGCATATATTCATTAGAAGATGAAGATTCTATTATTTTCAACAAACTTTTCAACGAAGAATCTGATAAACATTTCAAGATCACTGTCAGATATTCAATCCCAAATTCTGAAAACAAATATGTGAGAAATTTCGGTAAAATTGAAGAAGTTATTGGTAGTACCGATGAAGCGTTTTTTAGATTGAGATATAAAAATAAACATATTGATTTTGGAATATCAGGAGAGAAGAAACCAGGAGAAATGTGGACACCAGATACTATGTCACTGAAAGGACCACATAGATATCTATTCAATAAATATTCATTTCATTTTCAATTGTTAGATATTGGTTTTATAAAAAACATTATCGTTGGCGATTACGAGATAGGATATGGGCAAGGTGCTGTTTTTAATTCCGAATTTGGTTTATCCAGCAAACCCCTTGACCCTATTGCAATTGTAAAGGTTAGTCATGACGGTGCGATACCACATAACTCATGTTATAAAAACAAACTTAGAGGAATCGCTGCTACATTAAGATACAAGAAAACAGAGTTACTACTATTTGGAGCGTACAATTTTTTAGATGGCAACATAAAGAAAAACATAATAAGTTCAATACGTAGACAAGAAACGTATAACATGAAATGGAAAGTTGATCAAAAAGATAAAATTAATGAGATAGTTTACGGAACCACTATGATTTATAAACTAAACAATAATTGCGAATGTGGAATTACATTTGTTGGCACGAAGTTTTTGGCTTATAAATTACTTGATGGATATAATTCCACGTACAAGTATGTAGTTGAATATGAAAAAGTTCCTTTTGGTTTTAAAAGAGACAACAACAGAAATTTAAGTATTTTCGGAAGATATCTTTTAGGTCCTGCCCATTGTTTTATTGAATGTGCAACATCCAATATCAACAGTGTAGCAATAAACACAGGCAGTGTAATTAACATTATAAAGCAATTAGATGCGTTTATATTATTCAGAAAATATTCAGATAATTATTACAACTTTTATGGAAGAGCTTTTAAAGAAAACGAAGCATCCAATTGTAGCAGTTTATCTGGATGTGGAAATAACGAAATAGGCTTGTACAGTGGTTTATTGTTTAAACCACTATTTGGTCTTTCGATACTTGGATATCTAGACATCTTTAGAGTTCCTAGTGGTAATGAAAAATATCAAGGTCTTGAAGTTATGTGTAAGACAGAATATAGTTTCAATAAAGAACATTCAATTGCATTTCAGCTAAAAAATAAACAAAAACGTAGTCTACTAAAATTTGCAAATGGTAAGATGGTAGATACATATAGAATAAAAATTGCATCAAAGAATAATTTTGATATTATTGAATTCGATACTCAAGTACATTTTACAATAAATGGCAAACCTAAAAATAAAAAATATAGGAATATAAATAGGATAAAAACATTTGGGGTAGGTATCATGGAAAAGGTGAATATAAACATAAAATCTTTTATCATTTCCCCATACGCGTTGTTAACATTCTCTGACAACGATAGCGATTTACATATAGTTGAACCAAACGTATTATATAAAAACAGTATTGCAAGTACGATTAAATCATCATTCTCCAAATTTGGCATCGTATTAGGATACAAATTTAAACAAGGAATACGAATAGAAGGACGTTTAAGTTATAAACATTATATTAAGAAATTGGAGAAAAAACCAACCAATGTGGTATCGTTTAATGTCCAGTGTATAACAGAATTTTGATAAAATATTTGGTAATAACAAAAAAGTACTATATACGAGAGTATAATTTTAACAGTTATGAACACTTTGGACGTTGTATTTATATTTATTTTTGTCTTCGTTAATATTGCCGTGGCTTTGAAAGTAAGAGGTTCTTCCAAGTCATTTGGTGAATATGCCATAGGTGAAGGTAGAAAGTTTAATAGCTGGGCAATAATAATCACGATGGTGGCTACGTATGTTTCTGGTAGTCTTCTGATAACTGGCGTACAACAAACATATGTACAAGGGTTGCCATTCATAGTCATGAACTGTATCGTGTATCCGATTTCATACGTCCTATTTGCTATATTTGTTGTGCCTAAACTCACGATGAGATCTTTGTCAGTTTATGAATACATCGGATCTATTTACGGAGACAAGGTAAGATTCATATTAGCAATGTCTGAAATCCTGTTCAAAATAGGATACAATGCACTGCAATTACGTATCATAGGTATTGCTGTTAATATGGTTTTTGGATTTGATTTACAAGTCCAGAATATAGTTATAATATGCTTTACATTTCTTTTAGCTATATACACTGCTTTTGGTGGCGTTAGATCGGTATCAATCACAGATGTTGTTCAAGGTGTATTTTTCTTCTGTATTATCTGTACTCTTGCTTTTTATATGTGGGGACAGACTGATGATCACTCTGGATTCGTTAATTTATTCTCAAACGAGAATCCTAAGATGAATGTAAATAATTTTTTTAGTAGTTTTCCTGTGGCTGTATCTGTATTGGCTATGTGGTTTCGAGCGCTCATCCCTTGGCATTCTACACCAGAATATCAACGTGTTTTGATATGTGGCGATACTTCTAAAGCTAGAAGAGCTATGGGAATGGCAACACTTATATATACTTCAGTCAGTATCATGATAATCTTCATAGGGTTACAAGTTGCAGGGTTAAAACCTGGAATGCAATTAGATGAGATATTCCCATACATCATGGATACCTTTTCCTTCCCTGGGATGAAAGGATTGTTGTTCATATGTATGATATCATTGATAATTTCTACTGTTGATAGTCATTTAAATGCTGTGGCAGTGATACTTACTAATGATATACTCCCCATTCTAGGGAAAAGATATTCATTATTCCAGGAGAAAACTTATGCAACTGCCGTCAAGTCGACAATAATTACTATATCAATCAGCCTTTTTTTTGCGCTAAAAAGTAGCGATGTATTCAAAATACTCATGATGTCTGCCAACTTTGATGTACCTGTTGCGATGACTATATTATTCACTGTTCTGGGATTTAGAACTCAAAAAAATTGTGTAGGTGTAGGTCTTGCATCTGCCATAATTACAACGATTACCTACATGGTTGTCATGCGTAATAGCGGTTATGCACAATATGCCTTTTTCCCAGGAATGATAGCCAACATGATTGGACTATTCGGCAGTCATATCTTTTGGAAAATATTTGGAAAAGATATTAGTACTTATCTGTCGTACAAGAAATACAATGATTCTAGCAAGGAATATGGTGACAATTTTATGAGGTTAAAAATATTGAAGGATAGATTAAAAGAAATAGAAGATACGCATAAAAATTTTAGGAAAGACTTACGTAAAAAATGGAAAGAGGATATAGACGAAGAGAAGAAAAAGTTAAAGGTAACTATGTATGAACATATTCTAGAAAATAACGAATTGATTGTGCGCCACAAAATCACTAAAAAAGTTATTGATGTCACTCACAATAGTGACAAGGAAATTTACGATGCGTATTCTGAGTGGTTTTATTTTAAAAAATTTTTAGAAGATTCATTAGAAGAAAATGAAATAGAAGAAAATAAAAAGTATAACGATGAAGTAAAAACACTCAACGAAGAAATAAAAAAACTAGAAGAAGAAACACTTACACAATAAGCTAATACCTATTTCTATAAATCCTCATCTCCTTTAGAGTACAATTTTGACAAACACGATTGCTTATCATCTTCTTCATCATTTTCCTTAATAGAAATTTCTTCCATATTTCCACAAGCAACAACTAATCCATATGTCGCCAACACTCCACAAATGAAGTGTCCTATTTTATTTGTCTTCATATTTTTTCTATTTTTTTTTGTACAATTTTGACAAACACGATTGCTCACCATTTGATTCATTAGTTTCTCCAGGAGTAATTGTTTCTCCTTCATTATTCTTCTCTTCTATCATATTTCCACAAGCAACAACTAATCCATATGTTGCCAACACTCCACAAACGAAGTGT
>CAMJVU010000017.1 GCA_946409305.1 uncultured Cytophagales bacterium
CGTCGTGAGACAGTTTGGTCCCTATCTGTTGTGAGCGTTGAAATTTGATGGGGGTCGTTCTTAGTACGAGAGGACCGGAATGAGCAAACCTCTGGTGTGTCGGTTGTGTCGTCAGATGCAGCGCCGAGTAGCTATGTTTGTAAGAGATAAGCGCTGAAAGCATATAAACGTGAAACTCGCCCAAAGATAAGATTTCTTTATAAGGTTCGTCGAAGATTACGACGTTGATAGGTTGCAGGTGTAAAGATAGTAATATCAAAGCTGAGCAATACTAATATACCGAAAATTTCTACTGATTTTGTAGGTTTACCTTGCAAATTAACGTGGAATAGGTTACAAAATCGCTAATGGTAAGTCTTTTATTTTTATTCTATGTCTTATTTATTTATTTATTTGAAAATTGCAAAAGAATTGGTGTTCGTGTGGGAAAACCGCTCAAGATTGACAGTTTTTCATTTACGGTCATGTGTCATTTCTGTAAAGTGTTGGTTTTGTCGAATTTTGGAGAATAAATGCAATTACGTATCGGTATTACGTGTGGGTTCATCATTTATTATAAATTTTTTATTGTGTTTGGTATCTTTTATTGACGCTACACAAGATAATATGGTAGTGGGTGAGGATGTTGTACAGTCTGAGAGAAATGTGATATTAATGAACAATTAGAGGTAGTTAATGAGAATTTTTTTTCTAAATTTTGGAGACGTTGTGAGAAAACAATTACGTGGAATGGTGTTAGTAGTACTAGTATACAAATGTTGAATGGGTATATCCATGGGGATAGTCCAGAAGATTTCACGAGTGCTTGTACGTTTGATGTTAAGGAAATTGTACATTTGAAGAACAAATATGAATTAATTAAAAATTTTTTTAGTTTTAGTTTTTATGGTAAATATGAAATAAAAAACAGGTATTTTTTTAGTGTTAATTTTGATTTTTTTAGTAATACTAATTTTAGGGAAGTAGAAAGAGTTTTTTATTTAGAAAAAGATGAGCTTGTTTCTAAAGGTTCTGAAAAAATTGGAATTTTGAGTTTGTGTTTTGGTTTAGGTAAATATTGGGTAAGAAATAATTTTAGACTTTCTAGTTGTATCAATATTGGTTTGATTTGGAATAGAGAAAACGCTATGAATTTGTGGAATTATAAATATCAATACGATGCTGATCCAATAGCTTATCTACAGAAACCTGTAGTGAAATATGATAAAGAACATGATGTATTTGTAATGCTGGATGGGAGAGGTACTTTTACAGAGTTTTTTCCCTTTAATCCGATGACGTGGTGTCACGGAGATATTTTGGTAAAACTAGAAATAGTGAATATTCAATATAAAAATTTTTATATTAACTGGACGTGGCAACGTGGAATTATGGACACAATAAAAATTATAAAACAGTATAAAGAAGGAGGGATGATCGGGTGGTTAAGACTTCTCCCTTCGACAATGTCTATCGGAATTGGCTGGAGTTATAGTTTCGGTAAAGATCATTCTGATTTTAATGTTTTCTATGATGACCTTAAAATTTTAAAAAATAAGGAAGTTAGTTGAAAAAGTGTGAGTACAATTTCAATACTCACCATTATTCCAGTTTGGAAGAAAAAATAAAGAAAAATTCTAAGTGTGTTTTCAGTTCTATTAAAAATAACTTGTATTAAAATCAGGTGTAATGTTTTTTAGTGTAAAATACATTAGTTTTATCACACTATCTAAGTCATTTGCGTTGACCATTTCAACAGTGGTGTGCATATACTTAAGTGGCAATGATATTAACGCTGATGGAATCCCTTCTTGACAATAAGCGAAAGAATCAGTATCTGTACCTGTGCTAGGAGCACAAAAATCGTTTTGTATTTCGATATTATTATCTAAAGCAGTTTTCCTTATCAGGTTTGCAACTTTATGATGTACTGCTGGAGCGTAAGCAATTACAGGTCCTTTTCCACATGATATATCGCCATGTTTCTTCTTGTTGTACAAAGGAGACTGAGTATCATGAGTTACGTCAGTAGCTATCGCTAAATTAGGGTGTATCCTATTAGCTATCATTGCCGATCCTCTTAATCCTACTTCTTCTTGAACGCAATTACAAATGTATAAACCATACTCAAGTTTATCGTTACATTCATGTATTCTTCTCGCAACTTCAGCTATAGTAACTCCTCCCATTCTATTATCAAATGCTCTGCCAACGAAGTACTTTCCGTTATTTAATTCACCTATTTTAGCATCAAAAGTCACTATGGTTCCAACGTGTATACCAAGATCTCTAACCTCTTTATCGGAATCACATCCACAATCCAATATTACAGTTTCACAATTAGGTGTTTTAGAATCTTCCTTACTTTTTCTCGTGTGAATAGCGGGCCATCCAAATACAGCTGGAATCTTGTTCCCATTATCAAGATGTACAATTGCACGCATTGACGGTGCTATTTCAAAATCAGAACCACCATTACGAGCTACGTATATATATCCTTCATTTGTTATGTAATTAACAGCCCAAGATATCTCATCAGCGTGAGCCTCGATCACAACTTTATATTCGGCTCCAGGATTTATAATCCCAACAGCATTTCCATACGCATCAGTAAAAACATCATCAACGTATTGCTTTACGTAATCTATCCATATCTTCTGACCATTATATTCGTATCCTGTTGGAGCATTTGCATTCAAATACTCGTGAACAAAAAGCTTATTAATACTCCCCATATAATACTCTACCTATCAGAATATCGATTATTTTTTATAAAAAATAATAAGTGGACATGCTTATCTATTCTCTATATCAACCTTTTGTCCGCGTCATATATGTAAGATCTCTTATCATTTTTTATCTATCTAGTTCTTCTAACTAACTTTTTTCTTATAAAATAAGACATAAGCAGTCTTAAAAGCCTTTTTTATATCAACCTCTACAACGGGTTTAGAATCATCAAAATTATAAAATTTTCCATTACTCAATTTTACATATGCATAATAATGTCCTGAACCTGGCTGACCCTCTTTAACAGCAATAGCGCACAATTCATAATTCACGTTCTCCCCGCAAATACACATTCTTACGTTAGCAAGGTTTTCAATATCTATAAAGTATTTCTTGTTTAAGTATCCTTTTCCTTCGTCTTTTTGATCAACTTTCTTAAACCTTTGAAGACTTAAAACAATATATTCAGGAGCTACAATCATAGACTCTGACTTTTTTGTCGATCCTCCTATCACTACTTTTTTCTTGCTTTTGTTACTAATATCCCTTCCACACATCGAACATTTTCCACCATTTTTACATTCACAATTGGGACTTTTTCCAGCTTTCCCAGAACACTCTTCACATTTATAGTCTAAAATATCCTCGCAATGTCTACATCTATCATGAATTGGTTTCCCACAATTTCTACACTTACAATCAGAAATAGTCCCACCACATTTCTTAATTTTATTTATATATTCTTTTGTACACTCATCACATTTCCATATTAGTTCTTCTTCACATTCGCCACAATCCAAATTACAAGCCTCTTCCTCTCTCTCAGCAAAATAATCGTTCAACAAGTCAGTAATCTTGATCGCTTTTTTGTCGTCATCTGGGAATAACAGTGGAATATCTAACGTAAGAGTACTTCCATAAGTCGAATGTCCACACTTTCTTTTAGTAGTACTCACCAAATCACTAAAAAACAACCCTATTAGATTCTTAAAATTTTCCTTACCTATTTCATTCTCAATATGACCAAAAAGTATCCTCAGAAACTCAATAGAATCGTGTTGTCCACTACTGAAATCCGGGAACTTGTTCGCAAAACATCCCTTAAACATGTTCGGACCAATTGGAACATCACTGTTAGAGTACTGTAACAGCAATCCGTAAAGTGAATAAGTCAATGGTGTTTTTTCTTTATCTATCTTACCCTCCTTTCGATAATTAAACAAGGTCCTAACAAATTCTGGCGTATGAAACAATATTTGCAACGTCGTATTCATGTAACAAGTACTTCCAATATTCCTCAAACCAACCTTCTTTCCTAAGATTTTGTTTACAATACTTTCAATTTTATCATCATCTATATTTAAAACATCTTTATTCTCCTTGTCTAAACCACCCTTAGGTTCAAAACTATTAATCTTAGCACCAATTTTAGTGGTAGAACCAGCAAGTGAAGCAAGAGTACTTTTTGAATGATCTGGCAAACCAAACAAACTACTCTCAGTCTCCTCTACTTTATTAGCGTACTTAACAAAATCTTCATCGAAACCTTCATAAAGACATCCGTTACCGCAAAAAATGCAAACACCACAAATTAGTGCAAATCTTCCAAACGCTTCCATGTCATAATATACAACATTACTTACGCGTATAATACACATTAAATATTCATATGTCTACAACAGCGGATTTTAGGAATGGACTAGTTATAGAGTTTAATAATGACTTGTACATGATAATTGAATTTCAACACGTAAAACCAGGGAAGGGAGGAGCTTTTGTTAGAACCAAATTGAAGAGTTTGACGACAGGGAGAGTTGTCGAAAATACATTTAATGCGGGTGTCAAGGTCATTACTGCAAGGGTTGAACGTAAAAAGTACCAGTACCTGTGTAGGGAGGGAGAAGATTATGTCTTTATGGATTTAGAAACATACGATCAGATAAATGTGGATGCTAAGTTTATAGAAAACCCATTACTCCTAAAAGATAGTCAAGAGGTTACGATAGCATTTCATTGTGAACGTGATAAGATATTGTCTGTTGAATTTCCTCCTTTCATTGAAATGACATTAGCGGAGGTGGAACCAGGAGTAAAAGGTAATACAGTAAATAAGGCGATGACTAGAGCAAAGACAGAAACTGGTCTCGAGGTGTCTGTTCCTTTGTTTATCAAGGAAGGCGAAAAAATAAAGATAGATACAAGAACACTCGAATATTCTGAACGTGTAAAATAGCTACTTAATTCTAGATAGGTTTATTACCGAAGAACCGTTTTGTTTTACCCATTTTTCAACACCATCACACACGAATTTGATTTTACATTCGTTGATATTTCCAATTTTTTTTATACAAAAGAAGCTATTGTCTTTAAGGAATGTTTTCTTTATTTCACCAATACTTTCACCATTGAATATTTGATCTTTATAATAATTGCCGATCACATTATTGATCTCCCGCCCATTTACATCTGTAATATAAATTTTCATGTTAGTAACATGCTTTTTCACACTTTGATCGATATTTTCAAAACATATTTTATTACCATATAAAGTGATTTGAATATTGTTTAATAATGCTTTACTCTTACTGGGAATGACACCCTCTGCTTCAAATATTGATTCACTGCTTTCCCATTTTGATGTTTTCTTGTTAAAGTTATCTTTATTGTTTTTTAGAGTATCATTCGGAATTTTTTTAATAGTTTTAGGAACGAGTTGGTCTATTTTATTATCTATATTCTCGTTATTTACCTGTTGATTATTACCAATGCTATCATTCTCTCTAACATCTATAATCTTGTTGTCTGCTTTTCTTAAGTTAACATCTACATCATTTGGAATATTAACGTCACTCGAATTTTTATTAATTCCTTTGTTCTTTTGCTGCGTTGTTTCAATCGGTACTTGACCATGATTATTTTGAGTAATTTGGTAAAATGTATTTTCATTATTCATCTTGATTTTTCCGTTGTTGTCTGATATTTGTCTACTTTTGATTTTATAATTTTTTTTCAAGTTGTTACATTTTTTACTTTTATCTGGCTTTGGACTAAACTTATTCACTTCATTCATAATGTTTTTCAAATTCGATTGAATGTTACCGGTTCTTGTAGAAAATTCATCATTGTGTTTTTTGTATTTTTCCACAATCCTATCAATTTCTTCGTCTGAAGTAAGTCCTGGTACTATAAACGTATTACCACAACATCCAAAATTGACAAACACAACATGTAAAATCAATAACCCCAACACCATTCTCATGCGCCTGTTTAATAACAAAATACGTTATTGCAAAATTTATGAATATTTACAGATGTTTTGATATTCACAATATTGGCACTTATTTGAAGTACATTTACTAGGAGAATTCCAAGTTGAGTTGAATATTTTATCCAATAAAATGCAAATATTGTTATTGATTTTATTTAGTACATTTGTTTCGGAGGAGGAAAATGCGTTATTATCAATAAAGATGTCATTATACTGGTCGTTGAAGTGTTTTATTTGCACTAGGTATGGTTTTATTTCATAACTTTCATATATGTTATTCAACAATAAAGTATACAACAATATTTGAAAAACTTCTTTATTCCTATTTTGATTGGATGAATCAAAAAGGTCATCTACTGAATGTACTTTATTTTGTACATTACCAGATTTGTAGTCAATTACCCTAATTATATTGTCTTTTATATCAATTCTATCTATTCTTCCTCCCAATACGTAAATATCATCATTACATTTTATTTTTAATCCATCATGTAATTCGAAATGTTTTTCTAATGCGATGATTTTGAATGGAGTATTGTTCATTTCTTGGTCTAAGAATTTATCGACTATAGAGCGAATAGTGTATTGTTCTACAAGTATTTCACCATTATTGTCTTTTCCGTATATCTTGTTAAACTCATCTTTTATAGAATGTTCCAATGTTTTTTTTATTGATGCTATATCATTACTGTTGACTATTTTCCCAATATATGGCTCGTACAATGATTTTAAAACATTGTGTATCATTGTTCCAATTGGTTTTTTTTTATCACTTATTTTTTTTAAATCGAGGACGTATCTACAATAAAACTTAAACTGGCATTCCAAATATGTGTTAATCATGTTGGGAGTTATTATCTTACACTCGTTTTGATTACGATTAACATATTGTTCTTTTATACTTCTTACATGTTTTACATTGATATCGCACTTAGAAAGGATTGGATCAGTGTTATTATTCGTATCATGTACAAAGTTTAGAATATTTGGTAATTCATATTTTAATTGTTGAATATATCTGAAATATTCTCCTTTGGTTGCGTTATATGTAATAATGATCTCATTTGAGCTGTGTAACAACCTGTAGAAATGATAAGCTTTTACATATCTAAAAAATGTATCATTGGTTGGTAAACCATATCCTCTTTTGATGCTATATGGGATGATGGAATTATCTGAAACATTTTGTACCACACTATCATTGGCACCAACGATTATTGTTATATCAAAAGACATGTTAGTCGTATCTTCCAATTTGACAATGTGGATATTTGAATTATTGTGTATCTCTATTCCAAAATCTTTGGAAATTACGTTGATAGTCTTTTTAAAATCACTAGTAGATATGTTGAGCTCGTCGATAGATGATACCACATCTAGGATGTTTTTTAGAAGTGCACAATCATTGAATTGCAATAAATTATTACCTGCAATAAATGCACATATATTGGTAAAATAGTCTTTTATATCACAATTATTGTTGTTTAATAATTTAAGTAGTTGATTTTTTAGATTTTCGTTTTGTATTTTATCGACGAAATAGTTAGTACATGTATTCTTACAATTCTGAGTGTACGAATCTATTATAAGATTGAACAATTGTTGTACACATGATACTTCTGTAGAATATAAAAATGTCGATTCAAATTGTATATGTTGTGGTATTACAGTTATGAGTCTACTAAATAGTGAATCATCACATAATATTATCCCTATATCTCTGTCTTTTGAATCTATGTTTTGTAATTCAGATATGACTATGTTTATTTGTTCAGTATCTGTGGTACATTTACAAATCTTTACAGGATCTCTGTTAATTATACTATTGGGGTATGCATTAGAAAAAGTATTCGACATTAGAACGTCTTTTTTATATTGCCTGAACATTTTCCCGGATTCTTGTAATGGATTACTCAGATAATATTCATCAGCGTCCCAAAAAATTTTGGTATTTTTATTCCTTATTAACCATTTTGTTATTGTCAAGTCACTCTTGTAAAAAGCATTAAAACCAATTATAGCAATGTTCTCGTACGATAATTTAAATAGTTGAATGTTTTTGCAAAAGTCGTTATAACATAATCCTAAATACCATTGATTGCTTTCAAGTAAATATTGTTTAAACTCGTTATATACGTTTTGGACTATACGCCAAAATTCTAGAAATGAGGATTGTATCTTTGTGCTATTCTTGGAGAACAAGTTCCAAAAAGATGTTATTACTTTTTGTTGATCTTTAGGCAAATCACTAAATTGACAATCGAAAGTTTTTAATTCTTTTGTGTTTGTAAATATTATTTTTGCATTAGCTAAAGATCTCTCTATGGTATCAAAGTCATTTATCAATAGTTTTCCAAGTGGCCAAAATGAGTATAATTCAACATTATTTACATGTCTTTTGTATAACCTGTAGAGAATCAAAATTAATTTGGTTACAGGAACAATTATTTTGTCTTTTGAAACCAATTCGTCTAGAGTAGTTACATTTAGGTCATTATTAATGTTTTTTATTTTTTTGATATCTTTGATATTGGGGACAATTATTAATGTTTTGTTGATATTTATGTTATCTGTTAATATTTTTTCTATCGATCTACGTGTAAAGTCAGTTTTGTTCATAAATGGATATAATATAGTCAATTTCTTTAAGAATACATGGTCGACTATAATTCACGAAAATGAAAAAGCGACTTTAATAATTAGATGATAAATGCAAGAACAATTACATATTTCTTTTAAAGATAAAAGTTTTTACCGAGAGATAATTTGCTGTTAAAAATACATGCATCCAAAAGACAGTTCCAATCTCCAGCACTTAAAGCTCCAATATCAAACACGGTACCTACTTCTCCAAAAAAACCTTTAATATTAACCCATTCAAATGGAACCACAGAAATATTTACTCCAACTTGAACAATGTCGAAGGTCATTTCTTTATTATCATTACTAACATCAGCAAAACTTCCCCCCATTAAATTAATCATTACATTTCCGCCGTAGTGTGTACCATTACTCCTACCTCCTCTACCATTGTAACTCCATCTGACTCCTACACCAAGTTGTAACATAGCAACAGCTGGATTATTATTATCGCTAATAAATGAACAATACGCATCTCCACACAGAATAGCTTTACCAATAAATCCTACATGGTTATTAAACCAATACGTATATGAAGACTTAACACTTAAAAGAGATGGGATCAAAACACCTAAACCACTACCATCACACTTCATAGAACCAATACCTCCAAAAATAGTTCCAACACC
>CAMJVU010000018.1 GCA_946409305.1 uncultured Cytophagales bacterium
AGATATATCTGGTAATATAAATAATGAAGAACATCCTTCAAACATCCTACTCATGTTTTTGACACTCTTAGTATTCCATTTAGATATATCAGGTAATACATCTAGTAAAGAACATCCTAAGAACATCTCACTCATGTTTTCAACATTCCCAGTATCCCATTTAGATATATCAGGTAATACATCCAGTGAAGAACACACAAAAAACATTCCATTCATGTTTTTAACACTCTTAGTATCCCATTTAGATATACCTGATAACATAACTAAAGAAGAACATCCACAAAACATATAACTCATATCTGTAACGTTACTCGTACCAAGACCACCTAGGTATAAACTTACCAAATGTTTACACTTGTAGAACATATAACTCATATCTGTAATTGTTCCTTTTAACGAAATTGTATGTTCCTTGTTATCATTTATAAAAAAATCACTCTGACTCACTTTACTACCCTCAATAAATATTTCACTAATCTTATTTTTTTCTATAAAATCATTAGATACTAACTCATTTACGCAAAGATTTTTAACATCTTCCCTTATTTTGAACCTGAAAGTAACCCTTGTTTTCATTTTTTTCGTATTTTCACGTTGATTACCAAAATGTTTGTCACTAGACACTTTAGTAATTCTAATTTTCGATGTTCTCGTACTCTTACGTTGATTACCAAAATGTTTGTCACTAGACACTTTAGTAATTCTAATTTTCGATGTTCCCGCACTCCTACGTTGATTACTAGGACATTTGTAACCAGCATTTACTCTTCCACAACAAACCACTGAACTAAACTCATCACTACTAAAAACATCACTCCCAGTCATACAAGAATCGCTAACTAAAAAAATGAATAACAAAATAAATCTCTTAACCGCGATATAAGTATTCATATCAAGTAAGTTTACGAAAAGCACTTCCATAACATATAATTTTCATTATAATTATAATGAAAATTCTTTTTTTTACCCACAAAAAATGTTCTTTCACTTTACTTTGTTCTATCGCTGATATTTGTTCAACTATATTTTTTAATTGTCTTACACTTCTGAAAATTTGTATTGTTTTAATAACTATTTTGCATCATCTGTTAAGCGGAAATGTGGGGAAAGATATCACAAAAAATCCAGTAGGTAAACCCTTTGTATTAGTTATGGAGGAAAATTAATAGTTGCCTTTATATAATCCAATAAAAAGATTTTCTCTTTTTTTATTGTTGAGAACGAAGACAACATTTGAATATTACTTTAATAAATATTTTGGATTGGCAATAAGTGGGATTGCGTACGGAGATATTACACTTTAATCAAATCTAACATAACTTGGAATATTTATGACGAAATGTCTTTATTACAGCTACAATTTGGTAGTGGAGTTATAACGATTGTGGATCCAATTATCATTTAAACAAGATATGTTATAGCGAAGATGTTACATTTAATATATGCATGGGCATTTATTATAAAGATTTTGGATTCACAATCAGGATGATACCACTTCAAATAACAACGGGAAAAAGGTATTTTGTTAATTTAAGTTTTGTGAATATAGACATTAATCGTTTTTGTATCAAAAACTTTCTGTAAAACAAAGAATATTTAAAATAACATTACCGAATGTTGGGATTGTTCTTGGCAAATGCTTTATTATCTCATAAGCTGAGTATCATAACAACATAATAAGTAATATGTTAAGTATGTTTAGATTAACTTGTTACTTAATTTTGGTGTTAATTGTAAGTGAGGCAAGCGTTGTAAATGAACTTTCTAGATTAAAAAACGTGATAGAATCCTTTAAAACGACAGGAAATTTTGTTAGAATTGAAAGAAAAAGTATCAATCATATCAAGGATGATTTATTCGTAATTGATGAAAACTTTAATGTTGTGGGAAAAAATTCTGAACGGCACATATGTTGTTCATATCTTTGTTTAAATGATAATGGAGTTCCAATTATGTCTGCACATAATGGAGGATCTGGAATTATTTTCGATTGTAGTACAATACTTATTAGAAAGGTTTTCCCATGTGATATATCATGTGAAGGGTTGAATACTGCAGACGTAAAAATCTGTGATCCCAATTGTCTTCTATCCGTAAAGAAACTCAATGATCTTAAGAAAGTGATTGGACATGACGATGTAATAAACCGTAGGATTAAAAATATAGAGATGACTAAAGCTAAGAGTGTGGCTAATATTAGATTCGGTTTGAATGGGATCGATTATTACTTGAAAATGCACCGCACCCCTTCACGGAATGACATGATTGGTATCAAGAAAGAGTTTTTAGAAGATTACAAAATAATGATGATCAATCCTCAACAATATCTTAATATCGTTAAACATTCCCCAGATGAATGGCTGTTTAAAGTTGACGGTTTTAAAGGATTACAAAGAGATTTTGAGAAATATCCTAGATTGCAGTTAAATGAATCAGAACTTTGTGCAATTGATAAAGACGCAAAAATTAAAATAACTGAAATATTTTTTAGTATTCAAAATTATGGTGATTTGATATTTTTAAATAACTGGATTAAAAGGAAGATAATAAGTAATCAAAGATTTCTCCTTGTTTTATTTCCAAGTGGTTTCAAAGTTTTGGATTGTAACACCTTTCAAAAAAAATTCTTAGATGACAATTTTGAATTTAGAGACAGAAAAATTAGGACTATCATAAATAGCATTCATGATGCTTACATGGTAAACATCGGAGTTGTAAAATTCTTCAGAAGACTAATATCGAAATATTGTTCAAGGTGTTGTCGAACTCAAGAAAATTGGCATAAAGAAGAATTCGATGAATTATGTAACATGTTTTTTGATAATTCGTTTTGTAAAACTATTGAAGAATGGTTTGATGTGGTCAATAATCTTAACTTGACATAATTTTTAGAGAACTTACACTATTTTCCTTCCTGTCAGTAATTCTCAAAACAGTATCTTGTTTTACTTCTTCATCAGAGTTAAATGTGTGGATATGAACTTGACTTGCACCAGAAGATCCGTCATTATACTTATCAGTTGAATAATTATCCACGTACAAAATATTCTTATTTTCGAAATAACATCCGTGTTCAATAGCTCCTTTTACCAAATGTTCTACCCTATGATGAATATGACCACATATCTGATTGTTTAAACTTGTTTCATGTGTATATGGGATGATTTTATTGTTTAAAAGATCTCCAGGATTATCATAACAAACTTCCAATTCTTTTATTTCTTTGTGCTTGTAAAAACATTTACCTTCTTTGTATACCTCATTTATTACATTCTTTACGTAATCATTGAAAAGTAAAATATCATCACCATTAATTGCTTTTTTTATACCAGTAAAATCTTCTTCAACAACTTCTTTATGGGTAAGTAAGAACGAAGTATTTCCTATTCTAATTCTGCCAAAAAATTTCATTAAGTTATTCTTAATTGCATTGAATACTATTGGTTGTTTTGATGCCTCATCTCTATAACTTCCATAATAAAACAGTTCATGGTTGCCAATAATTAGTATCACATTATCTTTTAATATTTTTTTCACATACAATAAAACCAATAAACATGGAATACTATTTTTACCTTTATCACAAATATCTCCACAATGGATCAGTTTGTTTTTACAATGTTCATTAATTTCGAACAGAGGTATTGAGAATGATTTATCACCTTTTGATTCATCTTCAAAAGCATTATTTTGAGTATTGTAAAAAATTTTAGGCTTCTTTTCTGAGTCGTATGGTTTTATGAGACCACTTGTTCTTAAAACAGAATATATGTTAAAGAACTTTCCTTCTGTATCAGAGACAATAAATATATCTTTGTTTTTCACACTTTGTTCAATTAATTCTCTATTTTTTTCGTATATCTTCTCAAAACGTTCTATAGTTGAGTATACTTCCTCACTATTTATAATTACTGCTTGTGACGTTGGTTTACTACTCAGAATATTCATTTCACCTTTCGTCAAATCTTCACCCGTCAAGTGTAAATATTTGGAGTAACACAACCAGCTAACAACAAAAAAACTGATTAAAAATACAATAAAAGCCCTTTTCATAAGCATAAATATTATTAACAATCAAAACAAATCAGAAAAATCAATTAGTAACCGTAAGGTAAGAAGATTTCTAAGATATTTCCACATATAAAAACTAAAGATTAGAAAATTAAAAGACATTAAATGTAAGCTCATTTAATATATTTTATCTTTTTCACGTTCTCATCATCGATTTGATAACTACTTCTAAATGCATCACTATATTTAGATGCCAAATCTTTCACAGATAACGAATTATTAATTATATCGAACAAAATATTCTTAAAAACTTGTTCATTATGCCTTAATTCTATGATCATTTTATATAAAACTTCAAATTCTGCAGAAACATTGCGGTTAATGTTCATCCTAGAAGGTAATATCTGTTCATTTGTTGGAATATATTTTTCAAGGACATCAGCTTTTATTACTTTACTTTGTTCTATCGCTGATATTTGTTCAACTATATTTTTTAATTGTCTTACATTTCCTGGGAATTGATATTGTTTTAATAATTGTTTTGCATCATCTGTTAAACGAATTGGACTTACATTATACTTCGTAGCAAAATCTGTGGAAAATTTCAAAAATAATGTCGATATATCATCATCTCTATCACGTAATGGTGGAATTACTATTTGTACAGTATTTAACCTGTAATATAAATCCTCTCTAAAATTACCATTATTGATTTCTTGAAGAAGGTTTACATTAGTTGCAGCTATAACTCTAACATCAATTTTTTTTGATTTTGAAGAACCAACATGAAATATTTCACTATTTTCTAACACTCTTAGTAGTTTCACTTGCGTTTGTAATGGCATTTCCCCAACTTCATCTAAAAAAATAGACCCTCCTAATGCTTCTTCGAAATATCCCTTCCTACTATCAACAGCTCCAGTAAAAGCCCCCTTTTCGTGCCCAAATAACTCAGAATCTATGGTACCTTCCGGTATAGCTCCACAATTCACACTTACAAAAACTTTGTTCTTGCGTTTACTCAAAAAATGTATTATCTTCGAAAAAGATTCCTTTCCGACGCCCGTTTCTCCTGTTATCAACACGGACAAATCCGTTCCAGCTACAATACATGCCGTTTCAACAGCTCTGTTCAATTTCTCTGAATTTCCTATAATTCCAAATTGCCTCTTTACAGCGTCAACATCCATAATATAACGTACTGCAGTGCCTAACTTCAAGATAACACTTATTGACCGGGATTTAATTTTTCACTACATAATTCCTCATAAAACTCACTTTCAACCCACATATTAAGTAGCTCACCTCAATAAATCTTTATTGCAACACTATTTTACTCAACACTTTTAACAAATTTTTAGTTTTATCTACATAAACAAAATTAATAGAAGTAGGCACTTCAAGAATAAAATCAGAAATAATAAGATGTAAACTTGATAATTTATTTTTATTTATGTTTATTCTTTTTAAAGTCACTTGATCTGGGATGATACCTGTTTATATTTTCCGATAAGAAAACTCTACTTAGATGTGTGTATATTTCGGTCGTAGTTATTGATTCATGCCCGAGCATCGTTTGCACAGCTACCAAGTCTGCTCCACCCTCTATAAGATGTGTAGCAAAACTATGACGAAATGTATGTGGATGAATATTTTTTTTCATATCAGCTAGTAACATGTACTTCTTAATGATTTTAAAAACCATGACTCTTGACAACCTGCTTCCTGATTTATTGACAAATAGAAACTTAGAATTGTACCTTTTTGTTCCATTAATTTGACAACACCTGACTTCTTTTATATATTTTTTAACAGTCTTTATAGCTACATCACACACAGGAATCATTCGTTGTTTATTACCCTTACCATTAACACGTATAAAATTGTCATCAAAAAATAAATCATCTAAACATATGTTTGTAAGTTCAGAAACCCTTAATCCACAACTGTACAATAATTCTATCATAGAATAATCGCGAATACCATTAGCAGACGATATGTCAATGGCATTTAATATTTTTTCTATTTCATTGATAGATAAAACATCTGGAAGTTTTTTTATATGAGTAGGACGCGATATACGATCTACTGGATTTGTTTTTAATTTTTCACTCAATATTAAGTATTCGAAAAAACTATGTAAAGCAGATAATATTCTCGACTGACTACTATTGCTTAGTTTTAGTTCGTTGTTTATGTAAACACAAAAATTATGAATACCATCGTTTGTCACATCGACTGGAGTCTTTATTGATTTAAACGACATATATTCCTTAAACTTTTTCAAATCGAGCATGTAGTTTTTTATTGTATTTTTCGACATATTGAGTTCAAGTGTTATATAGTTTAAAAACTTTTCTATCGTATTATCCCATTCACTATTCATCATATTCTCCCATTTCAATACGTTTTATTATATCATTTATTCTATCTATTGAAATATCAATTTGCTCATTCAACTTTACTACATCTATACCATTACTTGCAGTCTCACTTCTGTTGTCAGTTTTACACTCAGACTTCTCTAACTTTCTCGTCAATACATCTATTTTTTTTTGTTGTCTTTCAATAACATTAAGTAACCTGTTGATCCCTCTTTTCAATTCATAGATATCATTTTTTAAATCGTTAAACATGCATAATAAAGATATTATTCATAATTCACCACACGCTATAAGATTATCAACTCTAGATATTTTAATTGGTACAATGTCATCGATTATGTTTGTATTATATTCATGTCTAACGCGAATATAATTATCTGAGTATCCATAAATATATCCATTATCATCTACCTGACGCTCAAACAAAACTTCTACAACATTTCCAATATTATTTTCATAAAAACATTTCTTTTTAACGTCTGATAAATCTCTCAAAATTTTAACTCTCTTATCCTTCTCCTTTTTATCGACCTTATTATCCAAATGAGTTGCTAACGTATTATCTCGTTCAGAATAAGGAAATACATGTAGATATGATACTGGTAATGATTTCAATAGTTCATTTGTTTCCTTAAAAGAATCTGCATCTTCTCCTGGGAACCCGACTATAACGTCAGCTCCAATGCAACACATAGGCATTAATTTCTTTATCTTCAAAACCTTATCTTTGTATTCGTCTGTCGTGTACCTCCTTCTCATCAACTTTAATATTTTATCACTCCCTGATTGTAATGGAATATGAAAATGTTTTACAAAACGCTTTGATTTATTTATAAATTCTACAATTTGATCAGTTAATAAGTTTAATTCTATCGATGATATTCTGTATCTGATATCATTATTTAACGCTTCCAAAGTAACTAATAAATCATATAAAGTACATTCGCGTTTATTGTTTATTATTCCATAATCTCCGACATTTACACCTGTGATGACTATTTCTTTTATTCCTTTTTTATTCAAAAAATCAACATTATCAACAATATGCTCTATAGTATCACTTCTACTTTTTCCACGAGCCATCGGAATAGCACAATAGGAACACCAAAAATCACAGCCATCTTGTATCTTTA
Organism: uncultured Cytophagales bacterium; assembly: GCA_946409305.1. Lineage (GTDB taxonomy): Bacteria > Bacteroidota > Bacteroidia > Cytophagales > Amoebophilaceae > CAMJVU01. Next base: position 7,529 of record CAMJVU010000018.1, read on the forward strand.
AAAAACTACGAGTCCTATCATTATAGGACATTGCACTATTAAATTGGCAACAGCTTCTAATATCTGATACCTCAATACATTGTTCCTTCCTATTTCCTAATGACTTGATATAATCAACTATTTGAAATTTGTCCTGATTTCCAAATATTGCCTTTACTCCCTTGATTTTCTTTATATCATTATATCTGATCTGAGCATAACATCCAGTAACTATTATGTCAGATTCAGGATATTTATCTGCAATACTCTTGATTGTACGTAAACACTCAATATCTGCATTATTCGTAACCGTACACGTATTCACAAAAATCACATCTGGTTCCCCATCTAGTTTTACCTCATTAAAACCTTCACTTAGTAATTGATTCTTTATGAACGAAGTCTCCGAGTAATTAACCTTGCACCCAAATGTAACGAATGCCACTGTAATCATCTAACATCAAAACTCAAAGATTACTTTATTTCTCCATAAACCTTCTCGAAAGAAGACTTTGTAGAACAAATACCTTCCGTCATTTTTCTACTCCTAGGTTTCTGAGCACATGACTCCTTACACTCATTGTCATCATTAGCAATTTTCATATAATCATGTACATCATATTTTTCAAATGTCTTTAACATTTCGAACGCCTTATCTTTCGTAATAACATTATCAACAATACACATACTCAAATACAACCAAACGTTAAACACCCTATTATCTCCCGGATCTCCCCAAGCTTCATCGACGAGATTCCTATCAAGCATATGGATTGTAACTGGCGCAAGATAATACCTTTTCGGTAATTTCTTAAAATCAATAAAATCTTTATTTGATCCAGCAATCGAAGGCATTAACATTTTAACTTGATTACTATAAACGTACATTCCTTTCAAGCTGAATAAACCAGTACCGTATCCTACAACACTTCCAGCCATCCAAACGTATACTAAAAGAGTTAAACAATATTTTTCATCGATAAGACATTTACCCACCAAAGCACCAATATTAAAAGATTTACCAGACAGATTTTTATTCCCGTACAAAATATGCAATTTATTACCTAAACTTTTATAAAGCCTACTTCCACAACCATCAGGCCACGGATTTTTACGAGATTCATCAATCTTACCATTTTCCCCAATTAAGTAAGCAGTACGCTTATCAATATTTACAAGTAACTTTAATTTTCCTAACTCCCCAATCGTTATGACATATTCTTCCCCTCTCATTTCAGGTGACCTCACCCCCTGCACGCACATTAGAGTGAATTTAGCGGCATCCATCTCAAGCTCTTTTTCCGTAAAATACTTGTGATATTCCACTTTCACCTTATACGATACATATTCCATATTTTTCTTCAATCTTTCTAGTTCATCCTTTGTCAATTCTTTAGATGGATCATTTTGCTTCGTAATATATTGCACACTTCTATTGATGAGTGTCATATAATTCTCTTCTTCTTCTTTTCTTTTTCTCTCTTCTTCTTCTTTTCTTAATCTTTCCTCTTCTTCAGCTTTTCTTCTTGCTT
>CAMJVU010000019.1 GCA_946409305.1 uncultured Cytophagales bacterium
AGCATTCAAAGCTCCAATATCAAACACGGTACCTACTTCTCCAAAAAAACCTTTAATATTAACCCATTCAAATATAATCACAGAAATATTTACTCCAACCTGAAAGAGGTCGAAGGTCATTTTTGATTTATTATTACTAACATCAGTAAAACTTCCTCCCATTAAATTGACCATTACATTTCCACCGTGGTATGTGCCATTACTCCTACCTCCTCTACCATTGTAACTCCATCTAATTCCTACACCAAGTTGTAACATAGCAACAGCTGGATGTTCATTATCAATAAATGAACAATACGCATCTCCACACAGAATAGCTTTACCGACAATACCTACATATTTATTGGGCCAATACGTATATGAAGACTCAACACTTAAAAGAGATGGGATTAAAAGACCTAAACCATAACCATCACCCTCCATAGAAAAAATACATCCCACAATAGTTCCAGCACCCAGTCCTCTCCACGCAATAGAAACCCAACAATTACTTCTAGGAACAATATCGTTTCTACCATTATATCCCCGAATGTTTCCTAATCTGGTTACATTGCCTCTTTGGAAAATCATATTGTTATTGAGTATGTCAATAGAATTTAAACAGATAATGGCAATTAATGCGCAGAAGATTTTAACTCTCATAAATAAATAAATAAAATAAAATTTTGTTAGAGACGATTGGAAATAGAAATATAGGAATAATAAGTTTACATTTTGATAAAATCGTCGTATAAAGGCGACATGGATCTCAATTTTTGTATTACTTCTTTTAATCTTTCAATGGTATAATTGATTTCATTCATGTTTGTTTCGTGAGATATTGTTAATCTCAAAGATCCATGGGCAATTTCGTGTGGTAATCCAATTGCTAGCAACACATGTGAAGGGTCTAATGAATTCGATGTACACGCAGAACCACTAGAAGCGCAGATTCCATATTTGTTGAGATACAATAAAATAGATTCTCCCTCGACGAACTGGAAGCTAATATTGATATTATTAGACAATCGTTTTACTCTGTCTCCATTTAAACGGGAATAGGGTATTTCTGTTAAGATGCGTTTTATGCAGTGATCTCTTAGTAATATTTCACAATTGCTACGTTCGGTTATTGATGGATAAGCTATTTCTGCGGCTTTAGTCATTCCAATTATACCGGCAACATTTTCTGTTCCTGCACGTTTATTCATTTCTTGATCACCACCATGAATTAACGGGATAAGCGGAATGTTGGACTTTTTATATAAGAAACCAATTCCTTTTGGTCCTCCAAATTTATGAGCAGAAACGGAGAGAAGATCAATGTTGGATTTTCGTACATCAATCGGGATGTGGCAATAAGCCTGTACAGCGTCAGTATGAAATAATATGCCATTGTCATGGCATATTTGTCCTATTTCTTCAATCGGTTCTATCGTCCCTATTTCATTGTTAGCGTACATGATACTAACAAGGATGGTATCGTCACGGATAGATTTTTTTAACTCATTGAGATTAATAAACCCGCCAGAATCAACATTTAAATACGTTATTTCATATCCATGATATTCCAGATATTTCGTAGTGTTTAATACAGAGTGATGTTCTATTTTACTTGTTATAATATGTTTCCCTTTATTAGAAAATGTGTCAGCAACGCTCTTTATAGCCCAATTGTTAGATTCAGATCCGCCTGAAGTAAAAAAAATCTCACTATTATATGCATTTAATGTGTTTGCTATAAACTCTCTACATTCGTTTATCTTTGAACGTATATTTTGTGCTGAAGTGTAAATACTACTAGGATTATAAAAATTATTCAGATATGGAATCATTGCATCAATAACATCCTGTGATATTCGCGTTGTGGATGCATTGTCGAGGTATATAACTTCACTCATAGTTAATGTTCGGTAATACTAAAAACTTTTTATGTACTGTCAACTATATTTTGAATGTATTTATTCTTGATGTTTAAAATTACCACCTAAATAACATTATTTCTAAATACTTAGCCATGTTGGAATGTTTTATAACAGCCTTGCGATATGTTTCTTCTTTCGTTTCCTTTTACATATACTAATTTTATGAAAGTAAAAATTTCTTACATGTTGATTGTTTTTATGTGTTTGAATGGTAGTAATGGTATACCCTACAATAGTGAAATGAGTCACCAAAATGATTACTATGCGTTGACTAAAGTAAGGAGGGGAAAAAAGATTACACGCAAAATTTTTCTGTATAAAGAAATAAACATCAATTATCAATTACGTTGAGGGGGATAAGTTGTAATAGTGGTGTTGGTCTTATTAATTCTCGTGTTCGTGGTTTTTTACTATCTCTATTTAGCTTTAATTTCTCATACACCCATTGGTTCAATAATTATGTAGGAATTGTCGGTAGTTGTACTTTAATTGGGGATGCTTATTTGAGTTTTACAGATAAAAAAATGTACCTTCCATTGTTGGAACCCGGAATAGGAATTGAATGGAGTTATAATGGTAGAGGAGATAATAAGGATGGCAAGATATGTTATAGTGGAGGATTTATGATCAATATTCTATGGATTGGAGTAGTTGAACAAAAGGTTCCTGGTAGAAATGTTTTTGGTTTTTGTTTTAAATACACTGAGGTAGGGTTAAATGTAGGATTAATTCCGTTTAGAGTAAGTATCCCTACTAATGGGTTTACTTTTGCAATAAATGCTTTAGATACAGACATTGGGCGTTTGATGGGAGGTAATCTTATCGACAAGTTGAAAGGTTTTGGTATCGGAAATCTCCTTTACTTAAAATTAACATTTGGTAAAACTTGGTGGATATAGGTTGACGTTTATTCTCCATTTTTAGCAAGGTAATCTTGTATTGCTGCTTGTATAGCTTGTTCTGCCAATAGGGAACAATGGATTTTTATTGGGGGCAACCCATCTAAAGCTTCCATAACAGCTTTATTAGTAATTTTTTTTGCTTCATCTAATGTTCTACCTTTCACTAGTTCTGTTGCCATACTAGATGTAGCAACAGCAGCAGCACACCCGAAAGTTTTAAATTTACAATCTGTTATCACATTCGTTTTCTTATCTACAGATATATACATCCTCATTATATCTCCACATTTCGGGTTCCCAACGGTTCCAACGCCAGATGGATTTTCTATTTCACCAACATTGCGCGGATTTTGAAAATGGTCAATAACTTTATCAGAGTACATAAACAATATTATATCATTTTATAGAAACAGATTTTGAGCAATCGTCAGTCGATATTAGAAGTATGGATGTAGAAATTCAAATAATTAACAAATCAAATAATAAGTTACCTGAAGTAGCAACAACTGGATCTGCTGGATTCGATTTGCGAGCATTTATTCAAGAAAGTATAATATTAAAACCTAATCAAAGGGAACTAATCGGAACAGGTTTATATATGTCTATTCCAATTGGATATGAAGGGCAAATAAGATCTAGGAGTGGATTAGCCTATAAAAATGGTATAATAGTTTTGAATTCTCCAGGAACGATAGATTCTGATTATCGTGGAGAAATAAAAGTCATATTGTTTAATACATCAAATGAAACTTTTACAATTAATAATGGAGATAGAGTAGCTCAAATTGTATTTTCATCCTATCACAATCCTGTATTTAATGTCGTTACTTCTTTAGATGAAAGCAATAGACACAGTGGAGGATTTGGAAGTACCGGTATTGAATAAAGTATGATATTGAGGGACGATAATACATTTCAGCATTGATTACACTATGAGGTACTCTACTTACTTGCAATTTTATAGTACATTAATGACATAAGTAGTTTCTTATTTTTTGTTAATGTTATAATCTATTCGAATAAGTCTTCGAGTATTTCTCGTGGAGTTTTGTTTTTGTACCCATCTGGATCATCCAACAATGCACCTATCTTCCATTTAAATATTCCAGTATTTATATTTCGAAATGTTATATACTTTTTGCCCTCACACAAAAAAGGTCTATATCTTTCATACCATTCACTGTAATATGTCTTCATGTAGTGATCTGCTAATTTATAGGCTATACATTTTTTTGACTTCCCTATGGCACTTAATTGAACTCCTCCTCCGGGATTCCCTGTGATACTATTACTAGAAGTACTGTGCACCAACAAAACGCTTTTGTCTTCACATGTTCCCAAACAAATCCATACATGTCCCTTGACACTCACAATATCTCCAGGCTCAAAAACATGTTTAAATTTTTTAGCGTCTTTTTTTTTTCGTACTAAAATTCCCCATCCTTTCCTAGAATACAAACTTCCAATATAGGTAGATCCACATATTATTCCGGGTTGTCCGCTTGATGTATGCGTAATGTTGTACAAAACCCAACTAACAAAAGCCGAACAATCTACTCCTGCGTAGTAATATTGATTCCATCCCTTGTAAGGGTAATAACTACGAGAATGATCTACAATTTCTTTCCCTTTCCTCTTTTTGTCTATAAAATTCTTGTAGGAGTAATTGGTATCTTTTGCTTGAAAAAAGTCTATCCATGACTGAGGAACTCCTATTGTTGTACTTTGTCTTGAACAAAATCCATTGTGCCAACTCCATGAACCCCCATATACGTACAAACCTGTTCCCACCGCAGATAATGCAGTAGCTATAAAATTCTTAAGTGTTCTGACACCTGGATCTCCTTTGATCGGAGGAATGTATTCATGGAATGGGTAAACATATGCTTTTACAACCTCTTTGTTTTTGTTTGTAACAAATTTTATATAATCGTCGTTACGGAGTTTTACTGGTATAACATCAGATCCACCACCGTTCATCAGTACTTTGTGAGAAATAAAATTTTTCGAGATTACATATCTTTTGTGCTTCACGTAAATATACTTGCGAGAAACATGGTTAATCTTCCCGTCTGAATAATTAGATAATTGTTCTATTGGTTTAATCGCTATTAAGTCTGTATTCTTTATTTGTATGGCATAAACATACCCTTCCTGTAACAAATTTTGAATATGATATCTATTTCCTCTTTTAGTTGCGTTTTTGATTTTAGCTGAATACTTCTTACCATTGACAAAAAAAACATGATCTAACTGTGTAAGTCTTCGAGATGAGACCCTATATGTGCCATATCCACTTACTCCGAGATAAACTGCATAAAAAACACCATTTTTTTTTATTTTTGGATATATTTTACACCGGTTGTGCATCCTCCTTTTAACATTTTTTTTTCTACCTCGTGAAGATATAATTTTATGTGTTTTATTTTGTTTTCTACTATGTTGTTTTTTCTTCTTTACTCCTGTGAAAAGTAAACACAAAAGCAGTAAATAAACGATGTATTTTATTTTTACCATTATCAAAAACAGAACATTTACTGATATAATAAAACTATGTAACATTAATCAGTAATAATGAATTTATTAGTGTAACTTTTAGTTATGGAAGATAACGTGAACGAAAAAGAAATTTTCGATACACTACATCCTAGAAGGTTATTCATTCCAATGATCATTGGAATTTTGGTCATTATTTACATAATCTCGCGAGACCCATCTTTTAAACTTAGTAATCTACTTTTGATAAAAAACGTTAGAATTAGTGGAATTGTTGGTACACTAATCATGTTATTTATTCGAGATTTTTTATACATGTTCAGAATACGTTTATTAACGAATAGGCAGTTATCATGGTATGAATGTTTTGAAATGATAGCCCTATGGGAATTTTCATCAGCAGTAACTCCTTCCGTCGTTGGTGGTGGAGTAGTCGCAGTCTTTTTATTTATGAAAAATGGAATAAGTTTTGGTAGGGCAATAGCGTATGTCATGGCAACTTCTACGTTTGACAATATTTTCTTCTTGATAACTGGTCCATTTGCTTATTTTGAATTATTAAAGGATCAGCAATTTTATCATGATAATTATTGGATGTTCGCTCCTTTTGGAATTAGTTATACGTTAATTCTTTCATACGTGTCTATAATGTTGATTACGTTATTTTTTAAGCCGACTTTTTTTAAATGGATAATGATAAAAATCACGACTATTAGTGTATTAAAGAGGTTTAAAGACACGATGATTAAACAGAGCAATGAATTAATAATTGCATCAAATGTTTTACGTAGAAACGATGTAAAATTTTGGATGTCAATCTTAGTTATAACTTTACTTACATGGTTTAGCCGTTACGCCATATTGAACTGTTTAATTACTTGTTTTGTAGACTGCTCTTTGAGTACACACATTGATATCATGTGCAAACATTTGATAATGTGGGTAACAATGTTAATTTCTCCAACCCCAGGTGGAAGTGGAGTGGTAGAATATTGTTTCAATTGTTTCTATAAAGACATGTTATCAAACTATTCTATAATAGTATCAATAATCTGGAGAATAGTAACGTACTACCTTTATCTTACTATTGGAGCAATCATGTTGCCCAATTGGTTAAAATCATTTAAAAATAAACGTAATGAAGGGAGATGATAGTCGATTATATGATAAAAAAATATCATTTATTACGAAAACATTGAGAAATATTTTTGCAACTGAGATACAAAACGACGATGTTATCCACGGGAATGCAATTGTAACAATTTCGAATATATTTCCACTAGATGGGTGTAAACTGTTAAAAGTCTATGTAAGTGTGTTGACTTTGAATAAGAACAATGATCATAGTTTTTATATCGACTATTTGAATCAACATAAATCAGCCATACGTCTTACATTTGGTAATAAATTAGCAGATAAAATAAGATTTGTGCCTGATATTCAGTTTTATTACGATGACACGTACGATAATATAAAAAAAGTGAAGGATATTATGAGCAAGATAGGTACATGTTAGGATATTTTGAGATGAAAAATGACATAGATCTTAGAAATGGTTTATTTAAGAACCCTCCTCAGGCATTAGAAATAGAAAGAAGCATTTTGGGAGCGTTGTTGTTGGAAAAAGATGCGGTAACTATTGTCGTTAACATTCTCAAACCTGAACATTTTTACGACCCAGCTAATCAAGAGATATATAGAGCAATAATCGATTTATTCGGGAACAACTTGCCAATAGACATAAAGACAGTAATCAATCAGCTCCAAAAAAATGGAAAACTAGAACAGGTAGGAGGAGTATATTACGTACAGTCACTAACTGAAAATGTAATATCCGCAGCTAACATAGAATACCATACGTTCATAGTGATTGAATACTTTATAAAACGGTCACTAATATCAATATCATCTGAGATACAAAGGAAAGCTTACGATGACACAGTTGATGTGTTTTCGTTGATAGATATCGCCGAAAAAAAATTACTTTCTGTAACATCATCTAACATAAAAAAAAATTGCTCCGACATGAAAACATTATTGCAAGAAACGATAATTGATGTTAGTAATAAACGTTGCAATAATTCTGCTGTTACTGGAATTCCAAGTGGTTTTACATCCCTAGATAGCATAACATCTGGTTGGCAAAAATCTGATCTTATTATAGTGGCAGCTAGACCAGGAATGGGGAAAACAGCATTTATGCTATCAATAGCTAGAAATGCAGCTGTTGATAATAAATCACCAGTCGCAATATTTTCACTTGAAATGTCATCATCACAATTAATGTCTCGTATAGTATCAGCAGAAGCAGAATTAGAAAGTGAAAAAATACGAAAAGGACGATTAGAAGAATATGAATGGCAACAATTAATATATAAAACAAAGGTTATTTCAAATGCTCCAATTTTTATAGATGATACGCCGGGGTTGTCTATATTCGAATTAAGAACTAAGTGTAGAAAATTAAAATTACAACATGATATACAAATGGTGATAGTTGATTACTTACAGTTATTAACGTCCGATAATAGTAATAAAAGTGTATTTAATAGAGAACAAGAAATATCTTATATATCACGATCATTAAAATCTCTTGCTAAAGAACTTGATATTCCAATTATTGCTCCATCACAGCTTAGTAGAGCCGTAGAAGTTAGAGGAGGAGATAAAAGACCTTTATTGTCGGACTTACGTGAATCGGGAGCAATAGAACAAGATGCCGATATGGTAATGTTTCTGTATCGACCAGAATATTATGGATTGATGGAAGATGCATTAGGCAATTCAACCAAAGGTGCTACAGAAGTTATCATAGCGAAACACAGAAATGGACCATTGGATACAGCACTTGTGCGATTCATTGGCAAATACGTTAAGTTTACAAATTATAAAGTATAATATAAAGTGTTTTTGAAACATAAGTACTGTGTTTGGTATTTAAGTAGTTGTTTTATTGCTAACATTAAATTATCTCTCGGTAAAAATTTTTATCTTTAAAAAAGAATATGTAGCTTTTCTTGCATTTGTCTAATTATTGGATATATCAATTTTGTTTTATTTATTTATTTATGAAAGTTAAAAATTTCTGTGCATTAATTGCCATTATCTGTTTAAATTCTACCGATATATTTAATAACAATATGATTCTCCCAAAGGGCAAT
>CAMJVU010000020.1 GCA_946409305.1 uncultured Cytophagales bacterium
GAGTAACATGGGTAACAACATGAGTAATCAGATGGGTAACATGAACAACATGAATGTGTATGGCATGGGTAACAACATGAATAAAAACATGAACAACATGAATAACATGAAGATGAGTAACATGGGTAACAACATGAGTAATCAGATGGGTAACATGAACAACATGAATAACATGAATAACATGAACAACATGAATAACATGAATGTGTATGGCATGGGTAACAACATGAACATGAGTAATCAAATGGGTCAAATGGGTCAGAACGTAAATAATCAGGTGAATAACACAAATAATCAAAGTACAACTGACAGTAATAGTGGTAGATTTTGTGGTATTTGTTGATTTAGGTTAGTGTTTGTGGTTTTTAATTGAGTTGGCGGTTTCTGCTCGGTGAGTGTGTGGTGGAATCGTGACGCATTCTGGTTCGAGTTTTATACTTTTAATATCGCTAAGAATGCTTCTTGAGGTATTTCTACATTTCCTATTTGTTTCATTCTCTTTTTTCCTTTTTTCTGTTTTTCCAATAGTTTACGTTTTCGGGATATGTCACCTCCGTAACATTTGGCTATAACATCTTTTCGGAAAGCTTTTATTGTTTCCCTGGCTATAACCTTAGCACCTATGGCTGCCTGTATTGGTACTTCAAATATTTGCCTAGGTATAAATTCCTTTAACTTAGTACATAAACTATTTCCGAACGTAAAAGCTTTAGATCTATGAACTATTGCTGAAAATGCATCTACCTTGTCATGATTCATCAAGATATCTATTCTTACCATATCTGATTGTTGGTATCCAATTACCTCATAATCTAGTGATGCATAACCCTTAGATATAGATTTTAGTTTATCGAAGAAATCAAATACTATTTCTACTAATGGAATGTTAAAAAACATTTCTATTCTATCCTGAGATAGGAAATTTTGAGATATAAGTACTCCTCTTTTATCGGAACACAGAGTAATAATATTACCTATAAAGTCAGGTTTAGTAATAATCTGAGCTTTTATTAATGGTTCCTCAATTTTTGATATATAATTTGGGTCAGGCATTTTAGAAGGAGAATCTATTACAGTCATTGATCCTGCATGATCGTAAACGTGGAATTCTACCGATGGGGCAGTACTTATTACCGTTATTCCAAATTCTCTTTCTAGCCTTTCCTGTGTTATTTCTAGATGTAACATGCCTAAAAAGCCACACCTAAAACCAGATCCTAACGCTATAGAATTTTCATGTGTCCATACCAATGCAGCATCGTTAAGTTGTAATTTTTCTATCGCTTCCCTCAATAGGTTATATTCTGTGCTATCAACAGGATATATCCCTGCAAACACCATTGGTTTGACATCAGAAAAACCTTTTATCGCATCTTTACATGGGTTTTTTACATGAGTAATAGTATCTCCAACTTTCACTTCAGTGGCTGTTTTAATACCAGAAACGATATATCCAACATTCCCTGCGCTAAGGACTTCACAAGGTTGTTGCTGTAATTTCAGTATTCCCAGTTCGTTAATATCGTATTCTTTATTCGTATTTATAAATTTTACTTTATCTCCAGTACGTATTTGTCCATTGAAAATCCTAAAATATACTTCTATCCCTTTGTACGGATTAAATACAGAATCGAATATCATGGCCTGCAATGGTTCATTAGGATCTCCATTAGGTGCCGGTATTCTTTCAACTATTGCATTAAGAATATCTTCTACTCCAATTCCAGTTTTGGCACTTGCTAGTATTATGTCTTCGTCTTTACAACCTATTAAGTCCATGATCTGTTGTTTTACAATATCTACTACGGCGTTTTGAAGATCAATTTTATTCAAAACAGGAATTATCTCTAAACCGTGATCTATAGCCATGTAAAGATTAGAAATAGTTTGTGCCTGAATGCCCTGGGTGGCATCTACAACCAATAAAGCTCCTTCACAAGCAGCTATAGATCTAGATACTTCGTAGGAAAAATCCACATGTCCAGGAGTATCTATCAGATTTAAAATATATTTGTTATCATCCGATATTTTATCAGACGTTTGAGAAGGTGTTTGGATATGCCTAAAGTAGTTAAGTTGAATCGCGTGACTCTTAATAGTAATACCTTTTTCTCTTTCTAGATCCATATCGTCTAGTACCTGATTTTGCATTTCGCGCTTAGAAATAGTCCCTGTAAATTCTAATAATCTATCAGCAAGAGTACTCTTGCCATGATCTATATGAGCAATAATGCAAAAGTTACGTATGTTTTTTTGATTCATCATCTCAATAATAAATCATTATGCAGACATATAGAGAATATGTTTAACATCGTAACAGAAGCAGCTCAAACATTAAAATTGTTTTACTGGATTCTGGTATCAAAAAAAACGAAATAATAGGTTACTATAAGAAAAATAATGAAAAGTGAAAAACATTGCCTCCTCTCAAATTAACATTATTTCACAAATCAGAGAAAATTATATATATGTAGTTATATTTGAAGCATGAGGAACTTCAATGAGAATATGAATAGTTACATGTTCAATAAAATTAGAATGATGGCAGTAGCGTGCGGTATTGCAATAGTTAGTGGGAATATTTGTGGATATGGAGGTACTACACAAACTCCAATTGAGAATACCTCAGGAACTGGCGGAGCTGTTCAGGAGATAAAATACGATAGTTCAAATACAGGGTTTGTGAATGCTGTCAAAGGTAAACATTTTGATGATAATGGTAACTCTGTAAATACTTGTATTTTGAAAAGTTCATTGAAAGATACCTACAAGATTGACAGTAGAGAAATTTTTGATAAGGATGGTAATTTATTAAATAATTTGCATTTAGGAGGAGAAGGAGTGGATTATACTAACCATGTTCAAAAGAATATTGTCAATGGTTGGAAAATTCTTGGTCAGAGTATTTGTAATAACGGTAATTTGAAGGATGATTTGGATAATGTTTTCATGTTGAAAAGTGATGTTGATAATAATTATAAAAAGAAGGAGGATCTTAGTGGTATCGTTGTCAATGGTGTAAAATTGCTTAATAATAATTTTAATAATATAGATAATCTTGCTAAGCAAGCTATTATAAATAATGCTACTGCTAAGGAGTTGGGAAATAATGCGGCTTATAAGACGGCTACTAGTAAAAGCGTAGTAGATCCAAGTACATATGTATTGAAGGGAGATCTTGGTAAGATTAAGAATGCAAATAATAAAACATTATTTGCCAATAATGATTACACAAAAGTAAATGGTAATTATATTAATGGTCTTAGTGCTAAGGAGTTGGGAAATAATGCGGCTTATAAGAATGCTGTTAAGAATGCTACTGATGGAGAGTTGAAAGGTAATGCGGTTTATAATGCATTGGTAAAAAAGGTTGCTTCATTATGGACAAAAGAAAAATTAAAGAATAAGCATTTCGATAAAGATGGAAATGAGGATGAGAATAATACGTACATAAAAGCGGATGATAAAACAGCTATAGAGAGTACTGCGACTTACAAGACTTTGAAAGCTACGTACGAGAAAGTATTGAGTGAGAAGCCAAAAAATGATAAGCCAAAAAATGAAGAAGTAAAAGTTGGAGATAGAGTAGTTGTTGAATACAATTACGGTAATCAAAGTAGGGAATGTTATTTGGTAGTGACCGGTGGTAAATCGAGTGAAGATAGTATAGCACTTAATACAATAAAAAAAACTGTGATTACATTTGGTGTGAGAAAGAAAGGTGCGACTTTTAAAGTTACCCCTGGCAGTGTTTCTTTTAAAGCAGAAAAAGAAGAATCGTGTACGGTTAATGTAAAAGTCAAGTATGTCTTAGAACGGGATAAAGAATAGGAGCTTATTTCTTTTTCTTTTTCATAATTTTTTTACTTGATTCTTTTTTTTGTGTTTTTCGTGATGTTTTGAATTATAGTCGAATAAGTGTTTATTATTAATACATCGTGAACTTAGATGATACGTTGTATTCGCTGAATTGCTTTGATATGATGAAATCGAAGCTATTAGCAAGTGAGTTAAAAATAAAAACAGTAAAAGATCTGTTAGAATATTATCCGTACAAACACGTTGAACAAATAAAAATAGATTCGCTATCTGATATTTCTCCGAAATATGTTGGAAGTGTTATTATTATAACCGGAGTGCTGAAAGCAATTGATATAGTAACTACATCGAAGAAAAAAAAATATCTTCAAGGAATATTATTGAGTTCATCGCAAAAACAATTACAATTGATATGGTTTAAAAGGTTAGATTCTATAATTAAACTGTATCAATCCAACTGTACGTACACAATTTCTGGAGAATTATCGGTATTTAAGGATAAATACACTATAGTTCACCCAACGATAATTAAAAATGATAGTCCAGTCATTCTTTCGTTTTATTCATTGACTGACAAGTTGAAAAAACGTGGTATCAATGATACCTTCCTTCGACAAATGTACCAAAAAGTGTTTGAACTTGATATAGACATTCCTGAAAACATTCCGCAAGAGTTGTGTTTTAAATATAAACTTATGTCTCGTTATGAAGCTTTCAAAGAAATACATATTCCATCATCGTCAAAAACATTGTCACTAGCTAAAAGACGTTTAAAATTTGAGGAGCTGTTTTTAATGCAGTACAAAATGTATAAATCCAAATTATCCTATTCTAATAGTATCGGATATGTTATGTCTGACGTTTCACTCGTTAAAAGATTTTATGAACATTTGCCATTTCAGTTGACTAATGCTCAAAAGCGGGTCATTAAAGAAATATATCACGATATGATGAGTGGACATAGGATGAATAGACTTTTGCAGGGAGATGTCGGAAGTGGAAAGACAATAGTAGCGTTCATATCTATGCTCGTAGCAATCAGTAATGGATATCAAGTTGCGATGATGGTACCGACTGAAGTATTAGCAGAACAACACTATAAGAAGATATCGGAATTATCTAAGCAGTTTGATATTACCACCGTGTTATTGACGGGATCAACGACTAGTTCACAACGAAATCAAATCTCTGAGTTCCTATATAGTGGAATCATAAATATCATTATCGGGACACATGCTCTTCTTAACGATTCATTACAATATAAAAAATTGGGATTGGTTATAATTGACGAACAGCACAAATTTGGAGTAACTCAACGAGCTAAGTTATCGGCAATAAATGGTTCTTTACAGCCTCATACACTTATCATGACTGCTACTCCCATACCCAGAACTCTTGCAATGACAATGTACGTTGAATATGATATATCAACTATTGATGAGTTACCGAATGGAAGGAAACAAATAAAAACTGTCCATTTTTACGAATCAAATCGACTTAGGATGTTTGGTTTTGTGCAACAACAACTCGACTTAGGGCATCAAGTATATTTTGTTTATCCCCTAATTGACGAGTCAGATAAAATTAATATAAAGAATCTGATGGATGGGTATGAAGCTATATCGCGAGCATTCCCTGGAATGGCAATAAGTATCGTTCATGGAGCTATGAATCCTAAAGATAAGGATTTTGAAATGAATAGGTTTTCGGTAGGGGAGACGAAGATCATGATCGCCACAACAGTAATAGAAGTAGGCATCGATGTTCCTAATGCCACTGTGATGGTAATAGAAAATGCCGATAGATTTGGTTTAGCCCAATTACATCAGCTACGAGGACGAGTTGGAAGAGGTAGTAATGAATCTTACTGTATTTTAATGACTGATATGAAGTTAAGTAAACAGAGTCGTGAACGTATTAATGCCATGGTGAAATATTCAGATGGCTTTACAATATCGAACATAGATATGAAATTGCGTGGTGCTGGAGATATTATGGGAGAAGCACAAAGTGGGTATGTAAATCTAAAAATAGCAGATATAAACGAGGATTATGAAATGATGAAAGTAATAAAAGAAGAAATAAAAAAAATAACCCAATACTAAAGTCGCTTAGGTGTACATGAACGCATCCGCAATTATGACGAAGTTACCAATTAATTAGCACAGACCCCACAAATTGGAACAACCTTTAACATCTTGTGAAATTACTTTAGACTCCTTAATTTGACGCTTAAACTCATCCAAAGAAATTTTTCCATCTAGAGACTGGGTTTGAATCTGTTTCATTTTCTCAAACGGAGATAGTTCACTATTCGCATCAGCACTCCCACAACTAATTGCAATCACAGAGCCACTGACAATTGCACCCATTGCAAACTCAACCAGTTTCCCATATCCATTGTCCATGTTAATCAAATACGTACAGTTTTAATATGCAACGATACTTGTTGTTGCATATTACCATCATTTTATTTGACGAATATTGTTCACAGTTATTGCTTTTTTATTAATCAAGCGTAGTTCAATGAACATTTACTAGCAAAATTAAAAAAATGAAGGGATTTTATATCTTGATGGGGGTTATAAATGTTTCAATACTTTGTATAAAATTTTGTTTTATTTATTTATTTATGAGAGTTAAAATCTTCTGCGCATTAACTGCCATTATCTGTTTAAATTCTATTGACATACTCATAGACAATAGTGTGACTTCTCGAGAAGGTAATACAATTGAATTTATTAAGAACGATAGTAGTAGAAACGATATTGTCTCTAGAAGTAATCGTTGGGTTTCTATTGCGTGGAGAGGACTGGGTTCTGGAACTATTTTGGGATGTATTTATTCTATGGATGGTAATGGTCATGGTTTAGGTTTTTTAATTCCATCATTGTTAAGTGTTAAGTCTTCATATACGTATTGGCCCAATAAATATGTAGGATTTATTGGTAAAGCTATTCTGTGTGGAGATGCGTATTGTTCATTTATTAGCGATAATAATAATCCAGCTGTTGCTATGTTACAACTTGGTGTAGGAGTCAGATGGAGTTACAATGGTAGAGGAGGTAGGAGTAATGGTACACACTACGGTGGAAATGTAATGGTTAATTTAATGGGAGGAAGTTTTGCTGATACTAGTAGTGATAATGCAAAAATGACCTTCGACCTCTTTCAAGTTGGAGCAAATATTTCTGTGGTTCCATTTGAATGGGTTAATACTAAAGGTTTTTTTGGAGAAGTAGGTACCGTGTTTGATATTGGAGCTTTGAATGCTGGAAATTGGAAATGTCTTTTGGAGGCAGTTATTTGCAACATTAAACTATCTCTCGGTAAAAACTTTTACTTTTAAAAAAAATATGTTATTACTCTTATTTTTCCGCTATCTACTGAGTGTATTAGTTCCAATTCTATTTTTAAACATTTCTAACAAAATTTTGTTTTATTTATTTATTTATTTATTTATTTATGAGAGTTAAAATCTTCTGCGCATTAATTGCCATTATCT
>CAMJVU010000021.1 GCA_946409305.1 uncultured Cytophagales bacterium
TTGTATGTTTGATGGATGTTCTTCATTGAAGACATTGTCTGATATATCTAAGTGGAATACTAGTAATGTTACAAATATGGATTGTATGTTTCGTGGATGTTCTTCATTGAAGACATTGTCTGATATATCTAAGTGGAATACTGAGAAAGTTGCATGTAAGCATTCTATAACTTTCGGATTTGAAGGCGTTTGTTCTTAGCCAGATAAATCTAAGTGGGACATTAAAAATCTTGTAGATACGAGTTATATGTTTTATGGATGTTTTTCATTATCTATATTGCTTGATATCGAATTGGAATACTAAGAAGGTTACAAATATGAGTGATGTGTGTTTGATGGTTGCGGATCGTTGAAGAAGGTGAAGCTAGGTAATTTTAAACCTCCTTATAATTGTGGACTTCAACAAATTGGAAGATGTTGCGGTGGAAGGTATCGGGCTTGTATTAAAATCTCTTTCCATTGGTAAGAATTGCAAGAACAGAGAGAATGTTTTAGATGAAGAATTTTATTCGTATGATATCGGTAGGAACAAAGGTGAGGGAATAAAAGATGAGGAGTTTGTCAAAGTAAAGAATCCTTAATTGAATGATTTTGTATTTTTTTAGTGCTTGAGGTTTGTTTTTTTAGGTTTCCGGTTGGTTGGTGATATCTTATTGTTAGAATGAGAGATGAAAAAATGATTCGATCTGTTTTTTGTGGAGTGAAAATTGAAATTGTAAGTGGTTGTTATTCTTAGATTTTTATTAACATCTTATCATCTTTATTTATAGTGATTTTACACACGTTGTTTTTGTTGTAGAAGTTACTTGTTGATATTACCGTTATTTGATGCTTTGAATCTGAAATATAATCTAATAGGTTTGCAATAACGTTATCGGATAAATCTTCCAATTGTTCATCTATTAATAACCATTTAGGTTTGTGTAATAATGCACGGATTAATATGATCCTTTGTTGTTCACTATGAGATAATTCTATATTCCAATCATGATTTCTATCCATTTGATTAAACAGATAATCGATTTCAAATATTTTCATTATTTTAAATAAATCTTTATTTGAAACATTTAAATAATCATGAGGGTAGGATAATATTGTCGTTAGAGAATTCCCTGTAAAATACATTTTTTGTGGAACAAAAGCACATCTTTTTGGCGTACATATGAGTCCATTTACGTATGGCCAGATTCCAGCTAGTACTTTAAGAAAAGTACTTTTACCTATTCCATTTGGTCCGTCGATTAGTACATGTTGGCCAAATTGTAATGTTAGATCATCGCATTTTAGAAGACATGCAGTTTTATTTGGTAAAAAGACTTCCAAGTTCTTGATGGAAATATTTAGCATTTTACTTTTCTTAATTTGGAAAGAATATGTATTCTTGCTTTTCACATTTACATGTCTTAAAAAAATACTCAATCTATCAACGACAGACTCTAATTCGGCAATTACAAAATATGAATTTAAAAAATATGATAATGAATTATTTACTCTTTTACACGCTTCACATATTTGAATCAATGTGCCGAAACTAATTATTCCACTTACGAATGAAGGTAATGATATAGCAATTGAAAAAACATTACTTAATTCATTGTATAGGTAAGAGAAGACTATGAGGTATCTTTCTTTGGCAAAAATCCGAATGTTGTTATTTGATATTTTATTAAACAATGAGGTTAGAATATTGTGTTCATATTTTTCTCCGGAATAAGTTGCGATACTTTCACTATTTTCCCTAACTTTAACTAAATCATATCTAAAATCGGCTTCATATTTATGTTGATTATATTTAAATTTTCTAAGGTTTTTGCCGATGATGTGAACAGATATATAGCCAATTATAGAATATAAAATGGTCATAAAAACTAGATATCCAGGTATCGGAATATTGGTTAAATCTTTAGATAAATGCCATAAAATCACTGTAAAAACAACAATAGTGCAAATACTTCTGACTATATCTTTGAATACATCACTACTAATTCTTACGAAATTGAAAATATCTTCACTTATTCTTTGGTCTGGGTTATCTATATATGATTCATGTAATCTCGTTTTATAATACACTTTTTTTTCAAACCATTCATTTAGACAATGTTTAGTTAACCATCTTCTCCACTTTAATCTTAAACTGTGGATGAGATAGTTTTCCATAAACAATAGAATTCCAGCAATGAGTATTATCAATAAAAAAACAAGTAATTGTCTCACTATTTGATGTAAGTCTTTTTTCTCTATCGCAATGTAAAATGCCTGATACCACTTATTAAGGTGAGTTATGTTATAAACACTGAATACTATAGTCGTAACAATGAGTAATGTCAACCAGATAGCAGTCTTTTTTTGATCTCCTTCCCAGTATAGCTTAATCAGGTTTAGTGTATTTTTGAAGATTGATCTACGGAATGTCTTTGCTTCCATACTTGCAATAATATTTGATTTTATTCATTTATCTATATTATGAGTGTGGGATTTTTTTACGTACTGACTTTCTTTTTTTTAGTTTTTTGTAGCGGCAATGGAAGTAAGATTCCAGATAATGATATCGGAAATTCGAATGAAGTAGTGGCTAGTAGACATTGTTTCTCTGTTTCGTGGGGAGGAGTGTCTTGCGCTGGAATTGGAGGGTTATCTGCGAATGATGGTCTTCTTCCATCTTTTTTTAATAGCAATTTCTTGTACATGTATTCGATCGGAAAACATGTAAGGATTGGTGGTGTTTTTACTTTATTTGGGGACGTTTATAGTGATTTAATTTGTGGAGGAGTTAGCAATTCTATGTTACAACTTAGTGGAGTATTAAAATGGAGTTATAATGTATTTGGAGGTAAGGGTATATGTTATGGTGGAGGGTTAACGATTAGTATAATGTTTGGAAGTTTTATTGAAAATTTTAATCCTAATAAATCATGTCAGTATTTTTAGTTTACATTTTTTTTGACAGGGTTGGTGTGGGTCTTTCCTTGATTCTATTTGAGTTGATTACCAATAGTAGTTTTAAATTTGGTAGTGGTTTTAAATTTGGAGTACGTTTTGGAAGTTTTGACTTGAAGTCTTTTTTAGATGCTGGCGGTAATCGCATTTGTTTCGGTATTTTATTCCCTACTTTTTTTTATAGTTGGAGATTGTTTTTTGGTAAGATGTGGATGGTGTAGGATCAATATTTAGTTACTTAATTTTGATTATTAGAGAAAATATTTGTATTTATTTATTGTGGTTGTAGAATTTACAATTATGAAAACAAATAAAATAGGACACTTCGTTTGTGGGGTGTTGGCGACATACTGATTAGTTGTTGCTTGTGGGAATATGGATTTAAATCAGAATGGTAGGGGATGTACTATTAACCCTGCGACATGGTGTAATTGGGGTGGTAAACCAAACGTTAATCAAAACATTAGTAATACACAGGATAACTTTATTATTAGCAACGAGAATAGTACTATTGAAGAGTCATAGTTATTTTTTTTGTTATATCGACGCTTTGAGAATTGTTCAGTTAGTGCGTTAGATGTTGAATAGTTTTTTTGCATTTTTTGTGGTCATTGTTTCAATTATTTTGATGTCTTCGTTGTAGACAATAGATAATTTATCTGCAATAATAGTTAAGTATCTTGAATCATTCCGTTCTCCTCGATGTGGTTCTGGCGTTAGGCAAGGACTGTCTGTTTCTAAAACTATGTTATCGAGTGATATATGTTTAAGCACATCTGGTAATGTTGATTTCTTGAATGTAACAATTCCTCCGATACCAAGTTTGAATCCTAGATCTATCCACATATTAGCTTGATCAATCGTTCCAGTAAAACAGTGGATAACACCTTTTAAATTTCCATTATCTCTGTTCTTAAACAATTTATAAGCATCATCAAAAGCATTACGGACATGTATTGACATTGGTAGATTACATTCTTGCGCCAGCGATATTTCTATGTCTAAAAATTTTTTCTGCACTTCTCTATCAACTGTTGACTCATAATAGTCCAACCCGACTTCTCCGATTCCAATGTATTTATGATCCGACAGTGCTTTTTCTAAAACACTTATTTGATGTTTATAATCATCTTTCACGTTGTCAGGATGCACTCCTAACATTGAAGCGAATAAATTAGGATATTTCTTTTCTAGTTGTATAACGCTATTGATGGTAGATGTGTCCGTATTTGGCAATAAAATCTTGATAATACCTGCATCTCTTATGCCATTTATCACATCATTTTCGTCTTCTTTAAATACATCCTCATACAAATGCGCATGGGTATCTATGAGTGACATATTAATTTCTCATTTGTGGGAAAAATATAACTTCTTGTATAGATGTTGCATTTGTCATTATCATTGTCAATCTATCTATACCGATACCGACTCCAGCCGTTGGAGGCATTCCATAACTTATCGCATTTATAAAATCTTCATCCATTTGCATTGCTTCAGGATCTCCTCGTCTAGCCATATCCAATTCATCTTCAAAACGTTTTCGTTGCTCGATAGGATCATTTAGTTCTGAGAAGGCATTAGCACATTCTTTGCCATTAATGAACAATTCAAAACGTTCCACAAATTTAGGATCATCAACTTTCTGTTTAGCTAACGGAGACATCTCTACAGGATAATCAATTATAAACGTAGGTTGTGTCAGATTAGGTTCACATTTAGCGCCAAATATCTCGTCTATAATCTTTCCGTATCCTAACGTTGGATCTATGTAAATATCTAGACTGTTTGCCACATCACGTAATTTTTCTTCATCCATATCGGATATATCAATTCCAGTATATTTTTCTATTATTTCGAACATTGTATATCTTTGCCATGGAGTTTTAAAACTGATTATATTATCGCCGACTTGGACATTCAAATTTCCAGTAACTTTTTCTGCTACTTGCGATAACATTTCTTCAACAAAAGACATCATCCACTTATAGTCTTTGTACGCCACATACAACTCAACTTGTGTAAATTCAGGGTTATGATATCTATCCATTCCTTCATTTCTAAAATCCTTTGAGAATTCATAAACTCCATCGTATCCACCAACTATTAATCTCTTTAAATATAATTCATTCGATATCCTCAAATATAAATCACGATCTAACGTATTGTGATGTGTCTTAAAAGGTCTTGCTGCAGCACCGCCATATAATGGCTGTAATATTGGAGTCTCAACTTCATCATAACCGTGAATGTTCATGAAGTTACGCATTGTTTGTACTATCTGTGTACGTTTTCTGAATATATTACGAACATCTCTATTAACTACAAGATCTACATATCGTTGTCTATATCGTTGTTCTGGATCACTGAAAGCATCATGTACGTTATTTCCATCATCTTTTACACATGGTAACGGCTTTATAGACTTTGATAGCAGAGTAAATGTATTAACATGTACTGATATTTCTCCAACTTTTGTTTTAAACACATATCCTTCAATTCCAATAAAATCTCCTAAATCTATAAGTTTTTTGAATACCGTATTATACAATGTTTTGTCATCTTCTTGACATATACTATCACGTTGAATATATATTTGTATTTTTCCTTCGGAATCTTGTATCTCTCCAAAGGAAGCTCCACCCATGATACGTCTTGACATTAATCGTCCTGCAAGTTTGACAGTTTTACCATCATATTCATTAAAATTGCTTAATATATCTATAGTTTTACAAGTTACTTCAAATTCATTAGAAGGGTAGGGATTGATACCTACGTTCTTTAGTTCTTCTAGTTTGTTAATACGTATTCGTTCCTGTTCAGATAAAATCACATCCATATTGTTCTTTATCACTAATTTAGAGTTAATTGTCTCTATTAGTATCTATCTAGTCACTTTCTAGTCCGATTGTAAACTATTACCATTAGAATAATTAATTGATTATATAAACCAAATAATCTATCTTATCAAATCTCGCAGAACACGAGATTTTTGAATGTTCACCCAATATCTTTTGCATTTTTAGAAATTCTAAATTATTTTCGTACTTTAATGTAATCATTGTAACTGTCATAATAAAGATTATTATTGTACTTACATTTGATTATGACGGATGAATGAGGAGTCCCAGATGAGATGTGTACAACATCTACATCAAGAATTATTGTCTTATCTGAATTTTTTTGTAAGTCTTTAGGTGATACTGTCCTAATGATCTTAAAAGATCTGCTTCCAATCTTATGTTTTACAAAACTAGTATCTCAATTTGGAACATTTTCGACAGTATCAAAAATTTTTATCACATACGTGTCTATGAACTCAAGGGAAATAATAAGATTATAATCTGATCTATAATTGTACCCTTCTATTTTAAATTTTTGTTTTTATTTTCAAATTCTTTAACATCTGATGTTTCGTATTTTACACCCTTTATACATTTTTCCGTATATATTTTTGTGTAAAACGACGCGATATCAGCAATACCTCCTTCACGAAGATACTTGGCCTCCACTAACCTAGATATTTTAAAAAAATGTTTGTCCAATTACCAAGCAAACTGTCAATGGTAAAGTTTTTGACAGTATCTTCAAAAAAATTGACAATCAAATCAAACAATGTTTTTACTTCAATACCCTTTTCTCCACGTAAATATCTCTGACGTAAATCAAGAATCTTATTTATTAACTTTTTGTTTTAATTTCAACATCAGCAATATCCTTCCTAGTTATGTTTTCCTTATTCTTCAGCCTTTCAACGATTTCTGGAAAATAATCGCATAAAACCATAAACTCCAAAATAGTATTTTTGAAACGACAAATTTTGCCTTCCCATTTAAAAGGTGATTTACCATTATCAGAGTCAAAAATACCCTGTTCCGGATTAATTTCTCTAATTACTTGTTTTGCGTGGTCTGAACATTTCTGTGGCTCCACTGGCGTATGTACTGTTTCACTATAATGACAAAGACACCCAAAATCAGAAAGTGCAACCAAAAATCCAATAAAATTCCTTATATTTCTATAATAATGATAACATTCATTAAATGATTTGTTGATGGTCATTTATACTTTATACTTCACAGTAACTTTTTTCTTCTGTTTTATCTCCGAAATCTATACTGTATCCTATTAAGAACCTGAAAGTATTATTGGAA
>CAMJVU010000022.1 GCA_946409305.1 uncultured Cytophagales bacterium
CGATTACTAGCGATTCCAACTTCATGAGGTCGAGTTGCAGACCTCAATCCGAACTGAGGCGAGTTTTTTGGATTGAACATTTGTTACCAAACATTAACCATTTGTACACGCCATTGTAACACGTGTGTAGCCCTGGACATAAAGGCCGTGATGACCTGACCTCATCCTCACCTTCCTCCCGTTTACACGGGCAGTCTATTTAGAGTCCCCACCATTACGTGCTGGTAACTAAATACAAGGGTTGCGCTCGTTATGGGACTTAACCATACACCTCACGGCACGAGCTGACGACGGCCATGCAGCACCTTGCACTTTGTCCCGAAGGAAGATCACATTTCTGCGACTGTCAAAGGCATTCTAGCCCAGGTAAGGTTCCTCGCGTACTGTCGAATTAAACCACATGTTCCACCGCTTGTGCGGATCCCCGTCAATTCCTTTGAGTTTCATCCTTGCGAACGTACTACCCAGGTGGGCCACTTATAACTTTCGCTTAAACACGCACAATAAATGTACACGTTCAGTGGCCATCGTTTACAGCATGGACTACCGGGGTATCTAATCCCGTTTGCTCCCCATGCTTTCGTAACTCAATGTCAATTTAAAATAGTAACCTGCCTACGCTATCGGTATTCCTTATAATATCTAAACATTTCACTACTACACTATAAATTCTGATTACTCCTATTAAATTCGAGAAGCACAGTATTAACAGCACCCCAATGTTAAGCACTGGTATTTAACTATTAACTTACACTTCCATCTACTTACCCTTTAAACCCAATAATTCCGAGTAATGCTCGCACCCTTCGTATTACCGCGGCTGCTGGCACGAAGTTAGCCGGTACTTATTCTCATGGTACCTTCTTAAATCTTAAAAAAAATCTCTTATTCCCATGCAAAAGTAGTTTACAATCCTAAGACCTTCATCCTACACGCGATATGGCTGGTTCAAGCTTTCGCCCATTGACCAATATTCCCCACTGCTGCCCCCCGTAGAAGTCCGACCCGTATTTCAGTGTCGACGTGGAGGACCTTCCTCTCAGAACCCCTATTCATCACAGTCTTGGTAGGCCATTACCCCACCAACAAACTAATAAACTACACACTCATCTCGTATCGGGAAAACCCTTTCATTTTAAACCAATCAGGAATAAAACATATAAAGCATTACCTATCATTTCTAATAGCTATTCTAAAATACAAGGCAGATTATGTGCATATTACTCACTCGTACGCCGGTTATGGTATATTGCTACACCACCCCCTTGACTTGCATGTGTAAGGCCTATCGCTAGCATTCACTCTGAGCTAGGATCAAACTCTCATTGATAAAATAACATAAATATCACCCGAAACGATCACTCACACACTTTCAAAGAACAAAAAAAAAAAAACGACTATACAATTATTATACGCACAATAATCTATAATTCTAAACGACAACCAAACTTCCACGCATAACTATCAGAAGTAATTTCTTCTGGATTTATGTTTTTTTTAAAAACGACATCAATTTTATTTCCTTTACTGAAAACAAAGTCAAGAGTATTTACAGAAAAATCAGAAACATTGCCTTGCACAAAAAATTTATCTTTCAAAACGTTATACTTAACCTTGTATCTAATTGATTCTTCTTTATCAAAGGAATATTTATCGAAAAAAAGTGTAAAATTGGAATATCTTTCATTAACCTTGTAGTTTAAAACATCAATCACACGTTCTAGAACATTATTCAAAAAAAAGGAACCACTTCCACTATCCTCACCTCCAAGTAATAAGTATTTTAAGAATACGTTATAATCGTCATCTGTAAAAACATCATCTTGCGATTTTGAATTGACTTCCCCAACATTGTATGCAATACTTAGATGATCTAATTTTCCACTTAACAATACTTGTAAAGTTTTATTG
This sequence comes from uncultured Cytophagales bacterium, assembly GCA_946409305.1. Classification (GTDB taxonomy): domain Bacteria; phylum Bacteroidota; class Bacteroidia; order Cytophagales; family Amoebophilaceae; genus CAMJVU01. The sequence continues at coordinate 1,912 of CAMJVU010000022.1, forward strand.
TCTAACGCATATTTACCATTTTCCTTGTTTATAACATTTTCTGCGACAACGTAAATTGTCCCCTTATTAGGACTACAATATTTCCAATCGATTGACCCTCCAGGAATAATAGAAAATTTTTTTTGTAATATCTCGTAAAGTTTTAAGTAGTAAAAACCATCAATGATTTCAATATTTCCATTGACTAATAAATTTTCTTTATTCTTTTCATCATTAACCATACTTACTTCACCTGTCCCATTGAAATAGAAATCATTTCCATTAGACATTTTTACATTTATAGGAATACGACACGGAATCAAAATATTTAAATCCAAAACAATATTTTTAGATTCTTTATGCTCAATTTCATTACTAATGTCTACAAAGTGAATAGAGTCATCAATATGTATATCATCTGTTCTGGTATCGATAAAAAATTCAGACCCTGAGATTACGCTCATAGAGGAATTGATATTAAGACCACCAAAACCTCCTTGTATTTTAACCATCCCATCCGCAATAACTGTACCGTACCAATCATCGCTATGTTCATCCAATGTATTTAAAACTTTATAGTTTTTAAAAGATCCACCCAATAACAAATCTGGATTTTTATATTTTTGAAATATAACCTTACCATAAAAGGACCCGACCCCTGAACCATCATTCGTTTTTACGTCTCTGAAACATATTCCGTTATTGTCCCCATATATAGTGATTGGCTTTTCCACCCTAAACAACGTTTTCAATGTTTTTAGTTCTATTTCTCCATCACAAAAAGAAACATTACCAGTAATTTTAGGTTCTAAAAAGAAACCTTCTAATCTAAAAAATCCATTAAGATGACCAACAAATTTTGTGAAAACATTAGATGTGAAAACATCGAAATTACAAACATCATAGTTAGAAAATTTTACATCAGTTTTGCTTAAAATTCCTGTACGTAAATTTAAGTTACCACTTAACGACATGTACTCTTCATCTAAAGTTTTACCTTGGAAAATATTGGAAAAAAGACAATTCATAGTTTCAAAATTTATATTACTATTAACTCTAACATTATTCATTTTTTTTTCAAAAAAACACATATCGTAAAGGGACAATGATATGTCTATATCTTCACTACAGACATTAATACTCCCATTTGTACACCCCCTAATATTTAAAAAATTCAAAAAAGGTAGCATTTTTTGAATAAGTACATCATCGAAATTTATATTTATTTTATCTTCTTTGTTTGGGGAATATTTTCCTTTTATCGATAAGGTATAACCATTATTGTTGAATATTATATTTTGACAATCAACTACATTATTTTTTATTTTGACAATACCTGCTTTATTTATTTTTTCCCCATTACACATGAATTCAGTAAAAGTAATACCATTATTAATCGTCCCTTCTAGTGTAACATCAGAAATCTTTAATTTTGAATCATTTAACGAATATTTCACTGATACTCTATTATCACCTAATTTCAATAGTCCACAGAAACAATATTTTTCATTTTTAACCACACTGTACAGAGATCCATCAAAACCTAATGACCACAAATCCCTAGATTGACTGCTATTATCCAATACGAATGAAGTATTAAAATTGACATTATTGCAACAAATTTTCCATATTTTTAAGTTACCAGGTATAGATATACTCATAGGAACTACCAGCTTTCCATTGATTTTATCGTACGTTGCACCTCCTAGTATTTTCAACTTATCAAAAGGTGTATACCCCCCAAAAATAATTTCTAATACCTTTCTATTCTTTATGTCAATCTTAAAATCAAATTCATTATTTTCAATACATAAATCCTTTTTATAACTATCGTAAATACTATTTTTAATACTTGAACAACATCTTTTATAATCTTTCAAAAGACAACCAATTTTTAAATTTTTAATATCAATGTCTGCAATACTTGATTTTAAGTTGAATGTTAAAATTTTGTTACAAAATTCTCCACATATCTTGATTTCCTGATCATTGATTTGAGATCTATAAAAAACATTCGGATTAACAAAATTTAAATTAAAAAATAATCCCTTTTTATTCGCTTTTACGTTACCTAACACACTTAAAGAAAAACTAGTATCAACACCAAAACACTTTATGCCTTGTGCATTCGTTAATCCACTTAACCTACATACGTAACTATCCTTATCATTCACAAAATATATGTTCATTTTGCCAGACACATCTTTATCATCTACTGTAACTAATATTTTTGAATCACCTCTTGACAATACACCTTCCATCTTTATGTTATCGACTTTTTTATTACCACATGTCATGTGATCACATATTACCGAACACTTTACACAATTCGATTCTCTACTCCACTTAAAGTAAGACGACACACTAATATCAGCTAACTCCAATTTATTGTTACAGATAGACACGCCATCTGTTAACGTTTTACACTCAATACTACTTATATCCCACAGACTATTACCAAAAATTATACTGTACTTTTGATTAAATGATCCATTATTTAACGAAGAAGCAACCGCGATATTACACTCTTTTGTATTACCAATTATCTCCGATTTTGCGTTTGATATATAAAGTCTGTTCACATATCGTTCATACCCACGCACGTACTTAAGAATATCGAAATTCGCTTCACTTACATCGACTTTATATTCTAAATTTTGCACATCCAATATGTTATTAAACTGTGCATTTAATCGAATTGAATTATCACCATCTGTACACAACATGTCGTTGAGCGTGAACACATTCGAAACGTAACTAATACTTCCTGACAAATTAATATTGTACATCAATGGATTAACGTTAGTATTACCAAAAATTTCCATTTTCTTAATATTAAAATGTGATTTTTTATCGTATCCCTCATCTAATATCTTGCCAATATTACGAACATTTCCATTCCCTTCTAATGTTCCATAATTTGAGACAAACTTAATATTGTGAACATTAAAACAATCATTAATAACAGAAAAGTTTAATTTACAATTATTACAAACTAAAGTCTTGTGTACAAATGCTATACTGCTTAAATCAACTTTTGCACCATAACTACTAAAATCCGCATCATTAACCTGAAATTTTATGTCTTTTATTACAAAACTTTGTTTTGATTCATCATCAACTACAAATAACTTGCAATCACTAACATACGTATTGCTCAACGCTAGAGAAAAGACACTAAAAAAGGATTTCTTATTTGATCCAAAAATGGAAGAAAAATTCCAGACACCATTACTTTTCCTTGCATTGATATTTACATTGACGATCCTTACATTTGACAAAAGTATATTCCTATTAAATAATATTTTTAACGGATTTAGATCTACACACACATTGTTTGATGACAAAATATTGTTTCTATTTTTGTCCCGCAATAACAGATTACTAATATTTAGCTTGTGAAAATGATCCAGTTTAACGTCACCATAACTTACGACCAATCGTTCCTTATCTATAAATGAAATAGCAAAATTAACTATTTCCCTTTGCACCAATGGAATTTGAATAACAAAAAGTAACGATAATGATAAGACTGCCAATGACAATAGGAAATTTTTCAATATGAACAATAAAACAAAAATCTTCCTATTCATCTAAAAGTTAAATATGGGCATAAACAGAGACCACATAATAATTCTAGCTATTGAAACATCTTGTGATGATACTTCAGTTGCGGTATTACTAGACGACAAATTAGTGTCCAATGTAGTGTCTTCACAAATTATTCATAAGCAATATGGAGGAGTTGTACCTGAATTGGCCTCAAGAGAACACGTAAAAAATATTGCATATGTCGTAAAGAATGCACTCCAAGATTCAAACTGCTCGACAAATGATATATCTGCTGTTGCGTTCACACAAGGTCCCGGTTTGTTAGGATCATTGCTAGTGGGTTCATCATACGCAAGGGGATTTGCCTTTTCTTTAGGAATCCCATTAATTGCCGTAAATCATATGAAAGCGCATGTAATGGCAAATTTTATAGAAGAACCGTACCCAGATTATCCTCTTTTATGCCTTACAGTTAGCGGAGGACATACTCAAATAGTTCAGGTATCTTCACCGTATGACTTTAAACTGCTAGGTAAAACACTAGATGATGCTGTTGGAGAAGCATTCGACAAAATAGCAAAAATGTTGACACTTACATACCCTGGTGGACCTGTAATAGACAAATATGCAAAAGATGGTAATCCTAACACATTTAAATTCCCATTAACAAACTTAAAGAATTTAAACTTCTCATTTAGTGGAATAAAAACAGCATTCAAATATTTCTTAAACAAGGAATTATCCAATAATCAAAACTTTGTAAAAGAAAACATACATGATCTTTGTGCCAGTATTCAAAAAACATTAGTTGACATGCTCATGATAAAAGTAAAACAAGCAATACAAATTACAGGAATTAGAACTATTACTCTCGCTGGTGGAGTGGCTTCCAATAGTCTTCTAAGAAGTAGAATTAAGGAACTTGAAAATGATTCTGACATAAAAACATTTTACCCAAAACCACAATACTGTACTGACAATGCTGCAATGGTAGCAAAATGTGCATATTACCAGTATTTAAACAAAGATTTTGCATCATATGATACCCATTCTGATCCAAATATGAATATATGAAAAATACAGAAAACTTCAGAATAATAGCTACGAACAGAAAAGCTGAACATAACTATTTCCTTCTCGAAAAATTTATAGCAGGAATAATTTTAACGGGAACAGAAATAAAATCAGTGAAACAATCACACGTAAACATAAATAATGCATATTGTTTTTTCGACAAAAATGAACTATTCATAAAACAAATGCAAATACCACCATACGAACATGGGAGTATCTACAACCACGATGAATACAGAATTAGGAAATTACTACTGAATAGAAAAGAACTAATAAAAATCTTGCACAAAAAAGACATCGGTATCTCAATAATTCCAACAAAGGTTATTATAAAGAAAAGTCTTGCCAAAGTAGAAATAGCCATTGCAAAAGGGAAAAAACAATATGATAAACGTGAAACTATAAAAAAAAGAGATATTGAGAGATCTTTGAAAACTTGTTACTTAAAAACCAGATATAATTAGTCATGGGGTTACAGAAATTGACGAATTGTTTATCATTTTTTATTACTCGTTTTATATTTTCGTGTTTTATTTTTGCGTCACTGAATTATGA
>CAMJVU010000023.1 GCA_946409305.1 uncultured Cytophagales bacterium
ATCCTTGTTCTTTGTAGTATTTGGTTGCGGATTCTATTCTTAATTGTTCTCTTGAATCGATAATTACTTTCATTCCCTAATCTCCAACAACACTCTTTTAGTCCTAATCAACTCTTTCAAAAACACAATCCTACGAGTCAAATAATTAACACAAAACTCCAAGTCATCAATCCTATGCTTATACACTTTCAACTCATCAGAAGCATGTTGCTTCCTGACCTTCTCAGAAGTACTACCATACAAGGATTTAAAATCAATATCACTCATGTATACAATCTCAAATTCTCTTGTAGCATACTCTTCTTTCAACTCTTTTAACTCAACTTTCTTGTCACCTAATTCAGTGATCATCCTTGTCCATTCTTCTAAGTCATAACCAATTTCACGTTCCAATTCATTCACCATCATCATCACCATTATAATAATCATTTAAAGCTTCTATAAAATCCAAGAATTCTTCATTATCCATTAAATAAACACCCGCTTCATTCAACATCGTTTTCACCAATTGGTTTTAATGTTACACGTAAACGCATACGATTACCATACTTACCTGTACCGTCAAGTACAGCTGACTCATAACCCATATCCTCCAAATAATCTGATATATCTCTTAATGTCATATCAAGGAAATCAGTAGTAGTCACATCCATACATAATCACCATCAGTTTTAATAATCATGATAATAAAAAATAAAAAATGGGTTAAATAACTAACCCAAATTTAATTCGTAAGGAAGTTTACCTGTCATCTTACATAATGTACTTATTGCTTTCTTTTCAGTCGTATAATTTAAGAATAAGTTGTAAGCTCTGACATAATCTTCCTTTCCAGTATCAGGATTTTTAATAATATTCATAATTTGATGCCATGAATTAAAATGTTCCCCATCACATATTTTTTTACAATCACTTGAATTCAATGTGTTTAAAGATAATAAACAGGTCATAGCAGGATTAGAAATTTTAACCATAGACACATGAGACTGCCTCCCAATTTGGTCTCCATTCATACCAAACAAATGGCATATTGAATCTGCCAAATGTTCATATGGATTACCATAACTGTATCTATTGGTATAATTTACATAGTTTACTGGAGTTTCTCCGCCAAAGTTTAATAATCCTTTATAAATATCTGGACTGTTACTTATATGTTCAAAATCATCCCCATCAGTCATTACAAGTATTCTACAATCTTTAAATGGGTTTTGATATAAAGATTCATCTCTTAATTGGAATAATTCATGTGATTGAGTAGCTAATCTACGACCACGAATACTATCAAATAAATCCCCTGTTTCTTTTTCTTTAACTTCAATACAGACATCATTATGAACAAAATCTCCAACAGGTAAATTTTTATTAGTTACAATATTGCTTTCATCATAATTTCTGAAGTTTTTAGCGAATTTTTTATTACTTTTTTTGAATTCATCGAAGTATTCTATAAATCCCTCGCCTCTACTAATTCCACTTTTTTTATTAAATTCTCGTGCATCGATATATATTACATCTCTTTCACGATTGTCAATGTCTAATTGTTTTACCATAAAAACACCATATCTTTTTTTAAAATTTTACCAACCACCATCCTTTAATTTTGTATAAAAGCTAATTTCAAAATATTAGTGTTTTCTTTAACGAGAAAACAAATATTAAACCGATAACATAATAATCATGATTCTTTAAATCGTTTCCATTCTCTTTTTGCTTTATCTCCTATAGGTATCCCATAACTTTTAACAATAGTATCAATTGCTATTGGTATCCCCATTTCCTCACGGAATTTTTGTATCCTCATACTGTCTTTTGGATTCATTTTTGTAGTGTCAAGAATGTCCCAGGGATAATATGTATCATCTGCTATTGTTTTGATGTTGATTAGTTTATTATTGTCATTAATGTGTTTCCAGTAGTTTGGTTTACTATTCTTGAATGTTTTGCGGAATTTACCATAACGGCAATGTTTACAGTATCTTTTGAATTTCCAGCAACTTGTACGATAGTTTTTATTGAGTACATGTTTGCAGACTACTGTCACTTCTTGTTCTCCTAATGGATTGGTGAAAGATTTATTAATGGATAATGCTTCTTCCAGTATTTCATCCATTGTGGCTTCTTTATTATAGTATCTTAAATGGTTTATTGCTTTGAATAGGTTTTCATTCCTATTCCCTGCATTTGTTTCATTTATGAATCCATATAAGCAAGGTAATTTTTTAATCATAATCCGACACCTACCGACACCTTAACTATCACTTGCCGACACTTTCCCCCACCTTACTGGCAGTATTTCCGACACCTACAGGCACCATATCGACACCATCTACGACACCTTGACCCACAGGCGAAACCCACGGAGGAAGCTTAACTTTAGATTTAACACCCAAACCATCATTTTCAATATTTTCACCATTAATGATTTCCCACAATGCGTGGCATGTCACTCCATACACAACAGACATTTCATCTACATACTTGGAAATACAATCATCATCAAAAATAATAGTCATATCCTCAACAGGTTCCCAATGATCCAAAGCATACACATTATGATTACCACGTTTCACTTTACCCATAACCTGAATGAAACCATTATTAACTAAAGATTGAATAATCTCACCATAAGGCAAACCTTTATACTTATTATTATCTTTAGAAGCTGCTCTACGAACATTAGCAACAGTGAATAATGTACCACAATTCTTTAAACTTTTATTACCATTCTGATAATCTTCCCAATCACTAACCGCATCATCATCGGTATATGCTTCTTCTAAAGTGTTCGGTTTATAATTCCCATACTTCCGAGTTAATAAATTAAAAATACGAATTGCATTATTCGTTAATCCTTGACTGGGATTAAATAAATCACCAATTAATTTATTATCCTCTTTAGTACTAACAAGATAATCTTTACCATCTTTACTATGGATTTTACTACGATAATCCGCATTAAGTAAAGTAACAGTTTCCACTAATGCAGGATATAATGACAAATTCCTTTTATAAAATTCAGTTTCTTTAAACCAGTTTTCTAAACATTCCCAGTATGGATTAATAACACCATACTCAGAAACTACATAATTTTTAAGGTATCTAACATAATCATGAAACAAACCAAGATGAGCATTAATAACCCACTCACGATAACTTGCAATAGTACCATGATTATATTTAGCAAACAGTTTCACCTGCTCATTAGTAGCAGTAGGTGCCACATCAATACCCCTACTTAAAATTTGACCATCGAAACATTCACTATTAACACTGGTAATACAGCAACTACAATACCCTTCAAGTCCAAAGCTAATTACTTTTCTTTCACCAGTTTCTTGGTCAATACCTTCACCAGTCATTTCAATTTCAGTTTCACCCTCTGTTGTTAATTCTTTATAACGGTCAATAGTATCACTCCATTTTTCAATATCACGATCCCCACCCATATCTTTCATACGCATTACTTTACCATCAACATAATCAGGACCATATATCCTGCTTTTACGATGTAATGCAGATTCAGTAATACGTCCATTTTCAAAGACATCATCAGGTAACATTGCAACTGATGCTTCATCAATAACACTTTTACCTTCACCCGCTTTTCCTAAAGGTAGGAACCATATTGGTTTTATTTTGAAATATGTGGATAAATGACAGAATGTACCTTTGAGAATGTTATGTGTTTCTCCACCTGCTAACCATTCGGCAGCATAAAATAAGAATTGGTTTAGAGTAAGTTCATTTTCTATTAGGAAGTCAGCAAATTCATCAAACCTTTTACCTAAGTATTCTTCAGTTTCTGTTGCCTTTGCTTGTTGTTCTTTTAAATCGTTTTCTGCTTTATTTTCAAGGTAAGCATTAAACATTGCATCAAGACTTGCAAGAGCAGCCATTACTTTGTCTTTGACTTGGTCTTTACTGTATGTGAATACTGTTCCGTCAAAATCTATTTTAACTTCACCAATTTTTTTACAACTATCATTAATGAATGCAGAATTCTTATTCATAGATATAGGTGATTTATCTCCGCTCCATCTTTCAAGGATACTGTCTTCATCATATAAGATATAAGTGTAAATTTTACCATTTTGCTCAACACCTATTTCATAAGGTTGACCTGCAAATATTGGTACTTTTTGTTCAGGAATATTCATACTATTGTTTCACCTCCGTTATAATCAATTAAAAAAAAAGAATAGGTCATTTTTATGGACCTATTCTAATTTGTAGATTTGGAAACTATTATAATCACTATCACGGTTTCCTTCTGTGATACGAACTCCTATACGTTCCATTCCGTCAACATATTTAGCAAAGGTCTCGAAATTGACTTTGTTGAATTTATTGACTTCTTCACCGTTTTCATCAACAACATATTTTTCGTTTTTATGTTTTAGTATGCTGTAAATGAAATCAAAGCAGGTACGATAAAAGTCGAAGCTTTTGTTTATACCTTTTACATATGGATAGTCTTTTTTAGGATAGTTGACATATAAATCTAGGATTTCTCCATCATCCATTACTCTGACTCTTAATGCATTGTATGATTTATCACTGTTTTCGAAGATGTTGACTTCTGGGCGTCCTTCGAATTCATCACCGACATCGAGGTCTGATGATTTCATTTTTTCCCATTCTGGTTCGTACCAGGATTCTTTACCTGAGATGGTGTAGTATTTTTTTACGGATAGTTCTTCTTCGTCTACGTATTCTGCTTCGAATTCTAAGTCATCGAAACTGACTTGTTCTACGGTTGGTTCTTCTATTATTTCTTCGGTTTTGCTTTTTAATGCCATAATTAATACCTTCTTTTAATTATTTTTTTTGCTAATGCTATTTTCACTAAATAATAAAAAAAATAGTGGATTATTCTCCACTACTTCTAAACTTCACAGTCTCTACTTTATACTCACCTTTCGGTGTTTTAATGCAATGATACTTCTCATTCACAATACTATTGATTTTAATAACCATCTTATTGGATTGGTACTCATCACTGTAAATCACTTCCATGTCCGCTTGACCAATGAATATTAAATGTTTACCTGATGCTTGTAGGCATCTTAGTACATCTTGGAATCTTTCAGCACGATCACTGTACTTCTTCAGACCATTAGCCTTACTGACTAACATTTCCAAATATGAAGTGACACCATCAAGAATAATAGTATCAAATCTTTCATCATCCTTAATGGATTCAACCACTTTCTTCACCATTTGGTATGCTTTGCGGTCGTTACTCATATCTAATTCAACAATAGGTAAACTGGTATAGTTTGTATCATCGACATCTATAACGATTGGATGTAAATCATGTTCTTTGCAGTATTTCTCTGCATAAGTGGATTTACCAGTTCCATCGTTTCCATAAATCATTATTTTCTTTTTGTCTTCACTACCACGAGTCTTGAATTTTAATTCAAAACTTGTATTGAAAGACTCTTTGCTTTTTAATGCCATTTTTTATTCCTCTATTTTTATCATTTGGTTTAATAAGTTCTGACTAACGATTATGTCAGATGCAG
>CAMJVU010000024.1 GCA_946409305.1 uncultured Cytophagales bacterium
ATTATCTTCTCGAGAAGTCACATTGTCATTATCGTTTCTACTACTATCGTTCTCAGTATCTTTAAATTCAATCGTATTATCTTCTCGAGAAGTCACATTGTCATTATCGTTTCTACTACTATCGTTCTCAATAGATTCATTTGTTTCTGATACGATTCTTGGTACTGTTTTAATGTTGTTGAGTTTTATTTCTCTATTATTTAGTCTAGCAGTAATGATTTCGCATACATTGTCAATATCCCAATCGCAATGTCTTCCATCAACTTCGAAAAGTGTTTTCGTGGAACATTTTTGAGCATGATCAAATAGAATGCGAGAATCTTTGTTGTTTACAATTTCGTCTTCATGAGAGAATATGATGCTCATTGGAGTAGTGATATTTTTAATTTTTTCCGTGCTGTCTAAATCATTATCTATCATGTCGGTGGCGATATTTACAAACGGAGAAAATATTTTGTACTTTTTATTGATTAAATATTTAGCTGTTTTTTTTAGATCTTGAAAAGGATTAATCAGTGTTAATGTCTTTACTTTATTTGACGATATTTTGGTAGTGCTATTGATTGCAGCAGAACAGCCTATAGAAAATCCGACAATAGCAACGTTTTTATATGATTCGTTTTTGTCAATTTTTTTATTGATAAAATCTGAAATTACCTCGCTACATTTATAAAAGTTTTCTGCATTGGCCTTGTCTTTACTACATGCATAACCAGGGTATCCGATTATTAACAAGTCAGTGTTATCAAACCTTATCTTGTCAAACATTCTATATGAGAGGCTATGATATATGTCTTCTCCATTACCTCCGAAATATACAATAAGATTTCTTTTAGTTTTAGGGTTAAATGAGTTGCGGTCGTCACTCAGGAGTATACATGGAATTTTATTTTTTATTCCTTTATTTATTTCATCTTCTGTTTGCACATTTACAACCTCCAATTGAGATTCTTTATCTATGTAAACCAACTGAGAATAGGGTGTTAAAAAATTGATTCTATATTCGTTGTTGATGTCTCTACCTAAAACAGAACCTATAAATACACAATTGTTAACCCTCCACAATTTATACTTCGAAATATCAGAATTAAAAAATAGAAGTAAAGCTATTATTGCTATTGCCATAATAATCACGAACTTGTAGTGTTTATATATTGTATTTAACGCTATTATCATAATAAGAAATTAAAATAGTACTTGTATTAAGATTTTTGACCTTACTACTTGATATTTTATTTGTGTTTTGACCGATTATAAACAATTTTTCTATAGATCTTGTGAATGCTACATATAGCAGGTTCAAATTATCGTAATACGTTTTAATTCTTTCAATCATATATTCGTTTTTAAATTCTGTTTCATTCAATGGTTCACTATACATAACTGGGAAGATATTATTTTGGTGTTTACACCATATGACTGGGTTATTGACGTGGTCTAATGACCAATTACAAAAAGGGATTATTACATTTTTAAATTCTAGACCTTTTGATTGATGTATAGTCATTACTCTAATGACATTATCATTTGATTTTTGTACTTTAAAATCATCTTTACTCAATTCCCACCATTGTAGAAAATTACTATCGCTGTGGTATGTTGTTTGGTACTCGAATACGACATCTAAAAAACAATTAATATATTCTTTACAACACTTGATATCACCAAGTGCCTTGATAACGTTATTAACCGTTTTATAAAGATTGCAAAATGTATCTATCGTGTCAATTCTATCTATGATATTTGTATTTTTATTATCAGATATTCTTGAGTGCAACATTTTTATTTCAAATTTTAGTATATCGTCATTTTTGCCATTTTTAAGATATTTTAGAATATCAATGATAAGTTGTATGGAAATATTGTTGGATAATTTTAGAGTTGTGTCGGATGAAATCTTTATGTCTGAATTATTGTTAACGAATGTTATAATTTGCTCTCCTTCTTTGTTGTCTCTAACGATGATAACGGTGTCTTTTTTTGATTTATTCTCTGATTCTAGTTGTTTTAGTATTAGTAATGTCTTTTGTAAAGCTTCATTGTCGTTATTTACAAATTCTATCATAACGTTATTTCCTTCGTGTTGTCTAGAATTACCTGGACACAGCTGTTTTACATCGTTGTACGGTTTTGAAATATTGTTTAATGCTTCAGTTATTTTACTGTCGTTCGATATTCGAGATTCCAGAAATTGTTTTATTATTTCATTGCTTTTACAAAAAAAATCGTTGTTGAATTGTACAATATCTTTTACGCTACGCCAATTGTTTTGTAAGTGATGTATTGTGCTTCTGATATCGTCGGGAATGCGATACAATAAATTATTATTACTTCCACGCCACCTGTATATTGATTGTTTTGAGTCTCCTACAATTATGTTTGTTTTCCCCTGTGCGATTGCATTTTTTATTAGTGGTTTTATGATTTGCCATTGTGTGTCAGATACATCTTGAAATTCATCAATAAAAAAATATTCAAGCTTAACCCCAACTTTTTCAAAAATAAAATGTACATCATCATCTTGTATTATTTTCGATAACATATTTGCTACATCTTGTATTAATAACAAATTATTTTCTGTTCGGTATGTGCGTAGGCTATCGGATAATCTATTTACTATTCCGTAAATGTGAAACATTTTTGATATTGTTTTATTTGTGTTGTAATGAGTGATATTATCGCGATAGTAATCGACTAGTTGTCTGGTTAGAGGAATAACATGATCGTTTATAAATATCGATTTAGATTTGTCTTTATCTTTTTTCGTTATCCAAGCGTCTACATCATCATATTTTTCTAGTATTCTTTGATTTAATTGGTATTCATTGCTTTTCGCTATTTTATAAATGTTGCCAACTATCCCTTTATCTCCATACGCGAAATTAGACAGATTGTATTTGTGTGATTCAATTAATTCTATTATTTTATTTGCTCTTTGTTTTACCGCCTTTTCGAAATCTATTTGTTGATTGTATAATTTATTCCACAAAGTAGTTAACTCTGACATAGATGGTAACGTTACATTTTGATTGCAGATAGGTTCTTTAAATATATTCCCAGCAAAACTATCTATAATGTTGCGTATGTCAGTAGGCTGTTCACTATTTAACTTGTAGTCAATACACCTACATAACCATTTGATCAATTGTTTGTCGTTGTTGGTCTTAGCCAAAATATCGTTTATGATGTAGTTTTTCACTACGTGAATGTGCAACTCTAAACTATTACCGTAATTGATTCCTACTTCATGGGTCAGAGATTTTATCAACGTTTGTAAAAAGCTATCTATCGTTTTAACATTAAAGTAGTCATAGTTGTGCAGGATGTATTCAAGTGTTTTCCAGGCCTTGTCACGAATATCGTGAAATGAATAATTGCATTCGTCCATTAGGTCTTTGGCAAGTTGTTTTTTTGTGGTTGTGCTCAATTCGTACAGATCGTCTATTATCCTGTCTTTTATTTCTTGGGTGGCCTTATTTGTAAACGTAATTACCAATGTATGTTGCACGTTCTCAATATTTTCAAACGCTAATTTTATGAAAAATTTTACAAGTGTATATGTTTTTCCTGATCCTGCTGATGCATGATAGATTTCTAACATATCAAATAAGATATGATATGTTTTGTCGTTGACTTAAAATGTCAATTATATTTGTTTTAGTAATAAACATTCGTAGATATTTATTATATTGTATTCTTTTTGGTCTTTGACATATTATTGGCGATGTAACTTATTTCACAAAATGTAAGAAATTATTACGAGCATATGACGGATGCCTTGGCTCTTGAAGGCGATGAAGGACGTGAATAACTGCGATAAGCTGTGGGGAGCGGTTAGTAGCTTTGATCCATAGATGTCCGAATAGGGGAACCTGGTATTTTGAAGAAATGCCGTCGTGGTTAATACCATGAAGCGAACTTAGGGAACTGAAACATCTTAGTACCTAAAGGAAGAGAAAATAAATTAATGATTTCGTTAGTAGTGGCGAGCGAACGCGAAAGAGCCCAAATTATCGAAGTTTCGATTTCGATAAGGTTGTAGGGGTGGAGTTGTGTGGTTTTTGCCTTGATCGAATCTTTTGGAAAGAAGAACCATAGAGGGTGAGAGTCCTGTAGCGTAACGGTAAAAACTGCTATCCATTACCTGAGTAGAACGGTTTCAGTGAAGGACTGTTTGAATCTGCCAGTACCATCTGGTAAGGCTAAATACTAACAAGAGACCGATAGTGAACTAGTACCGTGAGGGAAAGGTGAAAAGTACTCCGGAAAGGAGGGTGAAATAGATCTGAAATCATATGCTTACAAGCGGTCGGAGCGGGGGTAACCCTGTGACGGCGTGCCTTCTGGATAATGATCCTACGAGTTAACGTCACTGGCGAGGTTAAGTGTTTGAGACATGGAGCCGCAGCGAAAGCGAGTCTGATAAGGGCGTTTTAGTCAGTGGAGTTAGACGCGAAACCGGGTGATCTAACCATGAGCAGGATGAAGTGTTATGAAAGTAGCATGGAGGTCCGAACCAGTTGGCGTTGAAACACCATTGGATGACTTGTGGTTGGGAGTGAAAGGCTAATCAAACTCGGAGATAGCTCGTTCTCTTCGAAATGCCTGTAGGGACAGCCTCAAAATTTGAGACACGTGTAGGTAAAGCTACCGATTGGGTTGGGGGGAGTAAAATCCTGCCTAATTCTGACGAACTCTGAATTATGCGTGTTATGTTTGGGAGTGAGCTTTAGGGCGCTAAGGTCCTAAAACAAAAGGGAAAGAACCCAGACTATCAGCTAAGGTCCCAAAATGTGTACTAAGTTAATCTAAGGAAGTTCAATTACTATGACAGTTAGGAGGTTGGCTTGGAAGCAGCCATCCTTTAAAGAGTGCGTAACAGCT
>CAMJVU010000025.1 GCA_946409305.1 uncultured Cytophagales bacterium
AGCATTATGATATTTACTTTTTCTTGGATTTTAGGATTTTGTTGTATTGTTTGTCATCTTTGATGATTTTTAGAGCTGTTTGCAGGGTTTCATCGTTTTGTTGTACCTATCTTTGTCTAAAATCAATTTTCTATTTTGTATATATCCTCCATTCTTGTTAGAATCTTGATGTTCAGCATTCTTTCATAAGTATAGCTAAATGTCGGGCGATTGAGGGAAGACTCTTTTCGAATATATCAGCAATGCCTTTACGTTTGATGCTAGGATTCAAACGAATAATTGTGTATGTTGCCCTTACACTATCATTTATCGTATCATTTGCAACGCCATTCCCTTTATTATGTATTGGAGGCACCAGTTCAAACATATCCAATTCAAGCCTATT
This sequence comes from uncultured Cytophagales bacterium, assembly GCA_946409305.1. Classification (GTDB taxonomy): domain Bacteria; phylum Bacteroidota; class Bacteroidia; order Cytophagales; family Amoebophilaceae; genus CAMJVU01. The sequence goes on from CAMJVU010000025.1 coordinate 386, forward strand.
ATTCAGCGTCGCTGTATCCCAGCCTGTCTGTTTCCAAGCATCCAAGATGAGTGGAAAACCCGAACCGACTTCTCTCCATAACCAATCATACGGAGCATATTTCTATAATATCTGATTCCCTCAAGTTCATCCTTACATAATATAAGAAACTTTTTATTGTTTATGTACAATAAAATTACAGAAACATCAATTTTTATTGTCTATAAACAATATTTTTTATTATCTTTGCATTTTGAAATTATGCATATTATGGAAGTAATCACGAGAACATAACAATTGATACCTTGAATCAAATGACCTGTTTCTGATATACATTCTATTTGCGATAAATTATTTAAATATTAATCATAAAGGCATGTTGCCATATCAAGATATGATATAAATTCATCAATAGTATATGGACGAATAATCAGATTACTCGTATGCTTTACAAAATCAATCTGTCTTTTTGAATCGTAGAAAATAGTCGGTGCAACGAAAACGGCCTGACCTTGCATTTTTACTTTCTCTTTAAACTCTGTTAAATGTCGTTCTATAGGCCATATTTCCATCATGGTTTGCGTTCTACCTTCAGCCATAGTAACCTCAATAAGAATAGCATGAGACGACTCTATACACTCAATATCCCCAGTATTACCACCTGCTGTTGAAGTTGGGAGTCCTGTATCGTCGCAAGGGTAATTAGGGATTACACGAACATTAGGTAGTTTACACTTAATGCTAAGTGCGGTTAGAAATTCAAGCCTTGCAGGTGCAGGAATAAAACGGAGTACCATATCCTTTGAGTTATTTCTTCCTTTTAGAGTGGTCAGTTCTTTTTTGATACTTTCCCATGTATATATTTTTAACCAATCAGTGAGTAGTTTTTCACTCTGTTTGGAAGTAATCTGCTTTGTATCTATCGAAAATAAATTAGGGTCAATGGTGGACATATAGTCAAAGTATGCACGCTCATCTGTGTAAAGCTGATAAGTAGAGTAGTGTTGTAAAACGTATTCAAGTTTACCTATCTCATTATAATTAATATCGAGAAAGCGACCTGCTCCGCGAATAGAAAACACCCCTGTAATTCGCATTTTACGAATAAACTCGTCAGGATACTCGTTAATAACAGACTTTACTTTGAATTTCTTAAATCCATCCAAAATTTCATCTGTACATATGTCATAGATAACCTCATCGCTTGGTTCATAGCCATATTCTTCTCGTAATTTCACAATACGATTATACAGAGATTTAGCATTGTTATCTTTCCAAAATATGAGGAGTGGCAACTCTTTTTTAGATATTCCTTTACTCATGCCATCTTCTGTCTTATATTTGGGATTGTTATTTAACATCTTAATTGTTTGAGCAAGCAGTATCAAAGGAACATTATCATTCAACACTCGAACAAATGGATTCTTTCTTTGGGACTTAGCCATAGTAAGCAGAAACACTTGTTGCTCATATTCCGGGTGTATAATTTCAGAATTAATAGCACCATCATCAGATATTTTGACATTGAAAACATTGGCTAATCTTTTACCAAGTTCGGAAATGACTATAGGTTTATTTGGTTGAAAATAAACAAATCCCAATTCTTTTGCAAAGTCAAACATTGTAGCAAATCTGGATGGAAATCCATAGCCAAATCCAGCCTCTTTATGTTTTTGTGGATTATTAGTAATAATATAATCAACTTCCTTGTTTGTAAGTATTTCATCGGCAAATGTTCCATTTGTTGTGGAACTCCACTTGCGTTTTATTTCATCAGTTTTTTTCAATGGACGGTACAGACCTAATTTTATCGTCTCTGCGACAATCTTTTTCGCTAACAAATCATTCAATATCATACCATCAAATTGGCTGATAGCATATAGCAGGTACTTAACCCTTTCTGGGTTTCTTATCGTTGTTGTGTAAAGTAGGGGCTTGTATTCTGCTGCTCTGACACTTGAGTTCTGTTCGCACTTTGTCATAATATGTTATTTTTTATTTTTGTGAAAAACAAATATTCTTGATGATTTTTAAGGTCGGTCTTACCTGCATTAAAAGCACTATATCTATGAGTTAAAATAGTGGTTTTCCCACGCATTTCCAATGTTGATTTTATTTGTTCGAGAGTGATTTTGTTAAGAGAAGATTTGCTATGTGAATTATATGTGTTATTGTAGGAAACAACAATGTAGCGAGCATTAAGATGCTGTATTAAATCAAGAAAAAACGACGGAGCAGAGGAACGGCAATATTCACTCATATTTTCAGGTTCTGGCTTACGAGCCACGCCAAACAATTGTGGCTTATCCCATTTGACTAATGTTTCATATACATGATAAAAACGGCTATATTGCCGAGAGTTATAAGGTGGATCTATATATACAACATCGGCATTTATCTGACGAGCCAATACATTTGCATCTTCTCTATATATTTTTACATTATCAAAACTTCTTGCATTAACAAGACGAACATATAATTTTTTACGTTCTATTGGCTTTTTTATATAAGATTCAAAATGCCCTACTGTATTTGCCAAACGATCTAAACTGTATATTAAAGATGCTAATAAAATACAATATTCTTTATATGTTAATTCATCTTTCATATTTTCTATTTGCATACGAATTGCTCCAGCCTTACGTGCTACACCAATATCAAAGTATAAATTTCCATAATTAAGTGAGAACCAATTATCTGCTTTGTAGTCTCTTGTGTTAAATTCATCAATCAGACAATGAAGTTTATCCATATTAAATTCTCCTTGTTCAAAGAATGCACCGTATATAACCCTATTTGAATATAGAAAATCATTAATGATAATAGTTGAAAAATAAGGTAAAGCATGTTTAGCAACAGTTCCTGTACCAGAAAAAATATCACAAAAAGATGAAACATTATTTGTATATTGTTTAACTGTCTGTATGATCCAATCATTAAGTTTGGTTTTGTTACCTATATACCGTCTATTTTCAATATCAAATAAACCAGCCATATCTATACTTTAATTTTGCAAATCAAACATATCTACCATGGAATAATTCTTATTAATCAAAAAATCATTGGAATTTCTTTTAATAAAAATTCGCCCATACATTCTCCGTCCATTAATATAGCCTCTACCACCGTTAATTTTTAAGGAGTATTCATTACCAATTAATTGAAATTGGTCTGGATGATACCAGTCTAAAAAAGTAATTGGAACTCCCATTATCCCTTTATAATTATATGGAATATCTTTAGTTTTACTAACATTTATAGCATCTATATTATCAAACTTCGGATATCTTTCAGGAGTGTAACGTTCTGTGAGACTTAACCTGCGATATCCACATTCACAATCAATATTTGTAAACCACCTAACACCTTTAACCCTAATATATTTATTACCATCTGCATCAATTCGAGTCCCATTTGCTTCGAGAGGATAATCTTTTGGAACTCTAAACTCACGATCTCCAGAATGTATGCTCTGTCCAAGCCACATCTCACCACTAAGAATATGTAAAAATGTTTCTTTATAGGATATTGCATTTACGTTACCGATAATTAAAAATTTCTTTTTATATCGAAACATCATTGCTATAAATTCTCTAAATAAACTAAAAGGAGGATTGGTTACAACTACATCAGCTTGTTCAAGTAATTTTATACATTCTTCACTGCGAAAATCTCCGTTACTCAATGTGTTAATAGAATATTTCTCATCACCATAATACTCATACATATAAGCAGGTGTATATTCATTTACAGAATTCAGTAAATTTAATTCGGGGACATAGTTAGAACTTATCAGCTTTTTAATCCCATAATCTTTAAAATGATCAATAAAAAATTTTACAAAATTAGATTCTGTGTACTTGTCACAGTTGCAATACACAACTTTATTTTTAAAAAAAGACTTATAATAAACTAATTCTTTCTCAATATCATCATACTGCGTATAAAATTCATCTTTCTTGTTTAATTGAGCTATATTTAATTTTGCACTATCATTCATAATACTTCTTGATAAATTAAACTATTTTGTAGTATAAATTATTATTTGAACAAATGCCGTTTTTATTCTAATTTTTGCAAAAATAGATAAAAATTTAAAATAAAAGATCTCAAAACAAGATTTTTTACTTTTTCTTGGATTTTAGGATTTTGTTGTATTGTTTGTCGTCTTTGATGATTTTTAGAGCTGTTTGCAGGGTCTCATCGTTTTGTTGTACGGCTTTGTAATAGTATTTTGTGCCATAGAGATTTCTTGCGATGAAGCCTTTTAGGTTAGACTCTATATATAGATTAGAGTTTTTGATATATTCTTGTTGTTTTATGTCTTCTTGTTCTGCTTTGGAGAGTATTTCTTTAAGCATTTTGTCTCCTTCCAAAATCTCTTTTGCATAATCCACGTAAGAGTTATAGGTTGTGGTGGAGTCTTTTGTGTTTTCTTTTAGATAATCCCTAACCATATTATTAACCCA
>CAMJVU010000026.1 GCA_946409305.1 uncultured Cytophagales bacterium
GAAGTAATCGTTGGGTTTCTATTGCGTGGAGAGGACTGGGTGCTGGAACTATTTTGGGAGGTATTGGTTCTATAGTCGAACGTGATGGTAGTGGTTTAGGTGTTTTAATTCCATCACTCTTAAGTGTTAAGTCTTCATGTACGTATTGGCCCAATAAATATGTAGGATTTGTCGGTAAAGCTATTCTGTGTGGAGATATGTATTATTCATTTATTGATTATGATTATCCAGCTGTTGCTATGTTACAACTTGGTGGAGGAGTCAGATGGAGTTACAATGGTAGAGGAGGTAGGAGTAATGGCACATACCACGGTGGAAATGTAATGGTCAATTTAATGGGAGGAAGTTTTACTGATGTTAGTAATAATAAATCAAAAATGACCTTCGACCTCTTTCAGGTTGGAGTAAATATTTCTGCGATTATATTTGAATGGGTTAATATTAAAGGTTTTTTTGGAGAAGTAGGTACCGCGTTTGATATTGGAGCTTTGAATGCTGGAAATTGGGACGGTCTTTCGATTGCAGGTATTGCTAATATTAAACTATCTCTCGGTAAAAACTTTTATCTTTAAAAGAAATATATTATTACTCTTATTTTCCCGCTAGCTGCTAAGTGTTAGTTCTGACAGGGTTGTAATGGCAGAAACAATATTGTTTCTAGAAGTAATCGTTGGGTTTTTATTACATGGAGAGGACCGGGAGTTAGGACTATTGCAGGAGTTTTTATTTCTACAAAAGAATGTAATGGTAATGGTGCTCTTTTCCCATCTCTTTTTAGCTTCGATTTCTCGTATATGTATTGGCTTAATAATCATGTAGGAATCGTCGGTAGAGTTATTCTATGTGGGGATTCTTATAGAAATTTTGTAGATTCAGCAGATATAGAATTGTATCTTCCATTATTGGAACCTGGAATATGAATTGATTTGAATTTTGCTATACGTTTTATCATCCTTTGATAGTACAAAATTCCCTTTTTTCTATTATTTTTGTAGCAATTATTTGAATAACACTTCCAACAATACTCGATATAAAAAAGTACAGCACAAGTGCAGATGACATGTTATTCATAAATCCAAGGAAAAATATTTGTATTATAAGTATCGGGATTATCATTCGTTTGGGATCATTCTTACCCTTACTATTCATGAAGGAGTACAAAATTGTTGCCATCGTTGTAAGTATTGGTAATACTCCTATGTGGTCACCAAAGAATGGAATATTAAATGGAAGGTTATATACACTATCATAAAATGATAGGTCGGAAATCCACAAAAAACTTTTATGTCTAAAATACATTTCTATTGACATAAAACTGTACATGGCAGCATAAAATGGCATTGATAATAGTAGTGGTAAACAACCCATAAACGGGTTAATACCATTTTTTTGAAATAATTTTATTTGTTCATATTGCAGTTGTTGTTGATCATCTTTATACTTCTCACTAATTGCTTTCATTTGTGGTTCAATTTTTTTCATTAAAAACGTGGATACATAAGATTTCCAGAACAGTGGGAGCAATAATAACTTAATGAATAGAACTAACAACAATATTAGCAATACGGGATTAATATTATGATTACACAATACTTGCACTACAGGATTAATCACGTATTTGTTAAACCAACTAACAAGTATTATTCCCCAATAAATATTTTTCTCAAAGTTAATATTAAAATTCTTTAAGTGTTCGTGAATGTTTGGTCCAAAATAATACATTAGATTAAATGTTTCCGTGTCTGACGTATTCCCATTCAGACTGAGATCGACATTTGATTCCTTTACATAATCGTTGTTAGTAGGTGTATTCAAAAACATGTTACCGTTTCCGAAATAGTTGTCACAAGCCAATCCCACTGTAAAAAACTTTTGTTTGACTGCTATCCATTTTAACATTTGGCACTGAGCTTTGTCGTTACAAGTTGTAACATTATCGTTAATATCACAATAATTTATTGATGTTTTGTACCTGCAATCATTTAGGTCATGTTCTTGCCTTTTTATATGATTATTCCACCTAATATTCGCACGATATCTGTGTTCTCCAGATACTTTACATTTATTTAATATCACAAACGTTTGATGCGGATGTAGTTGGTAAGTCTGTGTAATAACTGTATTGTCATCGTTTTTATGTACGAGTTCTATAGAATTCGTATCTGATTTTACTATATCAAATATCTTATCTGACATCTGAATTTCTTTATCACCCTTCTGTAACACTAAACTCATCGATGAGGAATCTTGATCCAATAATGTTACATTATTTCCGTTGTAATCGTAATATTCCTTTAATTGTACTGACTTTACCATTGCACCGATATTAGATATGACAGCACGTATACTTTCATTTTCTATAACTGATTCGATTTCTTGATTTTTTATTTCTTGTGGAATACTCATGTTACTACTGTTGTCATTTTTTTTAGAATCATTATTTACAATTTCAACTACATTGCCATCTTTTTTATTTTTTGATTTATGACTTAAGAACCATATAAGAAGTGTCCCTAATAGTAGAAAACCGATAAACTTGTCTTTGTCCATACTCTTCTGTTATACATGGTTTAGGTATAATTGTTAATATTATTGGTATATTATGTTATTGTGGCATTGAAAAACAAGTTGTACATAGGTACTGTTTTGGTATTCATCTTATCTTCGATGGAATCGAGCGGTGTGGAGAAACGAAAACAAAGGTCTGAAGAAATAAGCAAATCAAAACAAATAAGTCAATATGTACAATGTAATGATCTATGCGCTGAAAGACTTGATGACGCCATTAGTGGAAGTATTAATAGGAAGGATATAGCAGTTAAGTATGATGATGTTAAGAGTTTACATGTTTTTGGTAAAAGATTACTTCTTAAAGCTTTAAGATTGAATATAAATAACAGTGGGATGTTCCTTTCTTATGTTTTTTACGGAATTCGAGATGGTAAACGGGTTAATGTCGTAAAGTTTTTTAGAAATGGGACTGGTTATTATGCAATTCTTGATAATAATTTTACTTTCAAAGATAACGGTAAAATAACTACTTCTGAGTCAAATATTGTTAATAACGGAGAGGAGTCTAAGTACATTTTAGAAATTGATATTGAAAAATTTAAAGAATTAACTGATGTAAAAACACAAAATAAGGACGACGTAGAAGGTACGTGTGAAAGAAGAAGAATTGTGAAAGACTGTTGTGTATTAAATGGTAAATATTATACTGACAGAGAATGTTCAAAACTTATTGAACATCCAAATATCACTACTTATATTTTGGAGAAGGGCGAACATTATGATAATGATTTGTCTTATATCGAAAAAATTGAACCTACTGAAGGCGAAAGTGGAGAGAAAGCTCATTTTAAGTGTAAATATTGTGATACTTTATTTAGTGATAAAGATGGTAAAATAAAAATATCCATAGATGATCTAAAAATTCTGTCTTTAAAAGAAGAGAGGAAAAAGAAAGAAGAAGAAGAGAAGGAAGAAGAAGGAAAGAAAGAAGGAAAGAAAGAAGGAAAGAAAGAAGGAAAGAAAGAAGG
>CAMJVU010000027.1 GCA_946409305.1 uncultured Cytophagales bacterium
GCAAGGAACTGGACCGCACCTCCGGCCTCGACGCCTACGACTTCGGGGCCAGGATGTATTTCGCCGACCGGCTGCAGTGGGGACAGATGGACCCGTTCTGTGAGAAGTATTATGACTGGAGCCCGTATAGTTATTGTGTAAATAGACCGGTGAATGCTTTTGACCCGAATGGAATGGATGTCTTTATAACGGGAGAATTCTCAAGTATGGCCTTGGAGCAACTTCAGGAAAAAGTAGGGAAAAGCATTACATTGTTTTTAGATGAAAACAATAAGTTGTCGTACAAGATTAAACATAAGAGATTGACAAAAAAAGCGGAAAAATTAGCGGAAATAATTGACAACAGCACCGTAACTGTATTTTTAAAAACCACCAATCTGTTTTTAACATCCGAAGGGGATTTGCTTGCAGGTGGTTCGTTTATGGGAAATGATGTTACTTTGGATAATGATAATAATGTAACTCACGTTTATGCATTTCAGGAAATTAATCCTGAATTCTTTGAAAAAGCAGACAAATACTATGGAAAAGGATCCTTTTGTTTGCATGAACTAACTGAAGCATATGAAGGGGCTCTGATTTCAATGAAGAAAAAGAAATCCAGTCCAAAAGCATCAAAAGAAGGCTCTGTTTATGAGGAGGCACACAAAAGAGCGACATATCAACCTCCCATGCGTGAGGAGTTGCTTAATAGTCTGGGAAAACGTGTTATTGACAGTTCTGAAGCAAGTAGTGCTAAATGGTATATTTTTAATCCACATATACAACAATTTGAACCAATACAGACTTTTCCATGAAAAAGACTCTCTTGTTTTTTTGTTTGCTTTTCACGTTTACATGTTGCAAGACAATAGACAGCCATAAAGAAGTCGTGCATCAATGTGATGATTGTCTCACCGTTTTGAATATCTTGAAGAAAAAGAACAATGTGTTCATTATTTATGCAGAACGAAGAGATACTGTTTTTAAAATATGCAGTCATTATGATGAGGAACTGCCACATAAGAAATGTAAAAAAATAAAAAAAGGTGACAAATTCCATTCTGTATTACTATCTCAATTTCGAGAAATAGAAACAAAATGGGGAATAATGCCGAATTTAGGTGTTGGAATAGTCTATTTTGGTGTTTATGTAACGCGGAGGGATAATAAATGGGATGATAAATATTTTAAGGGCAAAATTGGTGATGTACATATAAGCTATGATTTAAACGGGTTATACCCAAAATCGTGTTACCATAATTAGCGCCTACCAAATAATATGTAATCATCCGATTATCAATCATAGAAACATCATTTCCTTTTGTCCAACAAAAAAAGTGTTGAACATATTTAAATTTAAAGAACAAAGCACATAATAATATAGCTTAATATGAAATCATTTGTTTTAACCTTGTTTTGCCTGTATTCCATTGGTTCTTTCACTCAGACAGAGATGGTAAAAGTGGATGGATATCATATAGTAGAAATTGAAAAGGACTTAGTGCTTAAAACATTTTTGTTCTCATATCATAGTAGCGCATTGTATCCGACTGATAAAGAATTTGACTATTTTTTCACTGTAAAAGAAGACAATGAGATTATAGTTGACAATTTAAACAAAATACCAGATGATATCAGAAAAGGATCTTACTGGATGACGGATTTTTATGAATTCCCTCCTTACTCACATGAAGAGAGAAAACATATTCCATCAGACATCACCGTTTCAAAATTTCCAATAAAGGATTACATAACATACTACACATTAAGGGGTGATACGACAAATCTATACAATATTTTACATATAAGAGGAGAGGCCGTAAAATTGACCTCTGAAAAGGATTTATTATATTTCAGAAAAAAATGGCAATTAGGTGTTAACATCAATATTCATGAACACAGTCACTTTAATCTAAAAAATATTTACATGTTTCATTATGTGAATCCATCAACTTATGACGAGTTTCCCAAGGCGTTTGACCCTTACCTATGTGTTGTCGATGCTTCTTCAATCGAGTTTAATAGACGCACCGAAATGGAAGATTCCGCATGTGATGTTGAGAGGTCATGCTATAAAGTAAAAGAGATTAATTACCTACCTCATGGAGCTTACTTTATCAAAGTAGAAAAGGAAGGTAAGATTTATTCAATAATAAGCAATAGGGCAAACGAAGATATACACAAGTCTTATATATTAAACAAAGGTCTGAAGATGATAAAAAAAGGGAATCTTTTTAGTGGAAGACTTCACCCGCTGGTTCAACCATACAAGAATAAGTTCAACTGTGATGTTGTGGTTTTGTATTATGATGATAGATTATTATTTAGAGTAGACGATACCAAGGAATTATACATCTGTGATGAATTACAAGGCCTATTTATTCAAGAAAATGAAATAATCAAGTGAATCATGAATCATGGGGGACGGGGTATTTGATACATTTATTATATTTGTATAACAAATGCTATCTGGGTCACTCTTGTTGCAAAATCATCCACAATTGCTACACTCCGCCCTAAAGAGAGTCTCCTTTTCCGACAGAAAATTTGGCATCGTAACATTTCTTTTG